>CAMNGB010000009.1 GCA_946537835.1 uncultured Erysipelotrichaceae bacterium
CAACACGACCCTGAGCCTGTGCGAATCTCTGACGTCCTGTATAGAACGGATGGCAGTTTGAGCAGGTATCGACTTTGATTTCCTTCAGAGTGGAACCTGTCATGAATTCAGATCCGCAGCTTGTGCATACTACCTTGCACTGATAGTACTTCGGGTGAATGTCCTTTTTCATTTCTTTCGATCTCCCTTCTGCCTTAAGCCTCTATACGTGCTTAAAGAAAGTGCTTATTAATATTACCATAAGGCATTTCTGCGCGCAAGATTAATCTTCTGCCATTTCCCGCCAGATATTTGCGCCAAGTGCCTTGAGCTTGCTGTCGATTTCCGAGTAGCCGCGGTCAATATGATAGACATTCCCGATTTCCGTCACACCGTCGGCAATCAGACCGGCAATGACCATGGCTGCACCGCAGCGGAGGTCGGTAGCCGCAACCTTGCAGCCGTCAAGTTTTGTCGGCCCCTTGATCAGAGAGGCACCGTTCAGCAGATCGATGTTTGCTCCCATCTTCTGCAGTTCCAGACAGTGCTTGAAGCGCTCTGCATAGATTGTTTCAATCACATGGCTTTCCCCTTCCGCCTGGGTCAGCAGTGTTGTCAGAGGCTGCTGCAGGTCGGTCGCAAAGCCCGGGTACGGCTTGGTCGTAATGTCTACGCCCCGCAGTTTTCCGGAGCGCTCGATTGTCACCTTATCAACATCGATATCCATCTTCACACCCATTTCCTCCAGTTTGGAAAGCAGTGCCTCCAGATGCTGGGGAATGATATTGTTGATGGTCATTTTCTTCGCTGCCGCAGCCGCAATGATAATAAATGTACCGGCTTCAATGCGGTCGGGAATGATTTCATGGAAACAGCCGCTCAGGCTTCTGACACCGTCGATTGTGATGACATTTGTGCCGGCACCGCGGATACGTGCACCCATCTTGTTCAGCAGGGTTGCCACATCGATAATTTCCGGTTCCTTGGCCGCATTTTCAATAATGGTACGGCCTTTGGCATATACAGCTGCCATCATGATATTGATCGTCGCACCGACACTGGCAATATCCAGGAATATCTTGTTTCCCTTCAGTTCGGCGGCATCAATTGTATAGCAGCCCTTGTCATACGTTACGGTTGCCCCGAGTGATTCAAAACCTTTCAGATGCAGATCGATCGGACGCGGTCCAAGATAGCACCCGCCCGGCATCTTCATCCTGACATGTCCGTATTTGCCGAGCAGTGCTCCCATGAAGTAATAGGAAGCACGGAGCTTGGTTACACTGTCATCATCAAGATCGATGTTTTTCATATGTGTCGGGTCAATGATCAGGTGATCTTCCGCCACCTCATTGACGTCTACATTCAGTATCCGCAGGATACGTGACAGGGCATCAACATCCGCAATCTGGGGAATACCGACGATCGTTACCGGACCGTTTGCCAGTACCGCAGCAGGGATGAGCGCAACTGTCGCGTTCTTTGCGCCTGATATGGTCACTTCACCTTCCAGAAGGTGACCGCCTTCAATCTTCATGACTTCATGCATGGCTGTTTTCCTTTCTGATCCAGTCGGTAAGTGACCGGATATCCTTTACTGTCAGATCGGCATGGCTCTGATCCTGATAGAACCGCCTGTCTTCACGGGCTACGGTAAAGATACCTGCCCTTTTGCCTGCCTCTATGCCCAGTGTGCTGTCTTCATAGACAATACACTCATTCTTTGCGATGCCGAGTTCCTGTTGGGCAAGCAGATAAATATCCGGCGCCGGCTTGGGATTTTTAACATTGTCTCCGGATTCCGCAAAATCAAACAGACTTTCAATTTCCATCTCTTTCAGACTTGCCCGGATCAGCGGCAGAGGCGAAGAGGAACATACGGCCGTTTTCAGCCCCATCTCTTTCATCCTGATCAGTTCTTCCTTCACTCCCGGAAACATGATTTCCTTAAAGTTCAGAGGGTGTTCCTCATTGAAATACCGCTCGTTGTTTTCCCTGATGACATCCAGCGGCACTTTCCCCTCCAGCAGATCATAAAGAATCTGATAGGTTTCATCCATTGAGGTTCCCATAATGGCATAGATCGGTCTTTCGGGACCGTCATAGCCGTAGCGCCGCATCTGATCAATGGTGCCTTTCATATAATAGTATTCACTGTCATAGAGAATACCGTCCATGTCAAACAATACTGCTTTTATCATCATCCGCTATTGTACAGGATTCCCTGCAGAAAACCAACAGGCTTATCGTTCTTCGCTGTTTTCTGCCCCGGTCCTCAGCCATTCGCTCTCCGATCTGACAAGTTCGAGATTATGTTCGTGATCCATTCCGAACAGATATCCGTACAGCAGATCAAGGACAAGGGAAAGGCCGGCAGAGGATCCGAACGGCGCAATCTTCGGAGACGGTTCAAAATATCCGATCCGGATCACTGAATCCGCATACTTTTCAAGCATGCCCTTTACCGGTCCGGTGATCAGATATACCGGAATCTTCTTCTCGGAAAGGATCCTGGCAGCCTGTGTCATGGCCTGGGTCCGCTGACTGTAGGCAATGAACAATGCCGTTGTTTCGTGGTTCTGGCTTCCTGCCCGTTTCAGCAGACTGTTCTGCAGATATACCACAGTTACATTATATCCGAGGTTTTCAAGTCTCGCTTCCAGTTCCGCTGCCGCAAAACGGTTTTCATCAGCCGTATAGACCGTGACATTGTGATGATCATGTATTGCCTTTGCCAGTCCGTAAATCGTTTCCAGATTCAGTTCGGCATAGGTGTCATTCAGGCTGTTGAATTTCAGCGCCAGCAGCTTTTCGGCAACGGTGCGGCGGCTGTCGTCCTTCTCCAGGGGAAAAGACGGATTCAGTTCCGATTCACTTGCCATGAAGCTGTTCAGCTCACGTGCCAGCTGTACACAGAATTCCTTGTGTCCGGCGAAACCAAGTTTCTTGCAGAAACGTATGATTGTAGACTTTGATACATAAAGATGATTTGAAAGATCATCCAGAGACATGCTGATGACCTGGCTGGTATGATCCATCACAAAGGATATGATCTGATTCTCCGTCGGCGTGAATGCTTCGCGGTCATGAATTTTCGTTTCAATTCTCATAGACAATATTCTAAATGATTTCAAAATGAAAAAGAAGCCATGCCCTGCATGACTTCCTGTGATCTGTCAGCTTTTAAATGGTTACACCGGTCCACTGCAGGATCAGCCTGATCCATCCGAAGAATATGACAGTTCCGACGAATGTCCATAACAGAACTGACTCAATATTCAGATGGAGCTTCTCTCTGCGTGTCCATATGTACCAGACACCTACCGGAGGAAGAAAGAGGACCATCACGTATGCGATGATATTCTGAGTACTCAGTACATCAACGATACGCTGCTGATCCTCTTTGGTTAAGAGATCACGCTGTGCCATTTCCCGGCGCAGTTTTTTATTCTCTTCTTTTAATTCTTCCTGAGTAAGTTTCTGGCGTTTAGACGCCTTGCTCATTCAGATTAAGCTGCAGCTTCAGAAACCTGCTTGTTGGCGATGATAACGAACGGTGTGTATACCAGGATCGAAGATGCGAATGCGATCAGCTGGGACAGACCACCCATGATGTTACCGCCGGAAGCGAGGAAGCCAAGGATACCTGTCGGAGTTGTCCACGGAGCGTCGACACCGAATCTCGGGCAGATACCGATAACTGTCAGGATGTAACCGATAGTAACGGATACAACCGGAGCAAGGAAGAACGGAATACCGAGCAGCGGGTTCATAACCATCGGGATACCGAAGATAATCGGCTCGTTGATGTTGAAGATTCCGCACGGAATAGCCAGTCTTGCGATTGCCTTATAGTCGTCTCTCTTGGAGAACAGCAGAATAGCGATGATCAGACCGCCGGTGATGCCGGAACCTGTGTGAGAGAAGAATGCAGAACCGAACGGTGTGCAGATGATGTTCGGCAGCGGTTCGCCGGCAGCGAATGCAGCGTTGTTAGCAGCATAAGCAGCTGTCATGAACGGTGTTGTAACAGCGCCCATTACGTTCGGTCCGTGAATACCGAACCACCACAGGAGCATCATGATCAGAACGATTACGAGGTAGCCCGGCAGACCTGTCATGATAGCCTGTACCGGAGCCATGATCGTAGCGATCAGTGTGAAGAAAGAGCTGTGGAATACCTTGTCCATAACGAAGCCGAGCAGACCGAAGCACAGAATTGTGAGGACAGCCGGGAACAGTACGGAGAAGGAGTGAGCTACGTTCGGCGGAACGCTGTCAGGCAGCTTCAGTGTGAGCTTGCCGGACTGGATCAGCTTAACATAGATCAGTGTAGCCAGGATACCAACGATCAGAGCTACGAACAGACCCTGAGCATTTGTGTATGTGTTCAGGACACCGCTGCCTACTGAAACAGCTTCTGTTGCGCCTTCCGGTGTGTATGTGATCTTTGTGTTGATCAGAGATACAAAGGAAGCCAGAGCTACTGCCGGAGCAGTTTTGTCACCAGCGTGGCCGAGGTTCTCGGCATAGTGCATGGAGACAAGGAATACGATTGCAACTGCCATGAAGTTCATGCAGCCATAGTTCATCATGCCCCACATGTCCCACAGACCGGCTAACCAGCCGAATCCCGGAACGTTAGCCAGAGAAATCTGATAACCCTGAGCTGCTGTAGCGGAGAGAATGAACTGGAACAGTGTGCAGAAAGCACCCATGATGACGACTGGCATGTTGTCAACGAATCCGTCCTTAATAGCGGACAGGATCTTGTTGGACTGCATCTTTCCTGCGAAGGAAAGAAGGCCATTCATAAAATTTTCATTCATAATTATGAAATCCCCTTTCACATATGAGTTTACTCATCCTCGAAATTGTTTGCAATCAAAATCACACATTATGGCAATTATTTTGCTTGAATGTCTTGTTATTTGAAAATTTTTTGACACATTTTTTTCAAAATATGACATTTTTAGTGAAATGAAAGCACTTTACATGTTTTCATCGAAATTTCTGTTGCAAATAATAAATCAATTTTATGTGAAAATGATGTGTAAAATCACATATTAAAATCACTTATTCTGCCTGCATTCATAACAGACTGTAAATATGTTTATTCAGATCCCGTATTCCTGCCGCAAAAAAAGACCCACATTTTCATGTGAGTCTTTTGCCTCGGAAATGAGTGATTAAGCCTTGTTGGCGGAACCGAATGCTTCGCAGAGTTCAACTGCCTTGGCAACGATTGCATCGCAGCCCGGCTTCAGGAGTTTACGCGGGTCATAACCCTTGCCTTCGAGATCCTTGCCTGCTTCGATATATTTTCTTGTGGCATCAGCGAAGACCAGCTGTAATTCAGTGTTTACATTGATCTTGGAAACGCCCATTGTGATAGCCTTGCTTGTCTGATCGAACGGAATGCCGGAGCCGCCGTGCAGAACCAGCGGTTTGCCGTTGACTGCTTCGTTGATTTCGTTCAGACGGTCAAAGTTCAGACCAGCCCAGTTTTCCGGATACTTGCCGTGGATGTTGCCGATGCCGGCAGCCAGGAAGTCAACGCCCAGAGCAGCAATGTCTGCGCATTCTTTCGGGTCAGCCAGTTCGCCGTTGGATGTAACGCCGTCTTCTGTGCCGCCGATGCCGCCGACTTCGCATTCTACAGATACGCCCTTGGAGTGAGCGAGCATGATGATTTCCTTGGACTTTTCAACGTTCTCTTCGAAATCGAAGTGAGAGCCGTCGAACATAACGGATGTGAATCCGGCTTCGATGCAGGCCTTTGCGCCTTCATATGTGCCGTGGTCCAGATGCAGAGCAACCGGTACTGTAATTCCCATGGAATCATGCAGGTCAGCAACCATGTCTACGACCATCTTGTAGCCGCCCATGTACTTTGCTGCACCTTCGGAAGCCTGAATGATAACAGGTGACTTAGCCTGTTCGCAGGCTGTCAGAATGCACTTTGTCCATTCCAGGTTGTTGGTGTTAAATGCGGGAATCGCATAATGGCCTTCATGAGCCTTTTCAATCATTTCCTTAGCAGAAACTAAAACCATAAAATTATTTTTCCTCCTTAATTTAGGTACTTTTATTCTATTCCTTTTTACTTATGATGAAAAGCGATTTGTTAAGCAAAAAAGCGCATCCGCGCTTTCTTAATTACCTTGCATTATCAATATGCATCATCGCCGCTGGGAATATCCAGACCGCTGTCGTCGATCGGCTCATCATTCTCTTCGTCGTCGATTTCGATTTCGCTGGTGTTGACATGAACTTCGTCAAACTTGCGTCTGTTCCTCAGATCCCACTTATTATTGTCAAGAGATGCAAAGCGGTTGTCAAGCATCAGTTCGGAGTAGAACTGACTCTTCTTGCGCTTCAGCTTCTCTTCTGGGATTTTCATTGTTTTGGAGACTTCGGCCCAGAGCTTTGCAAATTCGATTTCTCTCTTACGCTTCGAGAGATAGATGTAGGCAACGTCGGTCATCGTCTGATTGTAACTCATTCAAACTATTCTCCTTTAAATCCGCATCGAAATAGTAGAGCACTCTGCATGCAAAGTCAACAGTAATACTTAATTTTTCATTGATATCTGCCAAATCAGCTTTTGATGAAGGGCAATCTCACTGCCTGCATACACCTGATATTCCGCCGACCATTCCTGCGGGGTTCTGGAGAAATCAATCAGCCGGGTCTTCAGTTCCATTGTCCCGTATTCCGAAGTGACGGTGCCTGTGCCCTCGCGGCCGGGAATCAGAACCGTTTCGCTGCTGACGTCGGCATGGCGTTCAAGAATGATGCGCTCACCGAAAACAACAGACTGCCGGGCTGTTCCGCTTTCCCTGTAGAGCAGTCTGTTTCCGTTCAGCAGCGCTTCTGTTTCCAGCAGCACCTCTTCTTCATTGCTCAGCATATCCCTGCGGATCATACGGATATTCACTTTCATTCCGTAACCTCTTCAGACACCGCTGCGGATCTCGCGCGGATAAAACACCTTGTTGTCATCGTTTGTCGGTCCGTGCGTCAGGCTGTATACGATCGTGGACGCATCAGACAGTTCACGGATCGAGCCGTCCTTCATGCGGATCCAGATACGGCTGTCCTGACTGCCGGTATACGGCACATACGGACTCTGGCGGACCGAATCATGTCCCAGATAGTATTCCTCGTCCAGTCCCGCTTCTTTCAGCTGCTGCTGAAGCTCGGCAACCCTTTCCGGCGTACTGTCGGCATACTCAAACAGGCGGCGGTCACGGATACGCTCGGCCATATCGCGAACGATCGGATCATCATGCCCGGCGAGCACATCAAAGGCATAGCCGCAGGATGATTCATCCAGGCGGAAATAATCCGGCAGGGAAATCGGACCCTTTTTTACCAGCGGTCTGAAGATTTCGATCAGATCCGAAGGGTCATCCGCATACAGTTCCTTCAGACGGCGGAACAGCGCATGCATGATGCATTCATAGCTGCGGGCTGTCGGATGATAATACACCTGCCAGTACATGTGATATCTGGACATGATATAGTTTTCCACGGCATAGACACCGCTCTGCTTGACCACCAGCTGCCGCCCTTTTTCAATGCGGAGCGTGCGCAGTATTCTCTCCATGTCAAATTCACCGTACTTGGTGCCGGTGAAATAGGCATCCCTGAGCAGATAATCCATTCTGTCCGCATCCAGCTGACTGCTGACGATCTGCGACAGCAGCGGATTCTTTCCGGCATGGCGGATCACATCTGCCACTTCCTTTGCCATACCCGGTGCCGCATCGTTCAGAATCCGGGTGATTTCCGTGTCTTCTTCAATGATCCGGCAGGTATATTCCTCGTGGGATGTATTCGTGACGGTTTCAAAGGCATGACTGTAGGGACCGTGTCCGAGATCGTGAAGCAGTCCGGCAGCCATGACCGCAACCTTGTCGCGCTCACTCAGTGCGGCTACAATATCCGGCACTTCCGTAACCATCCGGCGGACAATTTCATACACTCCCAGAGAATGGGCAAAACGGGTATGCTCGGCACAGTGATAGACCATGTTGGCGCCGCCGAGCTGACGGATGCGGCGCAGACGCTGAAACCAGGCACTGTTGATACAGTCCCAGATTACCTTCAGTTCCACTCTGATATAGCCGTGCACGGGATCGCGCAGCACTTTTACTTCATCCGTTTTTTCAAACATTCTGTTCCTTTTCCTCCAGCAGCACGACAGCCTGCGCCAGCACGCCTTCCCGGCGTCCGACATAGCCGAGGCCTTCACCCCGGGTCGCCTTGACACTGATCCTGTCAATATCACAGTTCAGCGCCGCCGCAAAATTCTCCCGCATTTTCTGAATATGCGGAGCCATTTTCGGTTTTTCGATCAGCACCAGGCTGTCTACATTTCCGATTCTGTATCCCTTTTCATCCATCATCCGGGCCACTTCCCGCAGGATGACCTGTGAGTCTGCCCCTTCCCAGGCCGGGTCGGTATCCGGGAACCATTTTCCCAGATCGCCCAGAGCCAGGGCACCGAGAATTGCCTCAGCCACAGAATGTGTCAGGGCATCCGCATCACTGTGTCCGAGAAGACCCAGATCCGATTCAATTTCAACACCGCCCAGGATCAGTTTCCTGCCTTCCACAAGACGGTGAATATCCGATGATTGTCCGATTCTCATAATAAAACCCGCTTTCCTATTCAAAGTGTAACACAATTTGTCCTTTTGTTTTGCCGTCACCGACAGCTTCCTATAGTACAATATAGCCATGCAGATACAGCTCCCCGCATATGTGGAACAACTGATCCGGCTTCTTGAGGAAAACGGCTATGAATGCTATGTGGTCGGCGGTGCCGTCCGCAGTTTTCTGCTGCATATGCCGGTACATGACTACGACCTGACCACCAATGCCAGGCCGCAGGAAATGCGCGAGGTTTTCCGCAGCTACAAAACAATCGATACCGGCCTGAAACACGGCACCCTGACGGTTCTGAGCGAGGGCAATCCGGTAGAGATCACAACCTACCGGCAGGACGCAGGATACAGTGATCACCGCCATCCGGAATCCGTCACCTTTTCCCAGGCAGTCCGGGAAGACTGTGCCCGCCGTGACTTTACCGTCAATGCCCTCTGCTATAACCCTTCCGAAGGCATACTCGACTTTTTCTCTGGCCTGGAAGATCTGAAAAACCGCACCCTGCGCTGCATCGGCAATGCCGAGGACCGCTTTGATGAAGATGCCCTGCGCATCCTCAGAGCCCTGCGCTTTGCGGCCCGGCTGGATTTTACCATCGAGCCTGAAACAGGCAGGGCATTAAAGCAGAAATGCGGCCTGCTGGAATACATTTCCATGGAACGCATCCGGGAAGAACTCTGCGGTTTTCTGTCTGCCCCGCACTGTGCCGGATATATGCAGGAGTACCGCACGGTATTCCTGACCTGTATTCCTTTCGGCAAAGACACAGATGATGCAGAATGGCAGAAAACACTGACCGCCATTGACCGCACCCGCAGCCCGCAGATCCGCATGGCCCTGATACTGTGCTGCTGCAGATGCCCCGATCCCGTACAGACACTGCGGGAGATGAAATTCTCCGTGCGCGAAATCAGGGAAACTGCGAACCTGCTGGAACTGAAGGATGCAGATATATCTTCCCATACCGCCGTCCGCAAACTGATGCGCCGGCTGCAGGTTCCCTTTCAGGAATATCTTGAATTCCGGCAGGCACTGGATCCTTCTCTCAACATCATCGCTGCCCAACTGGAATACGACGACGTTCTGCGCCGCCGTGAATGCTGGCAGCTCAGGGATTTGGCAGTCAGCGGCAGCGATATCAAAGCCCTGGGCATACAGGGAAAAGAAATCTCTGATACTTTGGAATACCTGCTGAACCAGGTGATGGAAGACCGCATTTTCAACCGCCGCGAAGATCTCCTGAAAGCGGCTGAAGAGTATAAGAAAAACAGATCCGTATGATCTGCTTCCCTACATGATTTTCTGACAGGCAATGCGCGGTTCACGCCATCTTCCGACAATGACACTGCCGCACTGCACAAACCCGTTCTTCGCCAGGAATCTGCGCATGGAACGGTTTTTTTCATGCGTATCGATCCGGATATTGCGCCATCCTCTTTCCTGCAGCCGTTTCTCCGCAAAGGAAAGCAGCTGCGAAGCCGTTCCCCTTCCCTTGCAGGAAGACCTTACGGCAATGCGGTGAATGACAATGTACGGTTCATCATTCAGCCATGCCCCGTCACTGATCTGCAGATAGTCACTGTCGTTTTCCTCAATGATACAGGCCGTGCCGATCACTTCTCCGTCTTCTTCGAGAACGTAGCTGTATCCCCTCTGCATGTCTTCCTGCAGTGTCTCGGCATTGGGAGTCCCCTTCTGCCACTGCGGAATACCGTTCCGGCTGAAATACTGCTTCGCGTCTTCATAGACTTCCAGCACTGCGGCTGTATCTTTTTCTTCTGTCTTTCGGATTCTCATCATTTCCTCTAAAAAAACCGTTCCCATCAATGAGAACGGCTGATCTGCCCTTACAGTTTCTTGAACTGTTCGACATCCAGGACGAAAATTGTAGCACCGCCGATCTGTACTTCAACCGGGAAGGATGCATAGCGTCCGATATCATAACTGGCTGTTGACGGAACGATTTCCGTACGTCTCTTTGCCTCGGAGCCAATGGTCTCAATGCACTTGTCAACCAGTTCATCTTCGGTACCGACAATGATCGTGGTGTTTCCGGCACGCAGGAATCCGCCGGTCGTAGCCAGTCTTGTCATATAGAAATTATTTTTCGTCAATGCCGAAGATACAGCAGAAGCATCATCATTTGATACAATAGCCAGAATCAGTTTCATAATCAAAACCCTCCGTAATTACTTATATATTTTATCACTAAACTGCTGAAAATGTGTGAATTTACACATTGAAGCGGAAGAAGACAATATCTCCGTCCTTCATCAGATATTCTTTTCCTTCCAGACGGATCCGTCCGTGCTCCTTCAGAGCCACTTCCGAATGATATTCCATGAAGTCCTCATAGCTGTAGATTTCCGCCCGGATAAAGCCCTTTTCAAAATCAGTGTGGATAATGCCGGCACACTGCGGCGCCTTCATTCCCTCGCGGAATGTCCATGCCCGGCATTCCGGTTCGCCGACCGTAAAGAAGGTTCTCAGTCCAAGCAGATGATAGGCAGCCTGAATGATCTGATCCAGTCCCGACTGAGGGATGCCGAGATCATCCAGGAATGCTTTCTTTTCCTCCTTGTCGAGACCGGACAGCTCTTCTTCGATCTTGGCACAGACGGCAATGCATTCACTGCCTTCGGAAGCCGCAAATTCCTTAACCTTCTGATAGTAGCCGTTGGCTTCCGGATCGGCAATTTCCTCATCGCTCATATTTGCAACATAGATGACCGGCTTGGAAGTCAGCAGGCCGTAATTGCGGATAAAGGCTCTGTCATCATCGTTCAGATCCAGCAGACGGACTGCCTTTCCCGCTTCCAGAGCGTCCTTCATCTTCGTCAGCACAGCCATTTCACGGACTGCGTCCTTGTCCTTGGTCTGTGCCTTCTTGGCAATTCTGCCGATACGGCTGATGACCGAATCCAGATCGGCCAGGCACAGTTCCAGGTTGATTTCTTCAATGTCGCGGATCGGATCAACACTGCCTTCCACATGTTCGATATTGGCATCATCAAAGCATCTGACGACATGCACAATGGCATCTGTTTCACGGATGTTGGCAAGGAACTGGTTGCCCAGGCCTTCGCCTTTCGATGCGCCTTTGACCAGGCCGGCAATATCGGTGAATTCAAAGGTCGTATAGATCGTTTTCTTCGGGTTGTAGAACTTTACGAATTCTTCCATTCTTTCGTCCGGCACTTCCACCACGCCGACATTCGGACTGATGGTTGCGAACGGATAATTCTCAGCCAGAACCTGGCTGTTTGTAATTGCGTTGAACAATGTCGACTTGCCGACATTCGGCAGACCGACGATACCAGCTGTTAATGCCATAATCAATATCCTTCCTGTTGTGCTTTTTCAATCACCTTTTTCAGCTTCCGTTCAAATTCATGACGCGGAAACATTACCACGGCACCGCAGCCCTGGCATTTGATCTTTATATCTGCGCCCATCCTGATAACCTTCCAGTATTTCGACTTGCGGCACGGATGTTCCTTTTTCATTTCCACAATATCATTCAGTTCATATTCCGGTGTCATCATTTCCTCCTTTGGCTCAGCCGAAGAGTTCATCAGAATCAAGAACGATCGTAACCGGACCGTCATTGCACAGACTGACTTTCATATCTGCCGCAAAGATGCCTTCCTCCACATGATGGCCGAGTTCCCTGAGCACATCATTGAAATATGCATACATCTTTTTCGCATGATCCGGCTTCCCGGCCTTGTCAAATGACGGCCGGTTTCCCTTATGGCAGTCCGCATACAATGTGAACTGTGAGATGGAAAGAACGGATCCGTTCACCTGGGCAAGGGAAAGATTCATCTTGCCGGCCTCATCTTCAAAGATTCTGAGCCGCGAGATCTTTTCTGCAGTTTTGCGGACAATCGCTTCCGTATCATCATCCTGGATTCCGACCAGAAGCAGATAACCCCGATCTATTTTTCCGTGCACGGAACCGTCGATCGTAACGGATGCTTCACGCACTCTCTGTATTACTGTTTTCACGTCCTACAGTATAACAGATTCACATCGTTTTTCATCTTGCTATATAAATAAAGGAATTATAAATAGCAGAGAAATCACACAAAAAAACCAATAAAAGCGCTAACAATTTGTGTGAAATATGTGAAATGCTCACAAAGCATTGAAAAAGTCTGCCAAAAATTTGTAGAATATTGGCATGGTGAGTAAGAAAAAGAACAAAAGAAAGTTTGGCATTGCACTGACCGGACTGGCTGCAGCAGGAATGTTTGCCGCAACGATCCCGGCTCTGCAGGTATCAGCCAGCGACGAAACGGCAAATCTGATTGAACTGCCGCTGATCGAAATTTCCATGCAGGATTCCAATCCGCTCAGCACACTGAAGAAAGAAATCATCACAGAACGGGCATCCTTTGATGAAACTGTTTCCCTGGATGATATAGACATCGAAAGAAGTACCCTGGATATCGTCGGTTTCGACCGTACGACCACGGCCATCCAGTCGGTTACCGCAAAAGTAACGCTGGTCTCGGCTGAAGACAGCACAAAGAGCATCGGCTATTCCTTCACTCAGGATGCTACTGTCAAGATGGTCAAATCCAGTGCTCCGCAGCTGAAGCTGAAATCCAAGAACATTACCGTCAATAACGGTGATGCCTGGAACGCTTCATCCTATATTGCTTATATCAATGATGACTCGGGAATCCTCCCGACACTGAAAGTGTCCGGAGCTCCGGATATGAATACCGACGGAAATTACACTGTCAACTACACTGTTGTCGATCTGGAAGGAAACAAGACCAGTGCCGATCTGACCGTTACTGTCAAGACACCGGAAGAGGTCATCCGTGCCAGAGAGGAAGAAGCAAGACGTCAGGCTGAAGAAGAAGCTGCACGTATCGCAGCCGAAGAAGAAGCACAGCGTCAGGCGGAAGAAGAAGCACAGCGTCAGCTGCAGGAACAGCAGGAACAGAGCGATTTCTACAGCCCCGGTTCCGGCAGTCCGGTAGTCAGTGACAGCGGTGCCAATCCGTATGGCGGCGGCTACTCCAACTGCACATGGACCGCATGGCAGCTTGCCTACCAGAGTACAGGTGTTGCCCTCCCGTCCCTCGGAAATGCCGGAAGCTGGCTGGCAAATGCCTCTGCTTCAGGCTATGCAACAGGCGGCACACCGGCAGTCGGTTCCGTTGCCGTATATTCCAACCACGTTGCCTATGTCGATGCTGTAGGTCCGGACGGATCCTACCATATCGCTGAAGGCGGCTTCCTCGGCGGATACAACGAACGCTGGATCCCGGGCGGAGGTCTGCCGGAAGGTCAGTCACTGTACGGATTCATCTACGTAGAATAAATGCTGAACAAAAAAAGGAGATTCCGAATCTCCTTTTTTCTTTGTCTCAGTCTTTCGGCGGTGCCGTCTTCCGTGATGCCATGACCCAGAGATAACCTCCGACAAACAGCACCAGGGTTCCGACACTGATCATATCAAATACACTCATTGCATTCTCTCCTTTGCCAATATACATTGCATTCCCGATTCCGGCAAGTCTGCAGAGGCAATACGGAAATCATTTCTGTATCCCGTCTCTGCATTATTTCGCTACAATTAAGGTAACCAAGGTATCCGTTTCATACGGAGAAAGGAAAATCATATGGCTAAATTTGTATGTAATTTTTACTCGCGCACCCTTTTGCGGGCAGTCGACATTACCGTTATCATTCCGACTTCCACCTGTCCTGAATCACTCGGCCTGGGAGACAAGCCGACCCATGTCATTACTGACAGGTATCCGGTTGTCTACCTTCTTCACGGCTTCGGGAATAACCATGCCCAGTGGACCGGCTACACCAACGTTGAAATGTTTGCCGAGGAACAGCGGATCGCCGTCGTCAATCTTTCGGCTGAAAACAAGTCCTATTCCAAGGTGGGCGGCGATGACTTCTTCACTTTTGTGTCGGAAGAACTGCCTGAGTTTGTAACAAACATGTTTCCGGTATCTTCCAGACCGGAAGATACCTATATTGCCGGCCTTTCCATGGGCGGCTACGGTTCCTATCTCCACGGACTTTCACATCCGGAAAGATATGCGGCCATCGGTACTTTCTCAGCCGGTGTCGAAATCGTCCCCGAGCAGCTTGCCAGTATGGGAGGCGGCAGCGGATTTGCCGGTGCAGCCGGCGGCAGAAGCATTCTTCATGATCTGGCAAAATCGGTCAGGGAAGAAGGAAAAACATTCCCGAAGATCTACGCTTCGTGCGGCACTGCCGACTTCCTGTTTGACTCATGCAAAGCGTTCGCAGACGAACTCAGAGAACTCGGCGCCGATGTCACCTGGGATGAAATCGAAGGATACGGACATGAATGGCGGTTCTGGAATATCGAAGTTGAGAAATTCCTGGAATGGCTGCCCCGTACCGATGCCTATGCCGCAAAAGGAAAACGGGCAATCTGATCTCCCAGAACATCTGCTGTATACAAAAAAAGGCTTTCACACAGCCTTTTTTCATTTGTTATCTGCCGATTCTGAGAAGCCGCATGGCATTGAGCACACACAGCATCGCAACACCGGTATCGGCGAAAATCGCCATCCACATGTTGGCAATTCCGAAGGCGCCGAGGATCAGTGTCAGGATCTTGATACTGATGGCTCCGTAAATGTTCTGATTCGCAACCTTCAGTATTTTTCCGGCACCGCGGATCGCCAGAGCAATCTTTTCCGGATTGTCGTCCATGATGACAACATCCGCCGCTTCTATGGCAGCGTCCGCTCCGAGAGCTCCCATGGCCATACCGATATCCGCCGCTGCCAGCACCGGTGCATCGTTGACACCGTCTCCGACAAAGGCTGTTACGCCTTCCTGTTTCAGACTTTCTACAATTTTAACCTTATCCTGCGGCAGACATTCTCCCCAGGCTTTTTTACAGCCGAGCTCTGCGGCAGTTTCATCAACGATCTGTCTGCTGTCACCGGAAACAATACAGCAGCTTCTTCCCTGCGACTGCAGCTCCTGCACAGCCTTTGCGGCATTCGCCTTCAGCTGATCCCTCAGAACCAGACAGCCTTCATATTGTCCGCCTTTTGCGACATAGACAGCTGTTCCGGAAACACTGCGGTGCGGGCATTCAACACCGTTTTCCTGCAGCAGCTTTTCATTGCCGGCAAGAATCGTTTCCCCATTCACGGTAACCATCAGACCGCGGCCGGCGATCTCCTGTGCATCCCTGATCAGTGTCTCATCGATTTCTTCATCACAGGCACTGCGGATACCGAGGGCAATCGGATGATTGGAAATATGTTCGGCATATGCCGCATCCTTCAGCACCTGCCTCTGATCCTGCGCATCCAGTATTTCACTGACCGCAAAGCTTCCCGAAGTCAGAGTGCCGGTTTTATCCATGACGATTCTGTTCACATGTGCCAGGCTTTCAATCAGATTCGCTCCCTTGACAAGAATGCCGCGGCCGGAAAGACCGCCGATACCGGCAAAGAATGAAAGCGGAACGGAAATCACCAGGGCACACGGACAGGAAATGACCAGGAATGTGCAGGCACGATAGATACCGGTATTGATACTGCCGGTAACCATGGCAGTAATGACAGCAGTGACAACCGCCGCAAATACCACCGCCGGTGTATAATACCGCGAGAACTTCGTAATGAATTTCTCCTGCCCGGACTTCTTTGATTCGGCATTTTCCACCAGTTCAAGAATGCGGGCAACCGTTGACTCACTGTACGGCTTTGTCACCCTGATCAGCAGTGTGCCGTTCATATTCAGGGCACCGCTTATCACTTCATCGCCGACATCGGCATCACGCAGCCGCGATTCACCGGTCAGCGATGCCGTATCCAGACTGGAAGCACCTTCGATGATGACTCCGTCCAGCGGGATCTTTTCGCCGGCAACGACACGAATTGTTTCACCGGTTCCTACTTCTTCCGGATCCGTCTTTACATATTCACCGTTCCGCAGAACCATGGCATATTCACTCCGGATATCCATCAGTTCGCCGATGGAACGGCGTGACCTTCTGACTGCCAGATCCTGGAAATATTCACCGATCTGATAAAACAGCATGACACCGGCAGCTTCCCGGTAATCCTTCAGATACAGTGCTGCTATCGTTGCCACGGCCATCAGGAAATGTTCGTCAAACAGCTGGCCGCGGCCGATCCCGCGCACTGCCTTGATCAGGATATCATAGCCCAGGATCAGCCACGCACATACCGACAGCACCATCTGCAGATTTCCCTGAACAAACAGGGAAGCCGCAAACAGCACGGCACCGGCAATCAGCCTTGCCGGCATCAGCCGGTCATTTTCCTCTTCTTCATCCGGAACGGCAGTCTTCTTTTCGATCAGACTGACTTCCACTTCCGGTTCTTCCTCTTTTACCATCCGGATGATTTCATCACGGATCCGGTTCAGCTCGGAAGGCTCCATGGAGACATTCAGGATCTCATGCATGAAGTCCGCATCGGCAGTGATAACACCGCTGATCTTCTCTGCCTTCCGTGCCAGCTTCGCGGCACAGTCGGCACAGTCGATATTGTGAATGCGGAACTGATAGTTTCTGCCGGCAGACAGCGGTATGATTTCTGCCTCCGGTTCTTCTTTCGCCGTGATTTCACGCACTTCCTTTTCAATTCTTTCAGCATCCTGTGCATCACAGTCAAACATCAGTGAGCTGTTCATGAAGCTGATGTTTACATTTTCGATGCCTTCGATCTTTTCCAGCTTTCCTTCCAGCTTTGCGGCACAGTCGGCACAGTCAATACCGTTGATCGTAAAACGTCTGGTGCGGTCTGTGACATGGTGATGTTTTTCATGTTCATGTTCATGCTCGTGATGGTGTTCTTCTTCATGATCATGGACATGGGCATGGCCCTTTGCCGTAACCGAAGCTTCCGGCTCAAACCCGGCAATGACTGCTCTGACCTTCTCTGCCATTTCCTTTCCCCTGTCATGATCACAGGTATATTCCAGCAGCCGGTCGGAGAATGAGAACCTGACATTTTCCAGCCCTTCCGTTTCGGCAATTTTCTCCTGCAGGCGGGCGGCACAGTTTTCGCAGTCAATACCCTTCACTTCAAAGTACCAGACAGCCTTTTCGTCATGATGATGTTCATGATGGTGATGATGCTCTCCGCATTCGCAGTGATCATGTTCATCATGGTCATGTTCACATTCACAGTGATGGTGGCCGTCATGCAGTTCCGTGACTGTCACTTCCGGTTCGGCATCATGAATTGTTTTCAGTATTTCGTCTTCGATTTCTTCTTCCGCTCTGTCAGTCTGCAGAATGCATATGCCGTCCGGATAGGTCAGCTGTGCATCGCTGATGCCATCCAGATCTGCTATTTTCTTTCTCAGTTTTTCCGTACAGTTCGGACAATCAAGACCTTCAAGCCTGTATTTCAAAGTTGTCATAAACATTTCCTCATTTGAACAACTGTTCAACTATTATTATATATGTCCTGTTTCTGCCGTCAATTGTTTCCTCTGCATATTTCCCGGGAAACTGTATTATAATCAATGTGTTTCAGACTGGAGAAGATATGGGAAGATACGATGCACTGCTTTTTGACCTTGACGGAACTCTGATCAATACCGGTCCCGGCATCATGCGCTGTGCTGCATATGCTCTTCAGAAAGCCGGGATTTCCGTGAACGATCCCGGCTCACTCAGGGTATTTGTCGGACCGCCCCTGTCCTCTTCATTCCCTGCTTTCGGAGTGCCGCAGGACGGTGTAGCCGACGCCATCAAGGACTTCCGTGAACTGTATCATGCGGAAGGCAAATATGAATGTGCGCCGTATGACGGTATTGAAGATGCACTGAAACTGCTGAAAGAAGCCGGATTCAGACTGTTTGTAGGAACGTCAAAGCCGGAGCCGACAGCCCGTGAAGTGCTGAACAGATTCGGTCTTGACCGGTACTTTGAACTGATAGCCGGGGCATCCTTTGACCGCAGCCGCGAAAAGAAGGAAGATGTGCTCCGCTACATGCTGAAACAGATCAGCTGCCGCAGTCCGCTGATGATCGGCGATACCGTATTTGACGCTGAAGGAGCTGCCGCAGTCGGCATTCCCTGCCTGGCGGCAGGCTGGGGATTCGGATCTGCGGAGGAAATGAAAAAAGCCGGTGCACTGGCTGCTGCAGAAAGTCCTGCCGCAATGTGCGCCTGGCTGCTGAACGAAACGGAGAATGAATTATGATCAAGACAAACTGGCATACCCATACAAAACGCTGCGGCCATGCTGTAGGAGAAGATGAGGAATATGTACTCGCTGCCATTCAGGGCGGGCTGAAGACACTTGGCTTTTCAGACCATGCGGCATACCGGATACCTTATCCGCCCGAGCGCATGGACATCAGCGAAACCACCGGATACTTCAGCAGTATCCGTTCCCTGAAGGAAAAGTATAAAGATCAGATCGATATCTATCTCGGCATGGAAGTCGAATACTATCCGGAACAGTGGGATGTTCTCAGCGAATACCGCCGGAACCTGGATTATCTGATACTCGGTCAGCACAATGTCTTTTTTGACCGTGTCAGTGCCTATTCCATCAACGATCCGGACACGCTGAACAGATATGTCGACATGCTGGAAGCAGCCTGTGAACATCATCTGTGCGATTATATCGCCCATCCCGATGTTGCCCTGTACCGCTATCAGAAACTGGACGGATCGGTCCGGGAATGCGCTGAAAGAATTGCCGATATTTCCCTGAAATACAATATGCCCCTGGAACTGAATACCGGTTCCGGTGTACATTACGGCATGCACAGATATGAGGACGGCATGCGCTATGCCTATCCGACCAGAATATTCTTTGAAGAATTTGCCAGAAAGAAGTGTCCGATCATCATCGGCCTGGATGTCCATGATCCGAAACGCTTTCTGGACGATACGGATCTGAACCGGGCACTGTCAGTCATCAGCGGTCTGGACTGCAATATTCTGGAAGACTACGACCTGCCGGAAGCAGCGAAAAAGAACAAGGCATTATTCTACTGAAAAAGACGGATTCTGTGAATCCGCCTTTTTTACAGCAGTGTTTCGTATTCGCTTTCCCTGAATCCGACCAGAACCCTGTCATCGGTGATCAGAACCGGCCGTTTCACCAGCATGCCGTCGCTTGCCAGCAGTTCAATGATTTCTTCCTCACTCATATCCTTCAGCCGGTCCTTAATATGATTTTCCTTATAGATCCGGCCGCTGGTATTGAAGAATTTCTTCCATTCCAGACCGCTCGCCTTCTGCCATTCCTTCAGTTCGGCTGCGGTCGGCTTCTGTTCCCTGATATCTCTTTTTTCAAATGCAATTCCATGTCCGGCAAGCCATTTTTCAGCTTTGCGGCAGGTTCCGCATTTTGCATAGCAGACAAATAACATATGCACCTCCGGCTTCAGTGTAACTTTCATGATCACCAAAGACAACAGAAAAGGCATCATGTGATGCCTTTCTGACTATTTCAGTTCAAATGTTTCCAGCCCGGCTTTATGAAGCGCTCTGACTCCCAGAAGGAACAGTGACATTCCTGCAATATTGACACCCTCACCGATCCAGTTCATAAGCGGCTGACTGAAATCTTTGGCGGAAAGATATCCCATTCCCATCATACAGATGAATGAGACGATAAAAACTGCCATGATATCGCGTTTCTTCATCTTTCCGGCAATGTCTGCCAGACCGCCCCAGATACTCAGAGTGCCGAGAACCGTCAGGGCAACAAAGATCATCGTGCCCTTGAACACTGCCGGCACAGCCGCATATACGGTATTCTTCTGCGGAAAAAACAGCAGTCCGGCCATACCGATGCCGCCGAGCACAAAGCCGACCGTCTGCATCGGAAAGAATGCCGTATTCAGAGCCGCAAAATCACAGATATTCAGCGCATACAGAAGTTTCCACAGAGCCTTGCAGAAACCGGCTGTAAAGATGACAAGAAGGCCGCCGCCGAACAGGGCATAGGCACCTTTTGACATCAGATGATAGAAGTCATGAAGAAGTGTCATGGCTGCCGTCAGAAACAGGAAAACGGGAATAAAATCCACAATTGCCATCGGCAGACTCATGATGATCACTCTCCTTTTCTGTTCAGATGATACAGCGGGATGAACGGAATGATGATCGGTGTCGTATCACAGTAGTGATTGAATTCCGGATCATTTCCGTAGCGTTCTTTCTGCCGCTTTTCCAGGCGCTGGGCACCGTTGAACATGATGATGCAGATGGCAATAAAGGAAATGACTGCCATCAGGATCTGGCCGATCCCGCGATATGTTGTCAGACCGCCGACAAAGACACCGAGCCACATCAGCAGTTCACCGAAGTAATTCGGGCAGCGGCAGATCCGGAACAGGCCTTCCGTTGCGACCTTGTCGGGATGTACCTTCTTCTGTTCGCTCTTCTGCTGATCAGCCATTGCCTCAATGACTGCGCCGGCAAGAGAAATCAGAGCCCCGATCAGCGGAACGGTAACATCGGTGCTGCCGTTGTACAGACGGTAGAATACCGGCGATACCTGCATTGTATACAGGGCACCCATGAAGATCCACATGCACACCATAACCGGCATCGGCACGGTGCTGTCGGAGACACCTTTCATGGCTTCCATATAGGCCTTGCTGCGGCGTTCACGCGACCACAGAAAATATGCCAGACGGATGCCGTAGAACAGCAGTACGGCACACTGAAAAACATTCAGCCACTGCAGCTTGGAGAAGAAAATGCAGAGTATGGCTGCGCCGCCTGCCGCAACGCCCAGGCCGTAGCCGATTGACATGAACCATACAAATTTCTTAAAGCCGATTGAACATGCGGCAAGACATGCCGCAAAGACGATCCAGAGAAGATTCCAGCCCATTATGCATCGACCTTTCCGTTCTCCTCAATATACTTTTTAAAGGAGAGCTTGCCGTAATGCACATCGGCAACCATCGATTCGCTCAGCGTCCACTGCGAGAAACGGATCAGACCTTCCTTTCCGGTCTTTCTCACTTTCTGGATCCATGCCAGTACATCAAACAGCCAGACCGGTGCCCTTGCGATGTTCGGTTTCTTGTTGTTGACGGCAAACATCATATTGGCGATTTCTTCATAGGTATATGTTTCCGTGCCGCCGATATTGTATGTCTTGTTGTCATCCAGCATGTGCTCGACCATAAAGTCAGCCAGATCGGTAGTATCGATGACATTGCAGGATACCTGATCCTTTCCGAGCAGCGTTACCTTGCCCTTGGCGATCATCGGCTTGAAGACCTTGACGATATCATAGAAATATCCGGTCGGCCGGTAAATCGTATACTGCAGTCCGCTTGCCTTGAGCTTCTTTTCAAACTTGGCCTTGGCGTCAAGCATCGGAATGTTCTTTGCCCGCGGATCATCGGCCTTCAGTACCGAAACATAGGCAAAATGCTTTACGCCTGCCTTTACGGCATCGTTCAGAAGATTCAGATTTCCCTGATAGTCAATGTCATAGTTGGTGACATTGACACCGCCGCGGGTCAGACCGACGGTCGTAATGACAACTTCACGTCCTTCGCAGATGCCTTCCACCTGATCAGGCTTCGTAACATCCACAGTCTTCTTTTCATACTTTCCTTCGATGCCTTCAACATCTCTTGTGATCATGTCCACAGCCAGTACATCATGGCCTTCGCGGACAAGTGTCTTCAGGACATCCGTTCCGAGCTTTCCGAAAGCTCCTGCCAGTAATACTTTCATGTTATGTTATTCTCCTTTACTGTTGAGAGGCATGACACATTTTTTGAAAAATGCTTCAGCCCCGTCTTTTCCCAATACCTTATTCATAATTTCCGTTGCCGGATTTCCTTCGTGTATCATGCGGTAACGGAATGCCTTCAGTCCTTCCGGACAGGTTTCATCCTTTCCGGCCGCATGGAAGCTTTCCCGGTATGCTCTGAAGGAATCCAGGATGCATTCTTCCAGACGGCTGTCATCGGGACTTCCTTCCTTGATCAGTGAATATGACGCTCTTTCGCCCGTATACCAGGCAGGCTTCTCATCATAGGCTGCAAGGTCACTGTATTTCCGGGCGATTTCTTCCAGCAGCGGCTGTGCCGGCTTGCCGGCCGTGCAGTCATAGTATTCCACCATGACCGTGCATTTCTTGTTTGTCAGTACGGCATCTGCCAGCATAAACGGAACAGCACTGCCTTCATACGGCATCATGGCAACGGTGAGGATCTCCATGCCGATCTTGGCTTTGCCGTGCATTGTCATCATGTGGCCGAAGCCCTCCAGACGGAAGCGGTCAACCGTACAGCTCATGACCGGAAGAAGTTTCGGATACTTTGCGGCTGAAAATTCGTCCTTGGGAATCTCTGTCATATGTTCATCCGCAAAGACAGCAGTAATACGACTGCGCAGTTCTGTCAGATTCATCATTTTTTCTTTTCCTTATTCCTCTTGTCGTTAATGATATCCATCTCCTTTGCCGTAATCGTCGATACGCCGTTTTCCTTTGCCCATTTAATGCAGCCCTTCAGGACTGTCGGCAGGAAGACACGCGGTACATTGACCACTTTCTCAAGCGCATCATCGGTAAAGGTGATCTCAGGATCGATTCTGTCGGCAGCATAGCGGACAGACTGGACGGTTGTTTTGCGCATCGGCAGCAGTTCCGGAATCATGAAGTTATGTCTGTGATACCAGAAGTTCTTTGAATCACGGTACCCGTAGTCAACCGGGCACGGCGGGAAGTCAAACCGCTTTACGCCGTTGATGATGGCATTGTAGTATTTTTCCTTCATCAGGATCTTGTCAACCCGCAGCACAAAGTGGGCTCCGTACGGAGAAGTAATGCCGTTGAAGTCGTGATAGGAATCCAGTTCATAATGATCTTCCCCTTCTTTCAGCGGCTGCGTGTCTTCGCAGTGTTCCAGATTGTCCATCCAGGTGCATTCCATTGCCTGAAATGCTTCGGCGATCACCTTCGGGTAGGTTCCGGAAGGATCTGCCTGCTTCATCAGGCCGTCTTCGAGCGTAAACTTGAAGTCCTTCATTTTCTCTTCCGGTGTATCGCCGGGCCAGCCCAGACGTACGGTTTCCTTGAAATAGGACTTCCTGTCAGGCAGAAAGTTCAGAACACACTTCTTGTGTCTGATCAGATTCTGGGCGGTATTGCTGGAATTGCGGCAGCTCAGCAGCATCGCATAATAATCCTTGCCGGCGATATAGAACGGCTGAACCAGTGAATACGGTCCGCAGGTTGTCTTTCCGTCATCTGTCAGGGTACTGATCAGTACGACCGGCATCGGAAAAAACAGAGATGTCTGATAAAAATTGTCAACGATTCTTAAGTCTTTGAAACTGCTCATAATATTAAATTGCTCCTTTAATCTGCGATATAGGCTGCCAGCTGCAGCAAAGTCTCCAGGGTGATTTCTTTCTGCAGAGCGGCCGCCAGAATGTTCTCCGCCAGGATCCTGTCCATATTCAGATCCTTTTCCTGTGCAAACCGTTCCAGAAGAACCCGGACATAGGCGGAAATCTCAGTGATGATTTCCTTGTGTCTCACACTGTGCACTGTGGCATAGTTTCCGGCAACTCGGTATTCCATCCAGATCTTCTCATACTGGGCAATGAAGTCACTGACGGCATTGTATATGCCGGCAATCCCCCGGATAAATGTTTCCGCCCTGCGGCTGCGGCGGTCCATAACGGCAAGTGTCCGATGCCAGTCCTCAACCATGACCGCTGCCATCAGGCTGTCCTTGTCGGGGAAATGATTGTAGATCGTACCGGCCGAAACTCCGCACAGTGCAGCGATCCTGCGCATTGAAAAACGGCCTTCATTTTCGGCAGTCAGCTGCCGGCGCGCTGCTGCCAGGATTTTTTCTCTGGTATCCCTGCTGGCACGGGGCATGTTGTCACCTTGCCTTTCCGCTGTAACTGAACGCGTTCAGTCATTTCCATATCATTATAATATTTTTTTCACAAAATACAAAATATAGAAAAAAAAGAGGATCAGCCGATCCTCCGATATATCTGTTTTCAGCCCAGTCTTTCCCGGATCTGTTCGTAAACACCCTGACCGTCCAGCTTGTATTCTTTCAGCAGGACTTCCCAGCTGCCGCTTCCGGCAAAGCCGTACATGCCGAGACGGTAGATGCGGCGCGGACAGTATTCTGCCGCAACCTCGCAGATCATGGAGCCGAGACCGCCGGTAATGGAGTGTTCTTCAACCGTGAAGATGGTTTCGTGATCTTTCAGGATATTCACAATGCCTTCTTCGTCACACGGCTTGATGGCACATACATCGACAACCGTCACGTCAATGCCGTCCTTCTTCAGCAGCTCAGCCGCTGCCAGCGATGACTGCACCATCAGTCCGCAGGCAAATACGGCAACTTTACTGCCGCTCTTCAGAATGCGGACCTTGGTCACATCCAGATCGGCATCTGCCGGATAGACATCCTCAACCTTGGAACGTCCCAGACGTACATAGCACGGTCCGTCTGTATATGCCACGTGGCGGATCACCGCCCTGGTTTCAGCCGGATCGCAGGGTACGTATACTGCCAGTCCGGTAATGTCTCTCATAATTGCCATATCTTCAATGGCCTGGTGGGTAACACCGTCTTCACCGACGGTAATGCCGCTGTGGGAGCCGACAATCTTTACATTCAGTCCCGGATAGGCAACGCTGTTGCGCACCTGTTCCCATACACGACCGGTGCAGAACATGGCAAACGAAGAAGCGAAAGGTATATAGCCGCTGGCCGCAAGGCCGGCGGAAACACCGATCATGTCCGCTTCGGCGATTCCCATATCAAAGAACCGTTCCGGAGCCACCTTCTTGACTTCAGCAGCTTTTGTGGAGCCTGCCAGGTCGGCATCGAGCACTACGATCTTCGGATTCTCTGCCGCAAGAACCTGAATTTCCTCACCGTAGGCTTCTCTTGTCGCTTTTGCCATCTTAAGCCGCCTCCAGCTCTTTCAGAGCCTGATCGCGCTGTTCCTCATTCGGGGCAACGCCATGCCATCCGACCTGGTTTTCCATGAAGGAGACACCTTTGCCCTTGACTGTCTTGGCAACGATGCAGGTCGGTCTGCCTTTGCATTCCTTTGCCATCATCAGTGCATCATAGATGGCCTGATAGTCATGTCCGTCAACACTCATGACATTCCAGCCGAATGCCCTGAATTTATCTTCGAACGGAGCCGGTCCGATAACCTCTGATGTAGGGCCGTCGATCTGCAGACCGTTTTCATCGATAATGGCACATAAATTGTCACAGTTGTAATGAGCTGCTGCCATGGCTGCTTCCCATATCTGTCCTTCTTCCGCCTCACCGTCGCCGATCAGACAGTAAACGCGGTGCGAGTTCTTTTCCAGTTTATTGGCCAGTGACATTCCGACAGCTGCGGAAAGTCCCTGTCCCAGTGAGCCGGTCGTCATGTCGATGCCGTCCAGTGCATTCATGTCCGGATGTCCCTGCAGTCTGGTATGCAGACCTCTGAAGGTCAGCAGTTCTTCCTCGCTGATCACACCCTTTTCCGCCAGAACAGCATACAGTGCCGGTGACGCATGTCCCTTGGAGAGGACAAAACGGTCACGGTCCAGTGAGCCGGCATTCTCCGCCGTAAAATCCATAACTGCAAAATACAGAACAGTCATAATATCCGTAGCGCTTAATGATCCGCCCGGATGCCCGGATTTGGCAGCTGCGACTTCCTTGATAATATTGATTCTGATGTTCTTTGCATGCATACGCATGGTTTCAATATTCATAAGCCGTATACACTCCTTCCCTGTGCCGTCATATCATAACACAATATTTTTGCCGTGCACTTATTAAATAATTCGCAAGTCTGATTGAACCGCTTACATCAGAAATACTCCAGAAGATCGCTGATTTTATTGATTTTCAGGACGTTTTCCCCGCCCTTCCGGCGGGTCTGTGAATTGATCCATACAGCCTGCATGCCCGCTTTCAGAGCGCCGATGACATCCCGCCCGTAAAGGTCGCCGACATGTACGCTTTCTTCCGGTCTGACCTTCAGGATGCGGCAGGCCTCAAGAAAAAGACGGGGATCGGGTTTCTGAAAATCATAGTCGCCGCTGACTATGATATTCTCCGCCGAAAAGAAGTGATCCAGGCCTGCCTGCTTCAGTTTCATCCTCTGAGGCACTCCCGGTCCGTTGCTGATAACACCCAGGCGGTATTTTCCCGAGAGCTGCTGCAGTGTTTCGGGGGTGTCCGCAAACGGTATGCAGTACTGCCATTGACGATCGACCCAATACTGCGGGAAATTGTCTATCGGAAGAACAATGCCGTATGTTTTCTCAAGCATTCCCGTGATATGATCCTTGGAAATGTTGCCGAATTCATCCCACAGCATGCAGTCCTGGACCACAGCTTCCAGAAGCACCGGATCGTCAATTCCCGAGTATTCAGTCAGAATCGCCCGGAAACAGTCCGTTGCATAGCTGATGCGGTCACAGAGTGTATCATCAATATCAAAGAATATTGCTTTGACTGCCATCAAACCTCCTTTCCGAAAACCGGTCAAAAAAAGAATGCGCATGTTTCAGCGCATCCTTTTTCATTTCCGATTAACCGAGCTTCTTGTACAGAGCGAGGAACTTTTCAGCTAAAATACCGAAAGATTCAGCACTCATCAGCTGGTCTTCAGCATGAGTCAGAAGCAGTGTCATTGTAACTGTTTCGCCCTGAGCCATCTTTGTCAGCAGTTCCTGGTGAGCACCGTGACCGCCGTTGAAAGCTTCCTGACCTTCTTTGATGAGCTTTTCAGCTTCTTCGTAGTTACCTGCAGCTGCTTCGTCGATTGCAGCGATATAACTGGAACGAGCTGTTCCTACTGAAGCGATAATATTGAACGCAACTAATTCTGTTCCTTCCATATTCTTATTCGTCTCCTAACAGTTTCATTGCAAGAGCCAGTGTTCCCTTGCCATCCATCAGACCATACATCTGCATCGGAATGTCTGTGATCGGCTTGCCCGGGCAAGCTGCTTCAACCTTGGATTTTGCGAAACGAACCTGAGGTCCTAAGAGGATGACGTCAGCGACCGGACCGTGCTGATCGAGTTCACCCAGAGAATACGCAGCGATTTCGTAATCCTTGCCGGCTGCTGCTGCAGCTTCCTTCATCTTGTTAACTAACAGAGATGTGGACATGCCAGCTGCACAGAATAAAGTGATTTTTTTAGCCATTTCTTTTCTCCTTCTATGTCTAAAATCGAATTATTGGATTATTATAAACCCATTAATTTTTCTGCCAGTGCGAGAGCGGCTTTGCCGTCCATCAGGCCATAGGAACGCATGTCGATTGCATCGATCGGTGTGTTCGGGAACTGTGTCTTAAGCTTGTTCAGTGCGAAACGAACCTGCGGACCAACGAGAATGACATCTGCCTGAGGACCGTAAACATCAACTTCGTTCAGAGAATATGCAGCGATTTCATAGTCTGCACCCTTCTTCTGAGCTTCTTCCTTCATCTTGTTTACAAGCAGTGATGTTGACATACCTGCAGAGCAGAACAGTGTGATTTTCTTTGCCATAATAGATTATTCCTTCTTTCTTTCAACTAATACTGTTGTCTATTAAATTTTATAAGGAAAGCGCTATCATTTCAATCATTTTTCAGTATTTTTTCAGCCTCATTTACTCAGCCAGCTGCTCAGCTTCCCGGATCAGTGAAGTCAGATGTTCGTGCAGAAGCGTATGGTCGATTGCGGACCGTCTGCACAGTTCGGTTTCCCACTCAAACATATAGCGCACAAACTCATCCGTGACAGCCTGTCCCTTTTCGGTCAGGTAAAGCTGATATTCCCTCCGGTCCTTGGGATTTGTTGCACGGCATACAATATCTTCGCTCATCAGCTTGGAAATCAGTTTTGCGATTGAACTCTTATCCATACCCAGTTCATGAGATACAGAATCCTGACTCAGACCCGGTTCGTTGTAGATTGTTACACAGACTTTATACTGGACTGTAGATAGTTCCGAGCTGCCGACACGATTTTTCGCATAGGCAATTCCCAGCCGGCCGATTTTCTGCATTTTTTGTGAAACGGTGATTTTCACATTTTTTTGATCAGTCATAAATATCAGGTCTCCATAAAGTTATCGATATTATATATGGAATTCCCCCAAAACATGCTGCTCATGCTTTTTACGGCTGATAGCTTCCCATATATGCTGTAGGTTGATTAATTTGTATGAAAGTATTCCTCCATTGTCTGCCCCGAAGCTCTCAGCTTCTCGGCTGTCTCCGGCCCCGTATACCGGAAGCTCCACGGTGAATACATGATTCCCGTAGTGCTCTCCCCGTCAGCCGGATACCGCTCTATGTATCCGTATCGGTAGGAGTTGTTCTGAAGCCAGGCAAAGGCTCCGGTATCCCCGAAGCAGGTGTCCAGACGGCATACATCATCAGTCGTCCCGATATCCACGGAAAGGCCGAGCTGATGTTCGCTTCCGCCCGGACGGGCATCCATCCTTTCAGTATAGTCCGAACCGTAATAATCCGTATAATAGTCCCAGAGTCCCGTCTGATAATCATACGATCTGTAGCCGCTGATCAGATACAGGTCATATCCGTCGGCCTTGGCGGCCGCAAACATGTCCTCCAGCGCTGCAGCCGCATCCCTCCGCAGCATCTGGGTCTGATACATCGGCACATCCGGAACTGTCAGATCGGACGGAACATAGTCAGCTTCGATCCTTCTGGCAGGACTGACGATCCTGAGCAGAGAAGAATTGCTGTCAATGTCAGCCGGAATCTCTTCAGCAGGTGAATCCGGAACATCTGCTTTCGGATCGGTGCTGTCAGGTTCCGGTTTCGGATCTGCAGGAACAGTCTCTTCGGGAGCTTTTACAAGGATTTCCCGTTCGGGTATTACTATTCTATCTTGTTTTGGAATTTTGTGAAATGTTAAATCTTTACGAATTTCATTATTATTTCGCATCCGGGTCAGATACAGAAGATAAAAAAGACTGCAAATGATGGCGGCAGTCAGACCTATCAGTATATATATACGTCGGTAGAACACTCTTTCAGCTTCTGTATGCATATCGATATTTTATAACATCACAAACCACAAAAAAAGACCTGGCAACGAGCTTACTTCACCCAAAGGGCTATGTCGGCCGCTGAAGTGCTTAACTTCTGTGTTCGGGATGGGAACAGGTGTGACCACTTCGCTATCGTCACCAGATCTGATTTACAGGGAATTCCCTGAAAACTGAATAACAGTTATTGACTTGCTGATCTTCTGAATAATTGCTGTAAACGTCAGTCCTCTCGTGAATAAACCTTCGACCTATTAGTATCAGTCAACTCAATGCATCACTGCACTTACATCCCTGACCTATCAACCTCGTAGTCTTCAAGGGGTCTTATTCATTCTAGATGATGGGAAATCTAATCTTGGAGTCGGTTTCACACTTAGATGCCTTCAGCGTTTATCCGGTCCGTTCTCGGCTATCCAGCTGTGCCACTGGCGTGACAACTGGTGCACCGTAGGAACGTCCACCC
>CAMNGB010000010.1 GCA_946537835.1 uncultured Erysipelotrichaceae bacterium
TGATTTGAGGTATTCCATTTATATGATTTGCTGTAATTTACTTAAGTGATTTGTGATTTCGTGCTTATTTGATTTGCGACTCACTCCCACTCGATTGTTCCAGGAGGCTTCGAAGTTATGTCCAGAGCCACCCTGTTGACATGGGCTACTTCATTTACGATGCGGTTTGAAATCTTATCCAGAACATCATACGGGATCCTTGCCCAGTCGGCTGTCATGCCGTCGATGGAAGTAACGGCTCTGATGACAACAGTATAGTCATAGGTTCTCTGATCGCCCATGACACCGACCGAATGAATATCCGGCAGGCAGGTAAAGTACTGCCAGATTTCTCTCTGCAGACCGGCATTCCGGATTTCTTCCCGCAGTATGGCATCACTGTCTCTGACGATCTGCAGCTTTTCTTCCGTGATTTCGCCCAGTACACGGATACCGAGTCCCGGTCCCGGGAATGGCTGCCGCCATACCATCTCCTCCGGCAGACCAAGCTGGGTGCCGAGTTCTCTGACTTCATCCTTGAACAGTCTGTTCAGGGGTTCGATGAGCTGAAAGTTCATGTCTTCCGGCAGACCGCCGACATTATGATGTGATTTGATTGTCTGGGCAGTATCCGTGCCGGATTCGATAACATCGGTATACAGGGTTCCCTGTGCCAGCCAGCGGATGTCTGTTCCCGACAGCAGCTTTGCGACTTCGTCACGGAAGGTATATACAAACTCATTGCCGATGGCCTTGCGCTTTGCCTCGGGATCACTGACACCCTTCAGTTTTTCCATGAAGCGTTCGGAAGCATCAACCTTGATCAGATTCAGATCCATGTTCCTTGAGAAGGTATCCATGACCGATTCAGCCTCGCCTTTTCTGAGCAGGCCGTGATCGATGAACATGCAGTACAGATTCTTGCCGATGGCCCGGTTCAGCAGGGCTGCGACAACCGAGGAATCGACACCGCCGGAAAGACCGAGCAGAACCTTGTCATCACCGACCTTTTCACGGATTTCCCTGATCTGGGTATCGATATAGTCAGCCATTGTCCAGTTTGCCTTTGCCTGCGCAATCCGGAATACAAAGTTTCTGAGGATATCAAGACCGTATTCACTGTGTCTGACTTCAGGATGAAACTGAAGCGTATAGATTTTCTTTTCATCATTGCCGGATGCGGCATTGGGACAGGTGGCACTGGAAGCCAGTGTTCTGAATCCATCCGCAAGCTCTGTCACCTGATCACCGTGACTCATCCATACCGTCTGTCTCTGCGGCAGGCCGGCAAACAGCGGTGAATCCGTATCGGCCGTGATTTCGGTGCGGCCGTATTCTTTCTTTTCGGCTGCGGTGACACTGCCGCCGCTCATATGATGGATCATCTGCATGCCGTAGCAGATGCCGAGGATCGGCAGACCGGAAGTCAGGATATCCGGATCGCATTTCGGCGCATGTTCATCATAGACACTGTTGGGGCCGCCGGAAAAGACAATTCCCCTGACATCACCCATGGCCAGGATATCTGCCAGTTTCATATTGCCGGAATGAAGTTCACTGTAAACACCGAATTCTCTGATGCGTCTGGCAATCAGCTGATTGTACTGACTGCCGAAATCCAAAACGATAATCTTGTCTGCCATATGCTGTTCCCTTCTTTTTTACCTTAGTATCATACTTGAAAACTGACGTTCATGCCTTATTTTTTCTTCAGGGCAGCACCAATAAATCCTCTGAACAGCGGATGGGCACGGTTGGGACGGCTCTTGAATTCGGGATGGTACTGCACGCCGATGAAGAAATCACAGTCCGGGATCTCCACCGCTTCAACCAGCAGATTGTCCGGTGATGTTCCGGCAATGACCATGCTGTGTGCTTCAAATTCATCACGGTATTCATTATTGAATTCATAGCGGTGCCGGTGGCGCTCGCTGATTTCTCTGCTTTCATAGCATTCCGACAGCAGTGTTCCTTCTTTGATCACACACGGATAAGCACCGAGACGCATCGTTCCGCCTTTGTCGATCTCATCATTCTGGCCGGGCATGAAGTCAATGACCTTATGACTGCTTTCAGGATTGAATTCATTGGAATCGGCATCCTTCCAGCCGAGGACATTCCGGGCAAATTCTATGACCGCAATCTGCATGCCCAGGCACAGTCCGAGATAGGGAATATTATTCTCCCTGGCATAGCGGGCAGTGATGATCTTGCCTTCAATGCCGCGGCTGCCGAAGCCGCCCGGCACACAGATTCCCGCCACGCCGTCAAACAGTTCGGGCGCACTGTCTTCGGTGACATTTTCCGAATCGATCCAGCGGATATGGACATGGGCATCATGGGCATAGCCGCCGTGCTTCAGTGCCTCGACAACCGACAGATAGGCATCATGGAGACGGACATACTTGCCGACGATCGCAACCGTCACATCCTGATGCAGGCCGCGGATCCTTGCCGTCATTGCCTGCCACTCTTCAAGATCAATTGTGCCGCATTCCAGATGCAGCTCCCGGCACACCAGGGCCGAAAAATTCTGCTTTTCCAGCATCAGCGGTGCTTCATACAGATCGCTGACCGTCGTATTCTCAATGACACAGTCTTCCTTGACATTGCAGAAGAGAGCAATCTTTCTCTTTACATCTTCCGGCAGGATGCCGTCCGCCCTGGCAACGATGATATTGGGACGCACACCCATGTTCTGCAGTTCCTTGACCGAATGCTGGGTCGGCTTGGACTTGTATTCATCCGAGCCGGAAATATACGGAACCAGCGTGACATGAATGAAGCAGACATCCTCCGGCTTTTCAATATAGATCTGACGGATGGCTTCAATGAACGGCTGTGATTCAATATCGCCGACCGTACCGCCGATCTCGGTAATGACAATATCAGCATCTGCCCTCTCGCCGACATTGTAGATAAACCTTCTGATCTCATCGGTGATATGGGGGATGATCTGCACCGTCGAGCCGAGATATTCCCCTCTTCTTTCCTTGCGCAGAACATTCCAGTACACCCTGCCGGTCGTCAGATTGGAATACCTGTTCAGATCCTCATCAATAAAACGCTCATAATGTCCCAGATCCAGATCCGTTTCCGCTCCGTCTTCGGTCACGAACACTTCCCCGTGCTGGATCGGCGACATCGTCCCCGGATCCACATTGATATAAGGATCCAGTTTTTGTGAAATCACCTTGAAACCGCGCTGTCTGAGCAGTCTTCCAAGTGAAGCTGCAGTGATGCCCTTGCCGAGTCCCGATACGACTCCTCCTGTCACAAAAATGTACTTCATGATCTCTGTCACCTGCCTTTCAAAACGCAAAAAAGAGGGCAATAAATACTGCGGCTCATCAGCCGTTTTTTTTATTGCCCTCTGGACAGAATGATTATACAGCAGCTTATGCGTGCATGCAATAACCGATATCTGTTTTTTTCAGCGCAGTGTTTCGATATACTCCAGCATCATCTCTTCCGGCGCATAACCCGGGAAATATCCGGTATAGACACCGTTCTTGTCGATAAAGAATGTTGTCGGATAGCCGGCAACCGCAAAGGTACCGGTCATTTCCAGCTTTTCGTCATAGACGACCTGGGCGGTGATGCCTTTGTCCTTCAGATATCCGCTGACAAATTCCCTGTCACCTTCGCTGCCGACGGATGGTGTGGTCACAATGATGACACTGACATCATCCATTGTTTCATGGATCTTCTGCAGGGTCGGAAGTTCCTGATTGCAGTACTGGCACCAGGTTTCATAGAAGCTGAGAATTACGACTTTTCCCTTCTGATCGGAGAGTGTCACGGTATCTCCCTGCCATGTCGGCAGCGTGAAGTCAAATTCATCCACGGTCGGATTCTTTTCCTCCTGAGCCGTTTCCTGCGGAATCTCACCGGCTGTATTATTTGATACTGCCCGTGCAGATGTGAACCCCTGCCACAGCATATAGCATCCCATCAGAAGGACAACGACACCGCCGGCAATGCCGGTATATTTTACAACATCCCTGTGCTTCTTCAGAAAGTTCAGGATCTCGCCGGTAAACAGTCCCAGCAGCAGAAACATCAGAATAAAGCCGAGAGTATAGGCACCGATCATCAGCCAGCCTTCTGCAGCTGTTTCGGCTGCTGAAGACATGACGATTGCCTGTGCCAGCATCGGGCCGATGCAGGGCGACCAGGCAAAGCTGAAGAAGAACCCCATCAGCCAGGCTTTCAGATATGACATCCTGCCGGTCAGATCCAGACTGTTCTGGTAGGTGCGGTTCAGAAACGGAATCTCGATCACATGCAGGGAAACCAGTCCGAACAGAATCAGAACGATGCCGCCGATGATCTGCATCTCCTTCTTATGATCCGCAAAGAACGTCCGCAGTGCGGCGGAACCCAGTCCGGCCAGAAAGAAGACCGTACAGATTCCCAGCACAAAACAAAGCGTCAGGAAGAATGTCTTCCGGCGCCTGTAGGTATATGTTCCGTCTGCGTTTTCCTCCCGTGCATCCCTTGTCAGATAGCTGATATATAAAGGAATCAGCGGCAGCACGCACGGCGAGAAGAATGACAGCAGTCCTTCCAGGAAAAGACTGCCGGCACTGATCTGAATATTCATGAAGTACTCCTGTTATGATATGACCTTGGTCAGTGTGAAGATCAGCACAAGAACGCCGAGAATCACACGGTATACTGCAAACACCTTCAGGTCGCTGCGGCGCACATAGTTCAGCAGATAGCGGATCACAAACAGGGATGTGACAAAGCAGACCGCTGCCCCGGCGATGATGACGCCCAGCCCCTGCAGGCTGAAGGCCGTACCCGACATGAAGAATCTGATCAGTCTGAGAACAGCGGCGCCGAAAATCGCCGGCACTGCTGTCATAAAGGTATATTCCGCTGCGGTTTCACGGCTGAATCCGAGCAGTTCGCCGCCGGTCATGACACTGGCGGAATGGCCGATGCCGGGCAGCAGCGAGAGAAAGCGGAACAGGCTGATCTTGAGGGCATCTGCCGGTTTGATCTGACTGACCGCTTCGGCCCTGATCTGATGTTCCTTCAGGCTGTTCCAGAACATGATGCCTGCCCAGAGGATCAGCGATGCCGCAAGAACCCAGCCGGAAGAGAATACGGTATTGATATAGCCGTCCAGCAGAAGCGCGAGGATTCCGGCCGGAAGGCAGGAAATCAGAATCATCAGCCACAGGCGCTCGATCTTCCGCTTGCGCTGCGGCCGCAGTCCTTTCTGAAAGGGATTGAGCCGGCTGCCGTAAAGAAGCAGCACAGCCGCCATGCCTCCGAGACGGATCAGCGAACGGAACAGTGTCCAGAACGCCTGGTTGGAAAGATAATCATTATATACCTGCAGCGGCAGAAAAGACTTCATCAGCGTCATATGCGCTGCCGAGCTGATCGGAAACCAGCTGGTGATACCCATGATGAATCCGTATAACAGTGACTGCAGTAAATTCAGAATGAATGTCATCTTTCCCCTCTCCCCCGATTTCGGAGATATTATACCATAACCGTACTGAACATGCTGTTGACATACAAACAGCCTAACCGGTTTACATTTCCTGCTTAAATTGTTTGCAATGCCAATTGAATTTTGTTATTCTACCAAAGAATGTGCTGAAAAAGCGAATAAAGGAGATGTTTTATGACACTTCAGGATGAACTGGTTTCCCTCCTTCACAAGGGAATCAACGAAGCCAGTGACAGTGAACTCTATGACGCATGCCTTGAACTTGTCAAAGCCAGATCTGCACAGATCCCGGCTGTTCAGGGAACCAAGAAAGTATATTATGTCAGCGCCGAATTTCTGATCGGAAAGCAGCTCGGCAAGAACCTGATCAATCTCGGACTGTTTGACGAACTGGACAGAATTCTGAAAAACTGCGGCAGATCGCTGGAAGCAGTGGAAGCCATTGAAAAGGAACCGTCCCTCGGCAACGGCGGTCTGGGAAGACTGGCAGCCTGCTTTCTCGATTCGATTGCAACCCTGAACCTGCCCGGTGACGGTATCGGTCTGCGCTATCATTTCGGTCTGTTCAAGCAGCAGTTCCGCAATCACAAGCAGTATGAAATCCCGGATGAATGGCTTGACGGTGGCAATATGGTGCGTGACACCGGCATTACCTTCCCGGTCCTGCTGGGCGGAAAGACATATCAGTCCCGCATGTATGACATGGATGTCATCGGCTACAGGGGCAATAAGAATACCCTGCACCTGTTCGATCTGGATACCATTGATGAATCCATCGTTCATGACGGCATTCAGTTCGACAAGACAAATATCGCCAAGAACCTGACCCTGTTCCTCTATCCGGATGACAGCGACAGAAACGGACAGCTGCTGCGCATCTATCAGCAGTACTTCATGGTCAGCAGTGCTGCCCAGCTGATTCTCAGGAAGGAAAAGGAAGCCGGCCATGACCTGCACCGTCTTGATCAGTACGTTGCCGTACAGATCAATGACACCCATCCTTCCATGATCATCCCGGAACTGATCCGTCTGCTCATGAACGAAGGCATTCCGATGAAGAGAGCTGCCGACATTGTCAACAATGTCTGTGCCTATACCAACCATACGATTCTGGCGGAAGCACTGGAGAAGTGGCCGCTGGATTACCTCAGTGAAGTCGTTCCGCATCTGATGCCGATCATTGAAGGCCTCGACTATGCGGCATACTGTGCCTTCAGCGGCAATCCGGATCTGATGATCATCGACGATCAGAACCGTGTGCATATGGCCAAGATGGACATGCATTATTCCCGTTCCATCAACGGTGTTGCCGCCCTGCATACAGACATCCTGAAGAATCAGGAACTGAAGCCGTTCTACAATGTCTATCCGCAGCGCTTCAACAACAAGACCAACGGCATTACCTTCCGCCGTTTCCTGATGCATTCCAACCCGAAGCTGACAAATCTCATTGATGCCCTGATCGGCGAAGGCTGGAAGCACGATGCCTACCATCTGGAAGAACTGCTCAGCTACTACAATGACGAGAATGTTCTGAACCAGCTGGAAGACATCAAATACCAGAACAAGGTCCGCCTGGCCGCATTCATCAGGGAAAAGGAAGGCATCGATATCGATCCGAATTCCGTCTTCGATGTTCAGATCAAGAGAATGCATGAATACAAGCGCCAGCAGATGAATGCCCTGTGGGTCATCTACAAGTATCTGCAGATCAAGAACGGTGCTCTGCCGCCGCGTCCGGTTACCGTCATCTTCGGCGGCAAGGCTGCTCCGGCATACCGCATGGCAAAGAATGTCATTCACCTGATCCTCTGCCTGCAGGAACTGATCAACAACGATCCGTTTGTCAGTCAGTACCTGAAGGTCGTCATGGTGCAGAACTACAATATCGACAAGGCTGAAAAGATCATTCCGGCCTGCGATATTTCCGAGCAGATCTCACTGGCTTCCAAGGAAGCTTCCGGCACCGGCAATATGAAGTTCATGCTGAACGGAGCCGTTACCCTCGGTACAGCCGACGGTGCCAATGTCGAGATCCGCAATCTTGTCGGCAATGACAACATCTATATCTTCGGCAAGACTTCCGATGAAGTCATCGGTCTCTACAATACCAGCAGCTATCATTCTGCCGATTACTACTACCGTTCCAATTCCATTCACAGATGCGTCGACTTCATTGCCGGCGAGGAACTGTGTGCAATCGGTGACAGATTCCTTCTGAATGAACTGAAGGACAACCTCATCAACAAGGACTGGTTCATGACACTGCTGGATCTGGAAAGCTACTGTGCCGCCAAGGAAACAGCTCTGATGGATTATGAAAACAGAGCCTGGTGGAAGCGCAAGATGCTTGTCAATATCGCCAAGAGCGGATTCTTCTCAAGCGACCGCACAATTACCGAATACAACAACGATATCTGGCATTTGCGGTAAGAATCAGTATATGATTAAGGGGCGTTCCATACGTCCCTTTTTTAACAGGAGGAAAAAACAGAATGGTAGTAATTGAAATGGAAAACGGCGATGTGATCAGAATCGAGCTTGATCCCGAAGCAGCTCCGATCACTGTCGCCAACTTTACAAAGCTGGTGAAGGAAGGCTTCTATGACGGTCTGATCTTCCACCGTGTCATTCCCGGCTTCATGATCCAGGGCGGCGATCCGACCGGCACCGGCATGGGCGGCTCAAAGGAAACGATCAAAGGCGAATTTGCGGCCAACGGAGTACAGAATCCGCTGAAGCATACCCGCGGCGTCATTTCCATGGCCAGAGCCATGGATCCGGATTCCGCCTCATCCCAGTTCTTCATCATGCATCAGGATGCACCGCATCTTGACGGCAGCTATGCCGCTTTCGGCAAAGTCGTTGAAGGCATCGAAGCAGTCGACAGAATCGCTTCCGTCAGAACCGACCGCCGCGACAAGCCGATGAAGAGCCAGGTCATGAAGCGTGTCTGGATCGAGGACTGAGCGACAAAAAAGAAGAGACTTCCGTCTCTTCTTTTAAAATGCCTGTTTTCAGAAATCCAATTACTTGACAAGATCCTTCAGTGTCTTGCTTGCCTTGAACTTCGGAGACTTTGTAGCCTTGATCTTGATCTTTTCACCGGTTGCCGGATTCAGACCTGTACGAGCCTTTTTCTTTACAACGGAGAATTTGCCGAAACCGTTGATATTGGCTTCACCGCCCTTTTTGATTGTAGCGGCGATTTCATCAAAGACAAAGTTTACTGCTTCATTTGCGTCTTTCTTTGTAAGATCGAATTTTGCTGCGAGATCTTCAGCAATTGTCTTCTTCGTAATGACTTTAACTTCTGCCATAATACTGTGGCCTCCTTATCTGAAAATAATTGTAGACCATTTTGTGTCCTTTTCAATAGATGAGCCTCAAAAAGTGCCTGTTTTACAGGCTTTTTGACATTTTCACAGCTTTATTCAGGGCGGCTGGCGCCATCGGAATACGAGATGACAATTCCCGGCTGAACATTGAAACAGTAACGGTTGACCATAATTCCTTCACCGTCATCCTCAACGGAAAAAGCCTCGATCAGAACACCCCTTGCGACCAGTTCGCTGCCTTCATATACCGGCGTTGCCCGATAAAGGACATGATTGCCGGTGCGGTGGATATAGGAAGAGACCTGATTTTCGATCGGCCGCATGCCTTCCATGTTCATATACTGTGTTCCGGTAATGAGATTCCTCTCATTGGCATTTTCTCCGCTCAGCTCATAGGCGATCAGATGACAGCGGTGAAACAGCCAGTCATCCTCGACCAGTCCGGCATAGCGTGCCGACTGCCAGCCGCTCGGTCTGATCTCACTGATATCGCCGCGCTCTTCCGAGGGAAGGAATTCCGGTCCCAGCATGGCCGTCGCTGCCGTGCAGCGGCCGAGAATATCTTTTTCCCCGTAGTGCTCATACGGCTCGGCATCTTTTTCTTCCTCGCTGAAGAACGGCACATCGTCATTGATGACGGCATACGGTTCCTTTTCATAGACCGGGATCGTTTCCAGATGCTGCAGCGGTTTTTCTTCCGGCAGGAAAAATACGGAGCCCAGTGCCAGCAGCGACAGGGCAAACAGGAAAAAGGCATTTTTCAGCCTGTTCTTTGCCGCATATTTCCATTCTGCCCGATGATACCGCCACAGCTGATATATGCACACCAGAAACAGCGCGAAAGATACCGCGATAAGAAACAATTCCCTTCTGCCCAGTGAATACAGCCGTTCCATGGCACTATTATAGCAGGATATGCATATGAAAAAGGTGCCCGCAGGCACCTGACTATTCAAAGGAATGAATGACGGAGAAGAGAATGCCGGCGGAATTGTGCGCCGCCTGTTTCTCAAATGCTTCATAGTCCATCGTTGCCGAATCGTCAGCCTTGTCCGAAATATAGCGGACGATGACGAACGGCACATTGTTTCTTTCGGCGGTATGGGCAACAGCACATCCCTCCATCTCCGTGCAGAGAGCACCGAATGTTTCCCGGATCCATTCTTTTTTCTCGCCTGAGGAAATGAACTGATCGCCGCTGGCAATACGGCCTTCATGAACGCCGATTTCCGGGGCAAAGGCGCGGATCGCATCAATGATACGCTTCCGCAGGTCCGGATCAGCCGTAAAGCCGAGACCGTTATGGCCGGGAACCTGTCCGTGCGGATAGCCGAAGATGCCGACGCTGAAGTCATGATATACAGCATCCGTTGATACGACCACATCACCGATATCGATGCGGGCATCCAGAGAGCCGGCAATACCGGTATTGATAATATGCGTTACCTGGAAACGGTCGATCAGGATCTGTGCACAGGTAGACGCATTGACCTTGCCGATACCCGAGCGGACGATGACCGTATTGATTTTACCGATTTTTCCGACATAGAATTTCATTCCGGCAGCTTCCTCTGCCCTGGCAATGATCATCCTGTCCAGCAGAGTAACGATTTCCACATCCATGGCGCCGATAATACCGATTTTCATACTGCCCTCCTGCATCTGAACGTGTACTATTATATCCTTAAACTTCCGAAAATCCTATGACTGACCGCTTTTTTGCACACCGAAAGCGCTTTGAACCTTTTTTTTGCTTTCTTTATTAATCTATTTTTATATAATAGGAAACATGAAAAAGAACAGATTCAGAAAAAGAATGATTACAGCTGCCGCTGCTGTATGCATATCCCTGGCCGCACTGCCGGTATCCGCCGAAGGAACGGATGATACCCTGACAGACGGCCTGTACAGTCAGTACATGATTGTCGTCGATGCCGACAGCGATCAGGTACTGGCGGAAAAGAATCCGGATGAAAGAATGTATCCGGCTTCAATGACCAAGATGATGACGGCAATCGTTGCCATTGAAAACATCAAAAACTATGACGAAACGATCACCATTACCGAAGAAATGATTGCCGGACTGGCCGAAGAGAATGCTTCCCGCATTGCCTATTCGGAAGGAGACGAACCGGTCATCAGGGATCTTCTGTATGCCGTAGCACTGCCATCGGCTGCCGATGCGACAAATGCCCTGGCATCCAAGGTTGCCGGCGGCATCGATGCCTATGTGGACATGATGAATCAGAAGGCACAGCAGCTGGGCATGAACGATACTCACTTTGTGAATACTTCCGGCCTGCATGATCCCGATCATTATTCCACCGCCCGTGATATGGCAAAGCTGCTGAACTACTGCCTGCAGAACGATATGTTCCGGGACATCTTCAGCACCGAGGAATATCACCTCGGAGCTGTTGAATCCTTCCCTGACGGCATTGATATCTATTCCACCGCTGCCGTTGCGGCTGAGAAAAAGGAAGCGGATATCTCCGATATGATCGGCGGAAAGACCGGCTTCACCTACGAAGCAGGCTACTGCCTGGCTTACTGGACACAGATCAACAAGCTGAACCTGATTGTTGTTACCGGCAATGCCGGAGGAACAATGGAAGATCCCCTGCATGTTGTCGATGCCGAAGAAACCATGCGCAGGCTGCACGGCTGGCACAGGAAAACATTCTTCACCGCCGGCGAAGTCATGCACACCATTACCGTGAATCACTCCTTCAAGCATCAGGAAATGATCTATATAGAAGCTCCGGAAGAATTCACCCTGGATCTTCCCGAAGAATGGAAGACATCGGTGACATGCAGTCTGCCGGATGAAGTAACAACTGACTTTAAGGAACAGGAAGTAACGGGTGCCCTGATCGTCAAAGGCGGCGACAAGGTCCTGTATACCAAAGACTTTACGATCACCATCCCGCGCGAGAGGAACTTCTTCGCCCGCCAGTGGAAACGGATCAAATCATGGTTTTCAAAAGACGACTGATTTCAGCCGTCTTATTTTTTCCTTAGATTTCTTTTCTTCATCCTGCCGACAAACCGCATGGCAATTCCCTTCGGAGCCTTCACGGCGATCCGGTTGAGCAGGCCGGGTATGATCACCGTCTTTCCCTCTTTCATCATGCGGCAGGCATAGCGGGCACAGCGCTCTGCATTCATGGCAGTGCCCGGTGCTTTCTGTCCTGACTTGCGGTAGAAGCCGGTACTGACAGGGCCCGGACAGAGACAGCAGACATGCACACCGGTATTCTTCACTTCCTCAGCCAGTGCCTGCGTATAGCTGAGCACATAGGCTTTCGATGCATAATAGGAGGCGATATACGGACCGGGCAGAAAGGCACCGGTCGAGGCAACATTCATGATCGTTCCCCTGTTCCTTGCCAGCATGTCCTTCAGGAACAGCTTGGTCAGAACGGTAAGTGCCGTAATATTGAGAGCGATCAGCTTCTCATCCTCCTCTGCAGAGATCTGCCAGGCTTCCCCGGCAGTTCCCATTCCGGCATTGTTGATGAGAACGGATATTTCCGTATCTGATACCTCTTCATATAGTTTCTCTGCTGCCTGCGGCAGGCTGAGATCAATGACAATCTGTCTGACATGAACATGATACTGTTCTTCCAGGCAGGAAGCCGCCTTCTGCAGTTTCTCTGCATTCCTGCCGGCAATGATCAGATCACAGCCGTCTTCGGCAAAGCATTTTGACAGTTCGAAGCCGATTCCTTCCGAACCGCCGGTAATCAGAACATGACTCATGGCTGCCTCCTTTCTCAATTGTATCAGCCGGAGATGGTATACTGGTAACATAACAGAGGTGAAAACATGATATATCCTTCTTTTCTGAAGAAAAATGATACGATCGGGATCTCCGCCCCGAGTGCCGGTGTCGGCCGCAAGCTGGAAGACTTTGACCGCTCCCTGCAGACACTGCGCAGAAAAGGCTACAGAATCAAAGAAACGGAATCGGTACGGCTCAATGACATGCGCGGCGGCACTGCCGAAGTCCGTGCCGAAGAACTGGTATCCCTGTTCCGGGATGATGAGGTTGACTTCGTCATGGCCGCAGCCGGCGGTGATTTCCTGTTTGAAATCCTTCCCCATGTCGACTTCAGAGCCATGAAGAAACATCCCAAATGGCTGATGGGTGCCTCCGATCCGACCGGCATCCTGTTTCCGTATACAACGAAATATGACGTCGCAACGATCTACGGCTGCAATGCCGGCAGCTACGATGTCCTGCCTCTTCCGAAATATCTGAAGGACAATCTGAAGATCATCAGCGGTGACCTTCCCGTTCAGACCAGCTACCGCCGATATATGAAGACACCCGGCTTTCTGGCCGAAAAGATCGAATATGACACCCCGGTAAAATGGCTCGGAACCGTTGATTCCCTGCATGTACAGGGCCGCTGCATCGGCGGCTGCATCGATGTGCTGAAGGATCTGATCGGCACAAAATACGACGGCGCAAAGGAATTCTGCCGGCGCTATCAGGATGACGGCATCATCTGGTATTTTGACAACTTCTCCCTCGGCGCTGAAGTATTCTACCGGACATTGCTGCAGATGAAATATGCCGGATGGTTCGATCATGCAAAGGCTGTTCTGATCGGCCGTGTCTTATTTGAATCCAGTGATACCGGCATGACTTATGAAGAAGCCATTCAGAGAGCGCTCGGTGATCTGCCGGTTCTGTATCAGGCAGACATCGGACATACGATTCCGTCGATGACAATGATCAACGGCGCAATTCTCGACGTTGAGTATAAAAATCACAAATCAGCCCTTACATTTTCACTCAAATAGGATTATGCTATATAAGCATATTCTTAAGGGGCTTTAGCTCAGCTGGGAGAGCGCATGGTTCGCAATCATGAGGTCGCGAGTTCGATCCTCGTAAGCTCCACTGCCTGATAAAGGGGATTGATCAAATCCCCTTTATTTATCGCCTTTTTGAGCATTTTCAAATATACTCAAAACAGAGTTGGGACCGACTTTGGGACCGACTATAAAAAATGCTGAAATGATCTTCAGCATTTTTCTTTTTCATTCAGATATTTTTTGCCCACTCCCAGATATGGGTACCGTCGGATGACTGCGGATCGTTCCGGAATGTAAACACCCATGTCCAGTGGTCATTGTATTTCACTTTCTGCGGAATGCCGGACAGGTCATAATCCTGTACGGTGCTGATTCTGCCTCCCGGCCTGACTTCACCGGAGATGCCGGTAATTTCCTTCAGATCAGATGTTTCGTAAAGGCTCATCCGGTACCGGCCGTCTGCTGTTTCATATGTCGTAAATGCCGAGGCAATTCCCTGCCCGCCTTCATAGTGTTCTGAACTCGTCTGTCTGTTTTCAGACAGGAACTTCCAGATCCGTTTTGCGCACAGTTCGGGATCTACGGCACTGTCGGTTTCTCCCTGCACCAGCCAGATTGCGGTTCGGGCTTCCGGCAGCCGGGCAAGTTCTTCATCGGTAAGATTGGCATTGTCTGTATGGCTGCGGGCATTGGCCGCATCAAGAGCCGGACAGGTAATCATCGCTGACCTGAACAGATCGGGATACCTGAGAATCATTCTTACGCTCATGAAGCCGCCGGCAGAGATTCCCGCGATCCAGACCTTGTCCGGATCGATCTTTTCTCTTTCGATCACCTGCATGATCTCATCCCCGCAGATTTCGATCAGACCGTCACGCTTTGCGAAATACCACATATCCGGTGCCTGAAAGGCCATGACATGAACATCTCCGAAAATTTTCCGGGCATCGCTCACCCATACGCTTCCGCCTCTGTTGGCGAGAATCTGGGCTGCATTGTTGCGGGTGGCACCATTGATATCGCCTTCACCGTTGCCGTGGAAATAGACGATCAGTCCGTTTTCACTGCCGCGGTGATACTGATAGCTGATGCGGTCCTGTATATCCTCATACTCTGACAGTTCCCTGTTTTCCAGATCCTTCCAGGACGATGCATCACTGCGGTATCTGCCGTTTACGATCAGATCCCTGCCGTCCCGGGAATGGGCCTTCATCGGCTTTCTCTGCTCGATCCGGAAAGAGAGAGCCGCCGGAACATTGCGGCTTTCCTTCAGCCATGTCAGAACCGGTGCCTCTGCCAGCCGGAAATATACCTTCAAAATAGAACCGTGAATCTCCGTTCTGACGATTTTCAGCGGTTTTGAAGCATCATAATATGCATACGGCTTCCCGGCATCCTGTCCCGCCTCTACAAAGGAACTCATATAAACGGCAAAGGTATCGGGATCCGCCTCATCGATCTGGGTATCCCCGTAATCGATCCGCATGGCACTGACACATGTCCCTTCATCAGTCACCGCACTTTCGAAGATGACATTGTAAACATCCCTGTCATCCTTTTCAAAACGGTATTTCTGTCTGATCCCGGGATACTTTTTATGATCGGTTTCGCTCATGAACATCGCCAGCGGCCGCACAAACAGTTTCTTCTCTCCGTACAGCGGACGATAGACCATGACCATCTCACCGGTCTCGCTGTTCTCCGCTTCACCGATGATTTCATACAGGTACTGATCGGTTGCCGCATCAACAGTTTCCCGCTTGAAATGGCGGACAATATCGCCGGCCTTAAACTGTCTTTCCATACTGTCTCTTTCAGTTATTCTTCATCCGGCTGCTGGCCGTCATGTGCCTTCCACATGCATTCACCGACGCTCATATCCGTAAATACCGCCCTGAAGCTGGAATCTTCGGGACTGCAGGCATAGATGCCGAAGCGGATCGTGCCCGCTCCTTCCCACATATGGCAGACCCGCATCTGCGAGAAGGTGACACCGTCATCCGAACATTCGATGCAGTAGTCATCCTCACGGCGGCTGAAGCGGTACCACATGGTTCTGACATCCGCCGGTATGGCGGTTGTCGCCCAGTCGGACCAGCCGTGATTGGTAACGACCGAGCCGAGATGCTGGAAGGATTCATTTTCATATTCTACCGAAGCCTTCAGCCAGTTTTCCGAATCCAGATACATGACGATGCCGCACTGATCAAAGCGGTGATGACTGTCGCTGAAATCTGTCTTTACCGTAAAGGAAAAATACTTTTCATCTGTTTCGCACTGCAGAGCCGGTGCCGAATCATTGCGGAAATGATAATAGGTGCGCTGCCACAGATCGGTATGCGGCTCGGTAACGATTTCGATTCTTCCGGGGTTCACCGTATATTCCTTCGGTTCCCTGATCCATTTCATGTTTTCAGTCATTTTTCTTCTCCTTGTTGAATACTGTTGCCGGACGGTAGACAAGATTGCCCGTGCCTCCGTCCAGACGGTTATAGCGCTCATCGATATCCCGCACTCTGCGTCCGTCCCCGTAGGGATTCAGACCGTCCGCGACCTTTCCGATGACACTGCCCTTTTCCGTTTCCCGCATGACCTCTTCACACAGGGCGATCAGATCATCCACCGTCCGCTTTGCGGCAACCGGTGCACCGTGGCAGATAATGAATGTATCATAGGCATCTTCCATGCCTTTCAGGCGCAGAAGCGCATGATAATAATTCTCCAGCGTATCCGATGTCTCACAGCACAGCAGCGTATTCTGGTTGGCCGCATCTCCCATGAAGATGATTCTGTTCGTACGGTCCAGATATGCCGTTGAGCCGAGGGTATGACCGGGCATGGCCACGGCTTCCAGGCTTCTGCCGCCGAGATCAAAGACATCCCCGTCCCGGACTGTACAGGTATTCATTGGCCGGCAGCGGACAATTGCCTCATCCGGGCACGGCAGAGACATATGATTCATCGCCAGCAGATACCCTTTCCTCGATTCATAGCTGACCGTTTCCGTTTCCAGAAACGGCAGGTCCCTCTCCGGAATATATACCTGCTCATCTTCAAAGGTATAGATGTTTCCGGAATGGTCGGGATGTACATGGGTGATCAGCACCGTCAGCGGCTTGTCGGTCAGTGTCCTGACAAATTCACGCAGATTGCCGACACCGGTGCCGGTGTCGATCAGAGCTGCCTTTTCCTTTCCTTCGACCAGATAGAAAAAGACACCGCTCAGATCCGTGATCATCGTTACGCCGCCCGCAAGCGGCGCAGTTCTGAAATACGTATTGTCCATTCTGTTTCTCCTGTATGCAAAAAAGGGAATGATCCCTTTTTACTGTTTTTTCTCCGCCTTCGGCAGCGGCTTCAGACCGTAGTAATCGCATAAAGCCTGATAATACATCTCAGCTGACTTTTCATAGGCTTCCTCATTTGCCCATGCTGAAACATCTGCCTCATTGCTGACATAGATCTGTTCCGTGACAACAGCCGGCAGAAGGGTTTTTTCCATGATCGTCCATGTCTCGAGTCCGTAGTCGGTTTCATCATCAGCCGGAACGACCTTCAGCTGATATTTGTCTTCGCCGGTCGGCTCATAATACATACAGCCGATTTCCGCCTGCACCGTATCCGCAAACGTCTTCTGGATGGACTGCGCAAAAGCAAGGCTGCGCTCATGCTCGGCGGAAGACGGCTTTTCAACATAGATATGCATGCCGGTCCTGGCAGGATCGGGATCATAGCCGGCATGAATGCTCAGCACCATATCGGCCCCTCTCTCGTTGACATCCTTCACAATATTCAGAATCGAACGCGAGGTTCCTGCATCATGGGTTCTGAGAATGATGAAACGGCTGTCTTCCTGGATTCTGGCACAGAGGGCATTGACAACACCCTCAGCATACTCGGATTCATTGATGAAACCGGTGTAGCCGGTCTGTTCGCCGCCGTATGCGGCATCAACAGCAATAATGATCCTGTCGGATGTCAGATTCAGACATCCCGAAAATGCCGATCCGACTGCCACAAACGCAAGCATGACAGCGAGGATGATCACCAGCGGATTTTTCAGTTTCTTTTTTTTCTTCGCTGTCGTCATCTGTATTTCCCCTCCAGCTCTTCCAGCCGGTCATCTGCCTTCATATGATCGATGATCTTCATCATCAGCTGTTCCATATCGCTGCCTTTGCTGTAATCTGCCTCTGTCATGTAATTTGCACGGCCGTCATCGATCAGCTTTTTCGCAGTATTCCTGGCCTTGGCAGAATCTTTGTTGTAGACCGCAATTGACTTTCCGCCGTATTCCTTCACCAGACGCATGCACGGAATGTCCGTCACACCGTCGGCAATATAGACCATCCTTGAAAACGGAACCGGACGGTCCTTGGGTGCGATATAGCCGTTGAGATCCTCATCGTCGTTCTCATCCAGCACCTGCTTGTTGATGCGGAAGACATACTGTGTCTTGGTCGTATAGTTGATGACCTGTGCCGGCCAGGCAGCAACACCGTTTTCATAGTAATACCGGCAGGCATAGATCCTGGTGAATTCATCGGCAATCGGAGTCGCTTCGATGATCTCCTTCATTCCCGAGGAAATAATATAGTGTTCAATGAGAAAGCCGGCTTTGCGGCCGTAGTCATTGATGCGCCGGAACCAGGTCTCAACACCCGGATACAGCACGATATCCTTGCCGAGGCTGAAAAACATATCCTTGCGGATCGGATTGTTCTGTTCGGCAAATTTGTGCTGCAGCATATACAGATAGGCGCTGATGCTGTCCATATGATTGCGGATGCTCAGTTCTGTCACTTCATTCCAGAATTCGCCGGGATTGTCATATCCCAGAGCCGGAATCAGACTGTATTCCTGCATATCCTTGGTGCACAGCGTCTTGTCAAAATCATAAAGAATTGCGGCTTTTTTCATAACGTTCTCATTATACCATCTTTCCCGTGCATTCATGCGCCGGCATAAAAAATCCTGCCCGTAATGAGCAGGATTCCGATCAGACATTCATCAGCTTGATCACGGCATTGACATAGATCTCAGCCTGCAGCAGCAGTTCATCGACCGTTACCCATTCATTGGCATTGTGAATGCGGTAGTCCTTGCCGGGGAAGGCACATCCGAAGGCAATCGTATTCTCGATTTCCTTGGCATAGGTGCCGCCGCCGATCGTCATCGGCATTGTCTCGTAATCACCGGTGACTTCCTGATAGGCACTGAGCAGCGATGTGACCAGCGGGGAATCCGGAGAGAAGAACAGCGGCTCGACAGTATTGATGATTTCCACGGCACCGCCTTCATCTTCCAGCCGTTCCTTCATCATCGAAACGACCCTGCGGGAATTCTGTGTTACCGGGAAACGGATGTCGATCGATCCTTCGATCACTCCGTCCTTCATGCCGATGACACCGGCATTCAGTGTCAGGGCACCGAATTCATCCTCGCATTTGCAGCCGAGTCCTTCGCCGTCGGTATTCAGACCGATATGGGAACAATAGAAATTCACAAACGGATCCTGATATCCTGCTTCCTTCAGGCCGGTGAACAGCCAGGAAATCGCATTGACGCCCAGTTCCGGCGTGCTGGCATGTGCCGCCACACCGATGACCGTGATTTCAATTCCCTTCTCCGTTTCACTGATCGTAAACTCGAGATTGTTGTTGTTGAAATAATCTTCCAGCTTCTTGCGTGAGAAACTGGCCTTGTCCACTGTCACCGTGCACTTCGGGCAGACAACATTTCTGGCTGTGCCGCCTTCAATGGCCCGGATACCCGTCAGCTTTGAGCGGTATACCGCCCCAACCATTCCCTTTTCGCCGTGCACACCCGGGAATTCACCGTCCGGTGTAAAGCCCCAGTCGCAGGATCCTTCCTTTTCAACATAATGTTCAAGGCACTTCGATCCGTTTTCTTCATTGGTGCCCATGATCAGGCGCACTCTCTTTGTCATCGGAACCTTCAGGTCACGCAGAGCCTTCATGGCAATCATGCTTGCCACAACGGCACCCTTGTCATCACTGACACCGCGGCCGTACAGCACACCGTCCTTCTCGGTCATGACAAACGGATCGGTATCCCAGCCGTCTTCCTTCCTTGCCGGCACAACATCAAGGTGTCCGACGATTCCGATCACTTCCTCGCCTTCACCCATTTCGGCATAGCCGGCATAATGATCGACATCGACTGTTCTGAAGCCGTCCTTTGCCATCATATCCAGGGCACACTGCAGTGCTTCCTTCGGGGCTTCCCCGAACGGCGCATCTGCCGTCGGTGTACCCATAACGCTGTTGATTGCCACAAGCTTTCCCAGCCGGGAAAGCAGTTCATCGCGATATCCGTTAACCACAGATCTGACATCCATAGTGATTCTTCCTCCTGAAAACATTCATTATTATACAGGAAACCCGTCAAAAAGATATAACAAGTGAAACCGGACAATGATCCGATCCCATGACATCGGTATGGATGTCTGCATCACTGACTTTTTCCATGATCCGGTCTGATACCAGGAAGTAGTCAATGCGCCATCCGGTGTTTCTCTCCCGTGCCTTAAAGCGGTAGCTCCACCACGAATATCTGACTTCTTCCGGATACAGCGTTCGGAAGGTATCGCTGAAGCCTGCGGCCAGCAGTTCCGTCATCTTTTCCCTCTCCTCATCGGAGAACCCGGCGTTCTTATGATTGGACTCAGGATTTTTGATGTCGATTTCCTCATGGGCAACATTCAGGTCACCGGTATAGATGACCGGCTTGACGGCATCCAGTTTCTTCAGATGTGCCTTCAGCAGTTCTTCCCACTCCATCCGGTAGGGAAGCCTGGCCAGTCCGTCCTTGGAATTGGGCACATAGGCACAGACAAACCAGAAATCCGGATATTCCAGCGTAATGACACGTCCTTCCTTTGTAACATCGCCTTCGATTTCATACTGCACCGAAAGCGGCTCGGTGCGGGTATAGACCAGCGTACCGGAATAGCCTTTGCGCTCGGCACTGTTCATATACATATGATAGCCTTCAAAACGCATCGCATCTTCCAGCTGTTCCGGCTGCATCTTGGTTTCCTGAACCGCAAAGATATCGGCATCTGCCGCCCGGAAGAAATCCGCAAATCCTTTTTTCATGCAGGCCCTGAGGCCGTTGACATTCCACGATACAAGTTTCATCTCTTTACTTTCCTGGTCGCATTGCGCAGCCATTTCTGTTCTTCCCTGTTCAGATGCGGGGCAAGGGTACGGTAAACATTCTGATGATAGTCATTCAGCCAGCCGATCTCCTCATCGCTGAGATACTTCAGATCAACAGCCTCCAGATCATACGGACAGTATGTCACATCTTCGAAATACAGGAACTGTCCGTAGAAATTCTTTTCACCCTTCGCAACAAGCAGTTCGTTTTCAATGCGGATGCCGAGCTGATGCGGCAGATAGACACCCGGCTCATTGGTAACGATCATGCCCGGTTCCAGGCGCACAGCCGGTCTGGCCGGTGTTCCCATGCCCCAGCGGATGCCGTGCGGACCTTCATGGACGCTCAGCACATGGCCGACACCGTGGCCGGTGCCGCACTGATAATCGATATTGATATTCCACAGAGGCCGGCGGGCAAGAATATCCAGGTTATTGCCGGCTGTTCCGTAAAGGAAGCGGGCATGGCCGAGATCGAGATGGCCCTGCAGAACCTTTGTATACAGCATCTTTTCCTCTTTCGTCAGACGTCCGAGGGAAATGGTGCGGGTAATGTCCGTTGTTCCGTCCTTGTAGGTGCCGCCCGAGTCTACCAGCAGGAAGCCGCGCGGAGAAACCCTGGCATGATTTTCAGGTGTGGCGGAATAATGCATCATCGCACCGTTGGCCTGATAGGCGGAAATGGTCGTAAAGGACGGTTCAATATAATCCTTCTGCTCCGCTCTCAGGGCATACAGGTGATCCTGGGCACTGACTTCCGTCATTTTCTTTTCGCCGACGGTTTCCTTGACCCACTTGATGAAGCGGACCATGGCCACGCCGTCCTTGACATGGGCATTGCGGATGTTTCTGATTTCCGTCTCATTCTTGACGGCCCGGAACATCTGCACCGGTGATGCTTCGTTGATGATGCGGTTGTCCTGGTCAAGGGCGGAATACAGTTCGGTATTCAGATGCCGCAGCGAAGCCCAGACGGTCCTGCCGTGCAGGGCGGCCAGGTCTTTGGCAAGCGCCTCATACTTTTTGACAGAAACACCGTTGTTCTTCAGATAGGTTTCGGTCTTCTTTGTCAGCTTGTCCGGATCAATATAATAGGAAACGCTGCGCTGTGTTACCGCCGCAAAGGCATAGGCAACAGGTGTGCAGGCAATATCATTGCCGCGCACGTTCAGCAGCCAGCAGGGATCTTCCAGGGCTGTCAGCACCAGCATGTCGGCACCCCTCTCCTTCATGGCGGCACGGACGCGGGCAATTCTTTCCTTTGCACTCTCGCCGGTGTATTTCACAGCCAGTGTCCAGATCTTTTCCTTCGGCATTTCCGGTCTGTCACTGCCCCAGACCTTTCCCGCCAGATCATGATGGACGGAAAGCTTTGCGCCCTTGCGCTTCAGCACTTCGGAAAGGCGCAGGGAAACAGAAGCCGGAACAACTCTGCCGTCAAAGCCGAGGGTTCCGTTCTCTGGCGTATGATCGATCAGAAATGATACTGCGTCGGGGACACCTTCCTGTCCCATCCGCATCAGTTCCACCCCGCTGCCTTCCAGTTCCTTCTCAGCCTGGGTGAAATATCTTCCGTCTGTCCAGAGACCGGCAAAGTCACGGGTGACGACGGTGCATCCGGCTTCCCCGGAGAAACCGGAGATATAGGATTTGCATTTGAAGTAATCTGCTGTGTATTCTTCGGAAAGATGATCGTCCTCATTCGGAATGTAATAGACGTCGATTCCTTCCTCTTCCATATATTTTCTCAATGCACTGATTCTTTCTGCTGCTGTCATGGCATACCTCTCTTATATCTGACTACTATCATACCCTTTTTTCCTTCATACTTCCCTGCGGATGTTCCAAAAAGACAAACATTGCCGTTTTCATCCGCATTGACTCAAAGCCGTTTTTCATTAGAATTAATGAGGTATTATGACAGTTATTGAAAAGACATTTTCGGTTTCGGATCTGTCGATTCAGGTCAGTGCCGACTCCATTGCCAGACGTGTCAGTTCCCTGCAGGGAGTCAGAAAGGCAGACGTCAGTATCGCAAGCCATACCATGCGGGTGGAATTCGACGAAGACCTGATCACACCGAACCGTATCATACAGGCAGTCCGTGAAGCAGGCTACCAGGCCTATCTGAAAGAAAGTCCGCAGCCCCGGAAAGAAACAGAGGAAATCATGCCGGTTTTCAGCCGCAGTCTGATCCTGCCGGCAGTTCTCGCAGCTGTTTCCCTGATTCTGGCATATATGCCGGCCGGTTGTCTGCCGGCACTTCTGGCAGCGCTGCTGTCCTTCGGTTCCCTGAAGAACATCCTTCCCGATGTCCGGCAGGAAATCAGAAGCGGCAGGTATGCCGGTGAGACCATGCTGGTGCTGCTGGCAGTCCTGGCATTTGTTTCCGGCATCTTTCTGATGGCCCAGAAGGATCCCGATGCCTCGCTGTTCTTCGCCGATACGGCCTGCACCATGCTTGCGGCACAGCTGATCAGGCGATGGATGCACCGCCGCCGTCAGATCCTCATGAAATCGCGCAGTTCCATCAGTGCTTCCCTGCCGGCAACGGCATCGGTATATGAAAATCATCATGAAAAACTGGAAGCCACCAGTGAACTGAAGATCGATCAGATCATTGTCATCCGTCCCGGCGAAACAGTTCCTGCCGACGGCAGAGTCGTCAAGGGATTTGCCGTCATGGACGAATCGGGACTGACCGGATGGGACAAGCCGGTCGAAAAAAGCAAAGGCTCCTATGTCTATGCGAATTCCAGATGTCTGAAAGGATCGATCGATCTGAAGACCGAAAAGGTCGGCAACACAACAGCCATGATGAAGCTGGCGGAACTGGCGGAAAAGACAGCATCCGACAGTTCCTTCCGTTCACCGTTCCGGAATTTCACAAAGAATCTGTTCTTCTATGTCGTTCTCGCTGCCTTTCTGTCCGGCATCGGCCTGTATTATTCCGCCGGGGATACCGCTTCTGCCCTGTCAGGTTCCCTGGCAGTGCTGGCCTGCAGTGCCCTGCCGGCTCTGGCCATGATTTCGGCAAATGCCGTCATGAATACCGCCCGCAGAGCAGCCAGTGAACATATACTCTTCCGTTCCGTCGATGCCCTGGAAATGGTCGGCCGCACCGATCAGCTGGTCATGGAACAGGACAACACGGTCACTGACAACGAACTGACCGTCACCGATTTCATTCCTTCCGAAGAAATGAGTGCCGGTGAACTCGAATATATTGCCTATGCCCTGGAAAGCAGGTCGGACATGCCGTTTGCCAGAGCCATTACCAGATACCTCAGAACCCGCAAGATCTCCGGCATTGACCGGCAGGAATTCTCCCGCCTGAGTTCCAAGGGCCGCCAGGCCATCAAGACCATGAGCCGCTACCGGGCCGGTTTCCTGGAGGATATCATCGGCCGCGGCATTGATACATCCGCCTGGGATTCAGAGATCAGCCGTCTGCGTCAGGAAGGAAAACGGGTACTGCTGTTTACCGAAGACAGCCGCATCATCGGTCTCATCGCTGCCATCCGGCCGCTGATCCCCGGTGCTGCCGATGCTCTCAGGGATCTGCAGGAAATGAATATCGCAGTGACCCTGCTGACCGACGGAACCGCCGATGAATCTGCCCTGCTGCAGGAAAAACTGAATCCCGAGAATGTCATGCATCAGCCGGCCCGCTATGAAACCGAACGGCTGCTGCAGAATCTCTCCGACAGCAATGCCGTGACTGCCTTCCTTTCCGGCAATCCCGATCATATCAGTTCCATGCCGGCCGATGTCACAGCCGTCATCGGCACCGGCGCAAATACATCCTATGAACACGCCGGCCTGCAGCTGACCAGAAAAAGACTGGGTGATTTCCTGAATGCCGTCACCCTGTCCCGTGATCTGAACAGCAGGATCCAGTATGCCCAGATTGCCGTGATCATCTATCACGCTCTGGCAGTTTCCCTGTTCGGCTTCCTTCTGCCGGCATTCCTGCCGGTGCGGATACCGCTGATCCTGCCGCTGGCCTGTTCCCTGGCCGCCACCTTTGCGGCATCCAGATTCCGTTAAAAAAAGATCCCTTTCTTTACAGGGATCTTTTGTTATCTAAATATCCGAATCGTTGTTTCCGGTGAAATTTTATTTCTTTTTACGGGATGTGCGATGCTTTCACCATCGCCATGAAATAATGATTTCTATGCTTACAGCTTTCGCTGCATGATTTCAGTATTCAATTGTTAACCAAAATTTGCCATTGGTCTGCCCTCATGCAGACTTTCACTTTCTTTTTGTTTAACATTTATCTGCGTCCCCCTGGACATTTCTGCATTTATCCAAGTGGACGGCTACTGAATTTCGAGCAGAATCTCCTTCATAATCAATACCTCCTTTTCAGCATTGATTTTCTGTTCTTCTCAATTTCTTTTTTGTCTTCTTATTCAGAAGACTTTTACCTGTAATTGAGCAATACCTCTTTCATGTGATGTACCTCCTTTGGATCAGGTACTTCCTTGTTCACTTTTAATATATCAATTCCGGTATTCAAAGACAGTCTGTTTTTTGCATTTTATTTGAGATATAATGATTTTGTTGGGAGCCCGAAGGGGCATTTTATTTATGATACAGGACATATATCCGTTTAAACTGCACAATGAATATCTGCCGCGTTCACCCCGTCAGGGTGATTATCTCTTTGCCTTTGCCGGCAATCAGATCATCGTCCGGCCGGATGAAACGTTTTTCCGGTACGAAGATCTTGCGGCCTACAGTTCCTATACATATCTCTTTGAGATCAACAGCACCGGCTTCTTTCTGATTGAGGAACCGGAGGCTGCCCATGTATCTCTCAATATCCGTCAGATGCGCAGCTTTCAGCCCCGCCATCTCGGCTTTGCGGCGGTCACAGCCTGGCAGATCTATCAGTGGATGAATGACAATCAGTACTGCGGACGCTGCTCCTATCCGATGATCCGTGACAAAAAGGAACGGGCAATGCGCTGTGAACGCTGCGGCAACATTGTCTATCCGAAAATTTCCCCGGCCGTGATCGTTGCCGTCATCAATGACAAAGACCAGATCCTGGTCACCAAGTTTGCCCACAGCACCTATAAAAATTATGCGCTGATCTCCGGCTTTGCCGAAATCGGCGAAACGATTGAGGAGACCGTCATCCGGGAAGTCAGGGAAGAAGCCGGACTGGATGTCGAGCACCTGCATTATTACAAATGTCAGCCGTGGTCCTTCTCATCCACGCTTCTCTTCGGCTTCTTCTGCCGGGTCAGAGGCAGCGATGCCATCACCATGGACGAAACCGAACTGAAAGCTGCCCGCTGGGCAGACAGGGATGAAGAAATCGACAGTCTGGATGATGCCTCTCTGACATCGGAAATGATAGCCTGCTTCAGGAAAGGAATGGTACACTTCGATGAATTATAATCAGATCCTTTATCAGATCTATCCGCTCGGCTTCTGCGGTGCACCGAAGCACAATGACGGCATCACCGTCAGCCGGATCCTCAGAGTCATCGACTGGATCCCGCATCTTCAGAAACTGGGCATTACTGCCGTTCTTTTCAATCCTGTCTTTGAAAGCGACCGTCACGGCTATGATACCCGTGACTTCAGCCGCATCGACTGCCGTCTGGGAACCAATGAAGACTTTGCCAGAGTCTGCGATGCCCTGCACGACGCCGGCATCAAGGTCATTCTGGACGGTGTCTTCAATCATGTCGGACGCGGTTTCGGATACTTTCAGGATGTCATCGAACACAAATGGGATTCCCCGTACAAGGACTGGTTTCATATCAACTTTGATGATCACAATCATCAGGACGGTTTCTGGTATGAAGGCTGGGAAGGCCATAATGAACTGGTCAAGCTGAACATGAACAACGAGACAGTGCGCCGCTTCCTGATCGAACGCGCCGATCAGTGGATCGCCGAATTCGGCATCGACGGCCTGCGTCTTGACGTTGCCTATATGGTAGACCGCAATTTCATGCGCGAACTGTGTGCCCATATCCGTTCCTATGATCCGGAATTCCTGTTTATCGGAGAGATGATCGGCGGTGACTACAATGTGCTTCTGCAGGACGGCCTGCTGGACAGCGTTACCAACTATGAATGCCGCAAGGGTCTCTTCTCTTCGATGAATACGAAGAACCTCTTTGAGATCGGATATTCCCTGAACCGCCAGTTCGGCAATGATCCCTGGACGCTCTACCGCGGCAGGCATCTGCTGTCCTTTGCCGACAACCACGATGTCGACCGTCTTGCCAGCGTCCTCGAAGATCCGAAGGATCTGCCGCTGACCTATGCCCTGATGTTTGCGATGCCCGGCATCCCCTGCATCTACTACGGCAGCGAATGGGGCGTCAAAGGCGCCCGCACCAAATTCAGCGATCATCAGCTTCGTCCGGAATTCACAAAACCGGAATGGAATGAACTGACCGGCTATATTGCCCGTCTTTGTGAAATGCGCAGAAGCTATTCCGTATTCACCGACGGCGACTACCATCAGGTATGGCTGCAGAACAAGCAGATCGTCTTCCGCCGCCGCAACGAAAAAGGCCAGCTGACATTCGCTCTGAATATCGATGACAGTGACTGCGACGCATACTTCAATGCCGAAGTCGGCGACGGCATCGATCTCTTTCAGAAGAAAAAGATTCATTTTGAACAGCCGGTGAAACTGGCTTCAAAAACCGCATATTTCTGGTATACAGACTGGATCTGAGCACAGCATGCGCTGTGCTTTTTTCATACTGCAGTTTGTGTTAGCATATATTCCGGATGGTGAAATATGAGTGAGAAAAAACAACTGATCCGCGACCTGACATCCGGCAGTGTGCCGCGGACAATGCTGCAGTTTGCCATGCCGCTGTTCTTTTCCGGCCTGCTGCAGACATTCTATAACATGGTGGATATGATGGTTGTCGGCCGCTTTGTCGGCTCCAGCGGACTGGCAGCGGTATCGATCGGCGGCGACCTGCTGATGCTGCTGACATTCATTGCCATGGGCTTTTCCAATGCCGGCCAGATCATGATTTCCCGCTATGTCGGAGAAGGAAGACGCGACCGTGTCGGCGAGATGGTAGGAACCCTGTTTACCCTGCTCGGATCGGCCGCGGTTCTGATGACAGTGATCTGCCTGTTTGCCTATCCCGGCATGATGCGCTGGCTGAATACGCCACAGGATTCCTGGAACATGACCCGCGACTATATCGTGACCTGCATCTTCGGTCTGATCTTCATTTACGGCTATAACCTGGTATCGGCGATCCTGCGCGGCATGGGAGATTCCAAGCATCCCTTTATCTTCATTGCAATCGCTTCCGTCATCAATGTCATTCTTGACCTTGTATTCGTTGCCGGCATGAAACTCGGACCGTTCGGAGCAGCGCTCGGAACCGTCATCGGCCAGGCTGTCAGCTTCCTGTTTGCCCTGAGCCTGCTCTACCGCAACCGCGAACAGTTCAATTTCGACTTTAAGCCCGAACATTTCCGCATCAGTGAAAATGTCATACATCCCCTGCTTTCCCTGGGAATTCCGATGGTCATCCAGTCGGCTGCCATTACCTTCTCGATGCTGTTTGTCAATTCCTATGTCAATACCTACGGTGTAGCCGCAACCGCCGTTACCGGCGTTGCCAGAAAAATCGAAAGCATTCTGAATCTTGTCTCCCAGGCAGTCTCCAGCGCCGGCGGCGCAATGATTGCCCAGGCTCTCGGTGCCGGCAAGGTTGACAGGGTTCCGAAGGTTGTCTACACCGCCTTCTTCGTCGTCCTCGGACCGGCCGTCATCATGGCTCTGATCACCGTATTCAGGCCGCAGTGGCTGTTCGGACTCTTCTCGGATGATCCCGATGTTCTGGCGCTGTCGCTCCAATATATCCCGGCGGCCCTGATCCAGTACACCGGTTCGACCGTAAGACCGGCTGCCTTCTCGCTGATCAACGGCTCCGGCAATTCCCGCCTGAATCTGACAGTCGCACTGCTGGACGGCATCGTCGGAAGAATCGGGCTGGCACTTCTGCTCGGTGTCT
>CAMNGB010000011.1 GCA_946537835.1 uncultured Erysipelotrichaceae bacterium
CACCTGACTGCCATGGAATACAAGCTGCTGTGTGTGCTGGCCCGCAATGTCGGCAAGGTGCTGACCCATTCCTATCTCATTGACCGGATCTGGGGCAACGGCATGGAATCGGATATTGTATCGCTGCGTGTCTATATGGCATCGCTCCGCAAGAAACTGAGAACCGACAGCGGTGAGGATCTGATCCAGACCCACATCGGCATCGGCTACCAGATGGTAAGACTGGATAACGCATGAAAAAGGCTGATTGTCAGCCTTTTTCTTATGAATGCATCTGTGAAGCTGCCCACTGGCAGATGGATTCGAGGGCGGGAATCAGGGTCTTTCCTTTTTCGGCAAGAGAGTATTCCACGGTTGGCATATGTAGCAGCCCGGCTGAGTGATCCGGACAAAGCATATGATTATCTGCTCTGTCTGCGAAGGGCGACCGTACTGGAATCAGTACAGACAACAAAAGGCAATGAACTGCTGAAGCCGGCAGAGAAAGCGGGCATTGACCGCAGCCTTCTTCTGCAGCATCTGAAGGACGGATCGGCGGAAGAAGCTTACCGGGCAGATGAAAAACAGGCGTGTGCCTGTGCTGTTCATACACTGCCGGAATACCGGATATGCTGCGGCAGCCGGGAACGGATGATCCGGTATCTGGCAGATGCAGGGACATTCATCCGGGTCATTGATGATCTGACAGAAGAAAAGCGATGCATATGACATCGCTTTTTTACGATATGACTGCCCTTAGGTAGACAAACAGGATGAATTCCTGCACCAGCAGGCCGAGAAGATAGGGGAATATGTAGTATCTGACCAGAGCGGCATATTCGCGGATCATGGCGCTCGGCCAGTAATAGAAGGCGGTATGGGCACCGATGCCGTCTGCCTGCAGACCGACGCGGCGGCAGTAGATCATGGCTCTGAGCACATGGTAGCCGGAGGTGACAACGGCAGTGTAATGATCTCCTTCCCTTTCTTCGATCAGCTTCTTGCTGAAGGCAAGGTTTTCCATTGTATCGGTGGAACGGTCTTCCATCAGGATGTCATTGCGGTCAATTCCCTTGTCGACAAGATAGCTCTTCATGGCTCTTGCCTCGGAAATCTTTTCATCGCTGCCCTTGCCGCCGGAACAGATGATCTTGCAGTCGGGCTTTGATTTCTCATAGACCTTGATGGCCTTGTCGAGACGGTCGGAAAGCAGTTTGGATACCCTTTCGCCGTTGATCAGGCCGGCTCCGAGGACAATGACATAATTGTAATTGGCCCGGCGCGGGATCAGCTTGATGATCCATGTATAGAACAGAAATGACAGAAAGATCATTGATACATAGAAGACGGCAAATCCCGTCATCAGATAGAATGCCTGCAGCGGAAACTGCCGCTGTTCAATCATGTCGAGATGATAGAAGCCGCGGATAACAAAGAACTCACCGACCAGGATGAATATGCCGAACAGCAGTGACAGCAGATTGGCAAGGCTTGTTCCTTCCCTCCGCATCATGACAAAGCCGTTGAAGATCAGCAGCAGCGGCACGATCAGCACCGTGAAGATGACAAGCAGGGCAAAGATGACCGCTACCAGGGATCCGTATTTGGTGGGGCCGAAATAGACAAGGATATAGGTCGCAAGCAGAAGCAGAAACAACAGCAGATAAACCGCGTTGCGGAATCGTCTGCTGTCCTTGAGCATGGATACGATAAATGTGCCGCCGCTGATCAGCATCAGGACCAGCAGGATATTTTCGATTGTCATGGCTTCATTCTATCATCCGGCAAAATAAAAAGAAACGGCACTGACGTGCCGCTTCATGATCAGTCGTTGTTTTTGTTGAAGAGGTTCTTGACCGTGTTGACTACGTTGTCAGCTGCGTCTTTTGCGGAAGCAGCGATGCGGTCAAAGTCTTCCTTGTCGAATTTTCCGTCTTCGCCGAGAACTGCCTTGCCGGCGGCGGAGTTTTTGAAGGACTCTACTGCCTTGCCTGCTGTTTCCTTGGCGGAAGCTGTCAGACGGTCGAAGTCATCCTTGTCGAATTTTCCGTCTTCTCCGAGGAATGTATTCTTGACGGATTCAACAGTCTTGCTGGCTGTTTCCTTGGCGGTTTCACCGAGACGGGAGAGATCATCGGAACCGAGCTTTCCGTCTTCGCCGAGTACTTCCTTGACGGTTTCGTTTTCCTTGACGGAATGTACGATGTTGTCGCTGGCTTCCTTGACTTTGTCGAAAGCTTCTTCAGCCTGGTTCTTGAGGCTGTCAAGAGTATCAGATACGTGTTCTTTAGCTTCTTCAACGTTTTCGGCAGCTTCTTCAGTCTTGGCTTCAGCTTTTTCTACGACTTCTTCAGTCTTTTCCAGCAGGTCTTTGTTTTCGGACATTATATTTCACCTCCGTATAATTAATAACATTATATTCCTGTTTGCGGAAAAATTACCAGCAACATCATGCTTTACGGGCTTTTGACAGGAAAAATTATGTTAATATAGTTGCGTAAACCGGTGACGGAGAAAAGATCCTGTGAAATGTCCGCAGAGAGGAATGGCACGGTGCAACATTCCGGCAGGAAACAGGGAATGCGCTCCCGAGGGCTTTTCCGACAATGTAGGAAGAGACGTGCATGTGCGTTAAACATTTGAGAACCAAGAAAAGTGGAACCGCGCGCAAGGCGTCTTTTTGAAGGCGCTTTTCTTTTGGAGAGGAAAATAAAATGATCAGACTTTACAATTCAAAATCACTGCAGGTGGAAGAATTCAAACCGATTCATGAAGGCCATGTGGACATGTATGTCTGCGGCCCGACAGTCTATAACTATGCACATATCGGCAATGCCAGACCGATGATCGTCTTCGATGTGCTCAAGCGTCTGTTTGAAGCTGAGGGCTATACGGTGAAGTATGTATCCAACTTTACCGATGTCGATGACAAAATCATCAAAAAGGCTGCCGAAGAGAATACGACCGAAGCAGTCATTGCCCAGAGGTATATCGATGCCTATCAGGAAGTGCGTTCGCTGCTGAATACGGAACTTCCGGACATTACGCCAAGGGTAACCGAGACAATGGATCAGATCATCGCCTTTATCGACGGTCTGGTAAAGAAGGGCAATGCCTATGAAGTCGACGGAGATGTCTATTTCAGCGTTGACAGCGTTCCGGATTACGGTCAGATCAGTCATCAGAGACTGGAACATCTGGAGGCTGGCGCCCGTATCGAAACCAATGACCAGAAGAAGAATCCGTATGACTTTGCCCTCTGGAAGAAGACCGACATGGGCATCAAGTGGGATTCTCCGTGGGGTCCGGGAAGACCGGGCTGGCATACCGAATGCGTGGTCATGATCAATGACAACATGGGACCGCTGATCGACATTCACGGCGGCGGCATGGATCTGAAATTCCCGCATCATGAGAATGAAGCAGCCCAGCAGGAAGCCATGAACGGCAATTCCCTGGCCAACTTCTGGATCCACAATGCCATGGTCAATATCGACGGCGAAAAGATGTCCAAGTCCCTGGGCAATACGATGTGGGCAAAGGATGTCGTACTGCGCCTGGGAACCAATCTGACAAGATGGCTGGTATCTTCCGTGCATTACCGCAAGGAACTGAACTTCTCGGAGGAAACCATTGAAACCGCCCGCAAGGAACTGGACAAGGTTCTCAAGCCGCTGCGCCAGGCAGATATCAAGGCAGCCCTTGCCGGTGCCGATATGGGGACGGCATATGACGAAGCGGAATACCGCGCATTCCTGGATGCCATGGATGATGACATGAACACACCGAATGCCTATGCGGTGATCTTTGAAACAGTCAAGAAACTGAATCAGAGCCTGCGCCAGCGGGAAATTGACTATGCCGTAACCGGCAGCTTCCGCAACGCCGTGGAAAAGATGCTGGGAATTCTCGGCATTGTTGTGGAAAAACCGGAGATTACGGAAGAAGACCGTGAGATGTTCGCAAAGTGGAATGCGGCCAAGGCCGAAAAGAACTTTGCGGAAGCGGATATCTGGCGCGGCAGACTGGCAGAGAAAGGCCTGCTGTAATGAAGCCGAACGACTGTTCCGGCCGTACCCTTGCCTTTCTGGGAGATGCCGTATGGTCGCTGGCTGTACGGGCATATCTTGTCGAGGAAGGCAAAAACAGAGGAAACCAGCTCCAGAAGCTGTCGATCTCGTATGTCAGTGCCAGAGCCCAGGCTTCCTTCTATCAGAAACTTCATGATGAAGGCTTCTTCAGCGAAGAAGAGGAAGAGACATACCGGCGCGGCCGCAACGGCAATGCCGGAACGGTTCCCCACAATACCGATGTGGGAACCTACCGGATGTCCACAGGCTTTGAAGCCGTTCTGGGGGCACTGTACCTGGAAAACAATGAGAAGAGAATCAGAGAAATCTGGCAGAAAGTCAGGAGTCTGCAGGGAGAGTAACATGGCACAATACGTATACGGGAAAAACGTTATCAGACAGATACTGACGGATACCGACAGGGCCCGCGTGATCTGGCTGGCAGTCAATGATCCGGAAATCGAAAAGCTGGCAGCGAAGAAACGTGTTCAGATCCGCAGATGTGACAGAAAAACACTGACCAGAATGACCGGGACTGACCGCCATCAGGGAATTGCGGCAGAGACGGAACCGTACCGGACATACAGTGTCGAAGAACTGACAGCTTCCGTAAAGGAAAACGGAAAGGGACTGATCATCATGCTGGATGAGCTGGAGGATCCGCATAATCTGGGAGCGATTCTGCGGACTGCCGATGCGGCCGGTGCGACCGGTGTCATTTTCAAGAAGACACATGCGGTCGGTCTGACACCGACGGTTGCCAAGGTCAGTGCCGGTGCCATCGATACCGTGAAATGCGCCGCCGTTACCAATCTGAGCCGGACGCTGGAAGATCTGAAAAAAGCCGGCTGGTGGGCAGTCGGCACCGATATGGACGGACAGGATTACCGGTCTCTCAGCTATGATTTCAATACGGTGCTGATCATCGGCAATGAAGGAAAGGGTATCTCCCGCCTGCTCAGGGACAAGTGTGACTATGTCGTTTCCCTGCCGATGCGGGGAAGGATCCAGTCCCTGAACGCTTCGGTATCTGCCGGCATTCTGATGTATGCCATTCAGGAAAGGCGTTTTCCCCTCTGAAGAGGAGGAATGACCATGCAGTACAATCCATATGAACTTCTTTATATGAGCCATTTTGACGAAAGTGCACAGGTGGCTCTTTTTCATCAGTACAGCCCCCTGATCCGGACCATTGCCCTGACCTGCACAGGCAAATATCTGCCGCTGCGTGATTATCTGGATGATCTGATCCAGGAAGGGAGGATCACGCTGTTTCAGGCTGCTGAAACCTACCGCAACGATCAGAAGGCTTCGTTTCTGACGTATCTGACGGTTATTCTCAAACGCAGGATGTGGGCGGAATGCCGGCGCATCTACAGCCGCATTACCGCCAACGGCACCCAGGTTCTCCGCCTCGACGGCATGATCAGCGAAGATGAAACCTACTACGGTTCGATTCCGCAGACAGATCCGTTCTGTGATCCGGTCTATTACACCGAATATGTCAGCGCACTGGAACGGCTGCGGGAAGTCTACCGGACAATGAGCAGGGAAGAAACCCAGATCGTTGAATGCTGGATCAACAGGGAACGCTATGCCGATGCGGCCGGGAAGATGAATATGAGCATCAAGACATATGAAAGCCGGCTGGCAAAAGTCCGCCGCCGCATCCGGGATGCTGTATATGACGGGTCCGCCGGCAGGCAGTGATGTGCTACACTGAAATCATGAAATGGGATTATGAGCACAGTCTTCTGCAGGTCAGCGGCTCCCTGCATGCGTATTTCGGAATGGACCGGGGACACGGAAGTGATCCGGATATCGATGCCTGGCTGCAGAAATACCGGCCGCAGCATCTGATTGCCATCCTGATCGATGCCATGGGCGTAAGCATTCTTGAAAAGCATCTGCCGGAAGACAGCTTTCTGAGAAGACACCTCAGCCGGGAAGTGTCCACCGTCTTTCCACCGACGACCGCTGCCGCAACGACCGCCTTCATGTGCGGACTGAGTCCGAAGGAAACCGGCTGGCTGGGATGGAACCAGTATTTCCGGGAAAAGGACGACGAGATCATTCTCTTTCTCAATGAAGGACAATACAGTCACAGGACATATGAACCGGGATTCAGCCGCCGGGCACTGCCGGCGGAGAGAATCCACGAAGCCCTGCAGAGAAAAGGCATCCGGGCCGACAGTGTCTGGCCGGGATGGGGAGATGACAATCCCTGTGATACTTTTGATGACCTGCTGGAGAAAACAATCAGGCTGGCACCGGAAAACCGGTTTCTGTATGTCTACTGGGACCTGCTGGATACGCTGATGCACAGATACGGAACGGAGGCAGACATCATCCGTGATACGCTGCGGGAATATGACCGGAAGATCGAAGCCTTCAGCAAAAAGCTGCCGGAGAGCACCGCCGTCCTGATCACGGCCGATCACAGTCAGATCGATGTCAGATGTCATGATCTGAGCAGAGATGCGGATCTCTGTGCAATGCTGGAACACCGGCCGGCACTGGAGCCGAGAACCGTTGTCTTCTCCGTCAGGCAGGAATCAATGAAACAGTTCCGGAAGCTGTTTGAGGAAAGATTCGGAGACGATTTTGTACTTCTGGACAGTGATGAAGCAGTTTCACTGTTCGGACCGGGGGAAGCACATGCAAGGACGCGTGAGTTCCTCGGTGATTATGTGGCAGTCGCTGTCAGTGATCTGGAACTGGATTATATGCCGGCACATGCCAATGCCGGCAATCATGCCGGATTTGTGAAAGAAGAACGGATGGTGCCGCTGATACTGTTTCAGCAGGTGTAAATATCAGGGAAAACATGAGAATTGCCCCTGCTGCGGCAAATTCCCATGTTTTTTGTTTTTCCGGCAGGGCTCGGGCATAACGGGCAGGCGGGGATATGCTATAATACATAGGCTTATCAGGAAGGCAGATATGACAGAGAAATATTCACCGATGATTCAGCAGTATCTGAAAGTCAAGGAACAGTATCCCGATGTTCTTCTTTTTTACCGTGTCGGCGACTTCTATGAAATGTTCATGGAAGACGCAAAGATCGCATCCAGGGAACTTGATCTGATTCTGACCGGCAAGAATGCCGGGGTCAAGGACCGCATTCCGATGTGCGGCGTGCCGCATCATGCCGTGTCATCCTACGTGCAGAGACTGGTGCAGAGAGGCTACAAGATCGCCATCTGCGAACAGCTGCAGGATCCGAAGGAAGCCCAGGGACTGGTGGAGCGCGATGTCATCAGGGTGATTACCCCGGGAACGGTCATGGAAGAAATCAGTGATGAAAAGTCATCGGTCTATCTGGCGGCAGTGCAGGACTACGGCTACGGCTATTCCCTGGCTGTTACCGAAGTCAGCACCGGTGAGAACTTTGTCGAGGATGTCGAGCACAAGGATAATGCCCTGCTGCAGACACTGCTCAGGACAAATGTCCGGGAAGTGGTTCTGCCGAAGGATTTCCGGGCCCGCATCATCAAAAGCCTGCGCGAGCATCAGGTCGTCATTTCCTACTGTGATGACACCCGCATCCGCAGTGAATATCTGCCGCTGACGGAAGGCCTGCTCAAGGATTATGAACTGGCCGCCTACGGGCGGATGCTGAACTATTTGGAAGCGACCCAGAAACATCTGCTGTCACATCTGCAGCCGGCCAGTGTCGAAAGGGAAGAAGACGTACTGCGCATGGATTACGCAACCCGTCTCAACCTGGAACTGACGGCACCCCTGCACGATACCGGCAAGGCCATTACCCTGTGGTCATTCCTGGACGAATGCCGCTCAGCCATGGGTTCGAGAGAACTGCGGCGGCGCATTGAAAAGCCGCTGGTGAACCGTGATCAGATCGAAACGAGACTGGATCAGGTGCAGTGGCTGATGAAGCACTTCATGAACCGGCGGAAGCTGCGGGATGCCCTGAGCGAGATTTATGACCTGCAGAGACTGATTGCCCGCTGTGCCATGAATACAGCCAATGCCGTTGACTGTCAGAGACTTTCAAAGACCCTGGCACAGGTGCCGGCAATATTTGCGGCAGCGGATGATGATGTCTTTGCGGCATACCGCAGCGTCGATCCCCTGCAGGATCTGTATCAGAAACTGAAGGATGCCTTTGTCGATGATCCGCCTCTGCAGATCAGTGACGGCGGCATGTTCCGGGACGGATACAATGCCGAACTGGACGAAGCCAGACAGATCCAGCGCAGCGGCAAGACCTTTATCGCTTCCCTGGAAGCGAAAGAACGGGAACGGACCGGAATCAAGACGCTGAAGATCGGATACAACAAGGTCTTCGGCTACTATATCGAAATCTCCAAGGCGGCAGCCGCCCAGGTCAAAGATGAATGGGGCTATGTGCGCAAGCAGACCCTGACCAACAATGAACGCTTTATTTCCGCCGAACTGAAGGAAAAGGAAGACGCCATCCTGCATGCCGAGGAGAATGCCGTCCGCATCGAGCGGCAGCTGTTCCAAAACATTCTCGATGAAATCAGAAAGTATCTGGTGCGCCTGCAGAAGCTGGCAAGGGTGCTGGCGGAACTTGACTGTCTGGCAGCCCTTGCGGAAGTGTCGGCAGCCCATAACTATGTGCGCCCGGAATTCAGCGATGATGAATTCACGGTAAAGAGCGGCCGCCATCCGATCCTCGATGCGATCATGAAGGATCCGAGATATGTCACCAATGACATTCACATGGATGAAGAAGAACGGATCCTGCTGATCACCGGACCGAACATGGGCGGTAAATCCACCTATATGCGGCAGACGGCACTGATCGTCATCATGGCCCAGCTGGGCTGCTTCGTGCCGGCGAAATCCTGCCGGATGCCGGTATTCGATCAGATCTTTACGAGAATCGGTGCCAGCGATGATATTCTTTCCGGTCAGTCCACCTTCATGGTCGAAATGACGGAAGCCAATCATGCCCTGCAGAATGCGACCGACAGATCACTGGTTCTGTTTGATGAGATCGGCAGAGGCACCAGTACCTATGACGGCATGGCGCTTGCCCAGGCAATGATCGAGTATATTGCCGCATGTGTTCATGCCAAGACCATGTTCTCGACCCATTATCATGAACTGACTTCGCTGTCCGACAGCATCGGCTGCGTCCGCAATGTCCATGTGGCAGTGAAGGAAGACAACAGCGAAGTGACCTTCCTGTACAAGATCAAGGAAGGCCCGGCCGGTCATTCCTACGGTATCAATGTTGCCCGCCTTGCCGGCCTGCCGGATTCGGTGCTGACAAGAGCACATGATCTGCAGAAGGAACTGGAATCCAAGAAGAGAGTTGTCCAGCAGAGCTATCAGCTGGTGGAAATGAAAAAGGAAAACAGGGAAGCGGATGAGATCATCGATGCCCTCAACAGCATATCGCCGGATGATCTTTCGCCCCGTGAAGCATGGGTCATGTTAAATGACCTGAAGGAACAGGCCAAAAAGGCCAGGGAATGAAAGGAGACGGAATGGAACTGGATAAACTTGTGATCCGCGGTGCCAGGGAAAACAACCTGAAAAATATCAGCCTTGAGATTCCGCGCAATAAGATGGTGGTCATGACCGGACTTTCCGGCTCCGGCAAGACATCGCTTGCCTTCGATACCATCTATGCCGAAGGGCAGAGACGCTATGTCGAATCGCTGAGTGCCTATGCCAGAATGTTTCTGGGCGGAGTGGAAAAGCCGAATGTCGAAGCGATCGAAGGTCTTTCGCCGGCCATCTCCATCGACCAGAAAACGACATCAAACAATCCCCGCTCGACGGTCGGAACGGTAACGGAGATCTATGACTATCTGCGTCTGCTCTATGCCCGTACCGGCACCCCGTACTGTCCGAATCATCATATTCCGATTACCGGCCAGACCATTACCGAAATGGTGGATACGGCCATGGCCCTGCCGGACAGAAGCCGCCTTACGGTTCTGGCACCGATCGTTTCCAACAAGAAGGGAACATTCAAGGAAACCTTCAGCAAGCTGCTGAAGGACGGCTATATCAGAGTCGATGTCGACGGTGAAGTCCGGATGCTGGAAGATGAGATCACCCTCGACAAGAACAAGAGACATGACATTTCGGTCATTGTCGACCGCATTGTCAAAACCGAAGACAGCCGCTCCCGCATACATGATTCACTGGAGACAGCCCTGGAACTGGCTGACGGCAGAGCCGTCATCAAAAACGGTGAGGAAGAGATTCTCTTCTCCTCGCATTTCGCCTGCCGTATCTGCGGTTTCTCGGTGCCGGTGCTGGAGCCGCGCCTGTTCTCGTTCAACGCCCCGCTCGGAGCCTGTGATACCTGTCACGGTCTCGGCATTACCGAGGAGGTCGATATTGCCAACCTGATCCCCGATCCTCAGAAATCGATCCGTCAGGGCGGCATCCGCTATTACAAGAACATCGTCGATACCGATAACATCGAATGGCAGACATTCCATGTGCTTCTGAAGCACTATAAGATCTCACTCGACACACCGATCAAGGATCTGACAAAGAAGCAGATGCATGCCGTTCTGTACGGCAGCGATGTGCCGATCAAATATTCAATCACTTCTTCCGGCGGCAACCAGTATACCCGCAATGACTATATTGAAGGGGTCAAGAAGCTGATCGAAAGAAGATATGTGGAAACAACATCCTCCATGTCCAAGGACTGGTATCATTCCTTCATGATCGAGTCCCCGTGTCCGCAGTGCGGCGGCCGCCGCCTGAATGAACAGGCACTGTCCGTGCAGGTCGGGGACAAGAATATTCATGAATTCACTTCCATGTCGGTTGTAAAGGCGCTGGAATGGGTCCAGGGTCTGGAACTGGATACCGAAAAGGCACGCATTGCCGATCTGGTGCTGAAGGAAATCGAAAGCAGGCTGCAGTTCCTCAAGGATGTCGGCCTGGAATATCTGACACTGGACCGTCTGGCCGGAACGCTTTCCGGCGGCGAAGCGCAGAGAATCCGTCTGGCAACCCAGATCGGATCCCGTCTTTCCGGCGTGCTGTACGTCCTGGACGAACCATCGATCGGTCTTCATCAGCGTGACAACAGCAAGCTGATCGCAACCCTCAGAAACATGCGCGATCTCGGCAACTCGCTGATCGTCGTCGAACATGACGAAGAAACCATGCTCAGTGCCGACTGGATCGTCGATATCGGACCGGGTGCCGGCATCCATGGCGGCGAAGTCATTGCCAACGGAACGCCGGAAGACATCATGAAGTGTGAAAACTCCATCACCGGCCAGTATCTTTCCGGACGGAAGATCATTCCGGTGCCGGAAAAGAGAAGAAAGGGAACCGGAAAGAGCGTCGAGATCAGAGGCGCATCCGAACATAACCTGAAGAACATCAACGTGAAATTCCCGCTCGGCAAACTGGTGCTGGTCACCGGTGTGTCCGGGTCCGGCAAGAGCACGCTGGTCAACGAAGTGTTCATGAAGGCAGTGCTGCAGAATCTCGGACGTCAGAAGATCCGCCCGGGAAAACACAAGTCGGTAAAGGGTCTGGACAATATCGACAAGATGGTACAGATCGATCAGGATCCGATCGGCCGTACGCCGCGCTCCAATCCGGCGACCTATACCGGTGTCTTTGATGACATCCGCGATGTCTTCTCCAAGACACCCGAAGCCAGACTCAGGGGCTATGACAAGGGCAGGTTCTCCTTCAATGTCAAGGGCGGACGCTGCGAAGCCTGTCAGGGTGACGGCGTCAAGGTCATCTCCATGAACTTCCTGCCCGATGTCTATGTGCCGTGCGAAGTCTGCCACGGCCGCAGATACAATGAAGAAACCCTGCAGTGCACATATAAGGGAAAGAACATCTATGATGTTCTGGAAATGCCGGCTGAGGAAGCCCTGCAGTTCTTTGCCAATCACCCCAAGATCCGCAGCAAGCTGCAGACGCTGAACGATGTCGGCCTCGGCTATATCAAGCTCGGCCAGTCCTCCACCACCCTGTCGGGCGGCGAGGCGCAGCGTGTCAAGCTGGCATCTGAGCTGCAGAAGAAGGCCACCGGCAAGACCGTCTATATTCTTGATGAACCGACGACCGGCCTGCATACCGATGATGTCAAGCGGCTGATCGAAGTGCTGCAGAGAATTGTCGACAACGGCGACACGGTCGTTGTCATCGAACATAATCTCGATGTCATCAAGAGCGCCGACTGGGTCATCGACCTCGGTCCCGAAGGCGGTGACAACGGCGGAACGATCGTTGCCCAGGGAACACCGGAAGATATTGCCGGGGTGAAGGAAAGCTTTACCGGTCAGTATCTCATCAAGGCTCTTGACTGGACAAGGAAGTATCAGAAAGAACAGTGATCCGGAACGGAAAGCCGTATTGAAACGGCTTTTCTTTCGGTCTGCAGCAGGGACATGGTAGAATGATGGAATGAAGATTGCCGTATCGGCATGCCTGCTGGGATATGATGTGAAATATAACGGCGGAAACAACCGGAATGAAAAACTGATCGCACTGCTGGAAGGACAGGAAGTCATTCCCGTCTGTCCGGAAGTATGGGGCGGCCTCGGCGTGCCCCGTGATCCGGCCGAAAGACAGAACGGAAAAGTCATTTCCTGCAGAGGCAGGGATGTCACGGAAGAATATATGTCCGGCACCGCTCTGTGCATGAAAAAGATCCGGCAGGAACATGCCGGGATGGCAGTCCTGAAGGCAAGATCGCCGGCCTGCGGAAAAGACGTGATCTATGACGGCACCTTCAGCCATACCCTGCGGGACGGCGACGGCACCCTGGCGGAAGCCGTAAGGCAGGAAGGCATTCCGCTGTTCAGCGAAAATGAATATGAAATGATCCGCCGGTGCATATCCGGTGCGGGCGGACAAAGCGATGATAAGATATAACAGATAGGCAGGTGACATATGAAAGTTTATTGGGATCTGTTCGTGTCCTGGTTCAAAATGGGACTGTTCACCTTCGGAGGCGGCTATGCGATGCTGCCGATGATACAAAAGGAAGTCATAGAAAAACATCAGTGGGCAACCGAAGACGAAGTCATGGATTACTACGCCCTCGGCCAGTGCACCCCCGGCATTATTGCCGTCAATACCGCTACCTTTATCGGCTATAAGATCAAGGGAGTCATGGGCGGAATTGTTGCGACCTTCGGCGTCGTTGCCCCGTCGATCATCATCATTTCGCTGATTTCATCCCTGATTTCGAATTTTTCCGAACTGGAAGTTGTCCGGCATGCCCTGAAGGGCATCCAGGTCGCTGTCTGTGTTCTGATGTTTGTGGCAATTGAAAAACTGCTGAAGAAAGGCGTTAAGGATCTGCCGGGAATACTGATTTTCATTGCCGCTCTGGCGCTGTCGCTGTTTACCGACCTTTCGACAGTCATTCTGGTCATCCTGGCAGGACTGGCCGGATATGTGATCTTTGTTCTGGGAAAGAGAAAGGACGGTGAACAGGCATGAAGATATTTCTGCTGATGTGCTGGGAATTTTTCAAGACCGGACTGTTCGCTGTCGGCGGCGGTCTTGCCTCTCTGCCGTTTCTGAAACAGATGAGCCTGACCTACGGCTGGTTCTCCATTGAGGACCTTTCGACCATGATCGCCGTCAGTGAAAGTACGCCGGGACCGATCGGCGTCAATATGGCTACCTATGTCGGCAACCATATGTTCGGCTTCTTCGGCGGCCTGGCCGCAACCATTTCGCTGGTGGCACCGGCCATCATCGTCATCTGCATCATTGCCAGAATGCTGGAGAAATTCCGCGATTCGGAAGCGGTGCAGGGAATCTTTGCCGGTCTGCGTCCGGCAGTTGTCGGCTTTATCATTGCCGCAGTCCTGAGCATCTATACCTCAGCCCTGCTGCAGACAGATACATATCAGGCAACCGGAGTGCTGACGGATCTGTTCCGCTGGAAGGCCATTCTTCTGTTTGCGGCCCTGCTGGCACTGTATAAATGGAAGGACAAGCTGCATCCGATCGTCATCATTTCGATTGCGGCAGTCTGCGGCATTGTTTTCTCCTTCTAACCCATATCTGTCACACAAACCCATGATATAATCATCTAATACGGAGGTTCTTCAATGTCCGAGATGATATATGACAAAAAAGTAACGATCCGCGAAATAGTCCAGTTTTTTAAATTCCGGCAGCTGACCGGAAATGATGCTGCACTGGACAGATGGACGGTCGTACCTGATATCAACCGACCCGGGTTTGAACTGTGCGGGTTTAACAAAATTACCGAACCGAGACGTATCGTCGTACTCGGAAACAAGGAAATCGAATTTATTGCCAACATGACGGAGGCAGAACAGCGGGAACGGTTCCCGATGCTGACGGACGGCCTGACACCGGCTCTGATCATCACCAAGAACAATCCGCTGCCGCCGATCCTGGCAGAGATTGCCAATAAGAATAACTTTCCGATCCTCGGCACTTCGTTTGAAACATACCGTCTGGTCACGGATATCATTACCTTCCTTGATGAAAAGCTTGCCAGGGAAGATACCATGTCCGGAGTTCTGATGGATGTATACGGCAAAGGCGTGCTGCTGGTCGGAGAAAGCGGCATGGGCAAATCTGAAACAGCACTGGAACTGATCCGCCGCGGTCATATTCTGATCGCCGATGACAGGGTCGATGTCCAGCATATACACAACAAGATCTTCGGACATGCGCCGGACATCATCAAGGGCATGCTGGAGATCCGGGGCATCGGCATTATCGACGTGGAGAAAATGTTCGGTGCATCTGCCATGGGCGAAAGAACACAGGTGGATCTGGTGATCCAGCTGGTGCAGTACGATGCCTCAGCCGAATACAACCGCATCGGCGATGAGGCCCAGCGCTATACCAGGATCCTCGATGTTCTGGTTCCGACCATCATCCTGCCGATCAGTGCCGGCCGCAACGTCGGCGTGCTGATTGAATCGGCAGTGACAAACTTCCGCCTGCAGGAGGCAGGATTCAACAGTGCCAATGAGATCCGCGGCCGTTTCCGCAGATTCTCATCGGAGGGAGGTGAAGAATGACATTCTTTCCTGATGCATCGACTTTTCTGACGATCGGCGGTCTGGCTATCAAGTGGTATGCCGTAACGCTGATCGCAGGTATTATAGCTGCCTATTTTCTGATCGCTGACCTGATGAAGGAACACGCCTACGGAATTGATACGACCGATGAAATCATGATTCTGTGCATGATCGGCGGGGCTCTGTTCGGCCGAGGCTTCTGGCTGCTGGAAAATCTCAGTGAATATCTGAAATATATTCCGTACATGTTTGCCATCGGCGACGGCGGCTTCGATATTCTCGGGGTCATGACCGGAGCGGTGATCTTCATGTTCTTCTATACCCAGGTCAGACATATGTCGATTCTGAGAACACTCGATATCGTTCTGCCGGCAGTGCTTCTGTTCGGCATCATTACCCGTACCGGGCGTGCCTTTGAGCAGCCGACGGTCCTGATCCTGAACGGACTGGACCTGATCGGGTTCGCGGTGCTGAACTATATTCTCAGACCGTACCGTCCCGGCCGCAGACGCGGTGACCTGACAGCCCTGACCCTGATGTGGGCCGGTCTGACAAGAGTCATTGCCCTGGTGTTCCATCTGGATTCACACGCTGACAACAGTCTGTTCCTGACAATCGGCGTGGAACTTGTCGGTCTGATTCTGTACTATATCGTTCATAACCGCCGGCCGACCCAGCCGATCATTCTGTTTGACCTCGACGGCACCCTGATGGACAGCCATCAGATGGTTATCCAGTGCTTCAGCTATCTGTTCAAGAAATACGGCGATATCCGTGATTTCACGGCTGAAAAGCAGAAGGAAGTCTTCGGACCGCCGCTGCGGGATGAAATGATCAAGCTGTTCCCTGATCAGGATCCCGATCAGATGGTTCAGGAGTATTCCGATTATCAGAGCACATTCTCATGGAGTGATGAAGTATCCCTGTTCCCGCATGTCAAGGAAACGCTGGACCTGCTTTGGTCGGAAGGCTACATGCTGGGTGTCGTTTCCAGCCGTATGACATCATCCTGCGAACTGTGGCTCCGTCAGCTCGGTCTGGCACACTGCTTCGGCGTCATCCTCGGCCGTGACATGTATCAGCTGTCTAAGCCGGCACCGGACGGAATACTCTATGCCGGCAAGAAACTGAAGCGCGGCCATGACTCCTGCATCTATATCGGCGACAACATCTCGGATGTACAGGCAGGCAAGGAAGCCGGTGTCTTCTCGGTCGCATATCTCTCCGATCCGTCCAAGCGGAAAGAGATTGAAGCAGAGCAGCCGAATCTCATCATCACCGATATGAGAGAACTGCTGGACCTGCTGGATGAGAATCATGAATGGGCATATGAAAGGATCTGATATGAACAGAAAAGACTTTGAAGAAATGATCGGATTCCTGAAGCAGGAATACAATATCAACGGCTGGAATGCCATGGATCTCGGATGTGCCGAACTGCTGGCAAAGGCCGGCAGCGGCAAAGCCGAAGATGCGGCTGCGGCAATGCTCAGCCATATGCTGACAGGGGATCAGATCCTGCAGGGAGATCCGCACGGACATGCGGCAGGACTGAAGGTCAGATACTATTGTGACAATCTTGATGAAAGCAGGGGAAGGATGTTCTGAATCCTTCCTTTTTCCTTTATGCTAAAATAGTGAACAGGTGGTGAAAATATGCAGAAAAAGAAGGTAATTCTGGTTTCCGGACTGAGCGGAGCCGGCAAAAGCACAGCGACCCGTTTCCTTGAGGATATGGGCTATCATGTCATTGATAATTTTCCGGTGCAGCTTGTCAGCCTGCTGGTGGATATGATCGAAAACAGCACCGATCCGCGCTACAGCTATATTGCCCTGTCTACATCAGCCCAGGATTTTCCGGAATTCCTGCGCAATCTGCGCGGTCAGGGAATCGAAGTGCAGGTTCTCTTCCTGGATGCTTCGGATTCTGTTCTTCTGCGCCGCTACAAGAGCACCCGCCGCATGCATCCGCTGCTTTTCATCAACAAGGCCAATACCCTTGAAGAGGCAATTGCCGTTGAGCGGCAGATGTTTGCCCGCAATACCAACAATTCGTTTATTACCATTGATACATCCTTTCTGGCGGAGAAGGAATTCCGCCGCCGGATCGAAAAGTTCTTCTCGAAATCAAGCATTCCGAATTTTTCCATTTCCTTCCTGTCCTTCGGCTATAAGTACGGCGTGCCGATGGATGCCGATCTGATGGTGGATGTCCGTTTTCTGCCGAACCCGTTCTGGGTAGTTTCTTTGCGGCCCTATTCCGGCAATGACAAGGAAGTCTATGATTTTGTCATGGATAAGCCGGAAACGCAGGAATTCCTGCAGAAATTCCTCAATTTCACAGACTATGCCTTCGATCAGTATGCAAAGGAAGGGAAGAACCACTTCACGGTGGCCATCGGCTGCACCGGCGGACAGCACCGCAGTGTTGCCATAGCCAACTATCTTTACGAGCATTACCGCCAGCAGTACAACTGCTATCTGGAACACCGTGATGAGAAGGAGTGGATCCATGAGTAGACGCAGAAAAAAGAGAGCGGTCATTATCGGCGGCGGCCACGGGCAGTCGGCGATCTGCCGCGGCATTAAAAATATAGAGAATCTGGATATCACTGCCATTGTAACGGTGGCGGATGACGGAGGCAGCACCGGCCGTCTGCGCCGGCAGTTTCATATTCCGGCCATGGGGGATATCCGCAATGTCATGATTGCCCTGGCGGAAAGTGAATCGCTGATGGGAACCCTGATGGATTACCGCTTTGAAGATAGGAAGGGCAATGAGGAGGATGTGGCAGGCCACAATCTCGGAAACCTGATCCTGACTGCCATGACCCAGCAGTGCGGCTCATTCCTTGAAGCCGTGCAGACAATCGGCAAGGTCCTGAATGTCAAAGGCCATATCATCCCGGCCACGACCCAGGTTATCTCGCTGTTTGCCCTGATGGAGGATGATGTCATTGTCAAAGGCGAGGCGAACATTCCCAGCCGTGCCAATCATATCCGCAAGGTGTTCTATGACGTTCCGGTTCATGCCACGCCGGAAGCCGTAAAGGCAATCGAAAAAGCCGATCTGATCATTTACGGAATCGGCTCGGTCTATACAAGCATTCTGCCGAATGTCATCATTCCCGAAATCGGCAAGGCACTGCAGAAGGCAAAGGGCCGCAAGGTCTATTTCTGCAATGCCATGACCCAGCCGGGAGAGACGGACGGCTATGCCGTGGAAGATCATGTCCGGGCACTGATCGATCACGGCGCACCGGTTGATGCGGTCATCATGTGCAGTGATGTTCTGCCGGAAAAGGTGAAAGCACGGTATGAAAAGGAAGGCAGTACTCCGGTGATTCTCCGCAGTGAACAGCATGACTATGAAATCATTCCCGAGCAGCTGCTGGAATTTGACAATAACCTGATCCGTCATGATTCACTGCGTATTGAAAAGTCGATCCGACGCCTGCTGGAGGATCTTTGATGTCATTTGCTTCGGAAGTAAAACAGGAAACGGCACAGAAAGTCATGACCGGAAATGATGCCCGGGCAGAACTGTCGGCGCTGGTACAGATGTGCTCATCGCTGTCTCTGTCCTCGCGCGGCATGACCATTCTGATCAGTGTCGAGAATGCGGCTGTTGCCAGACGCATCTTTTCACTTGTCAGGGAACGCTACAATGCCGATATTGAAATGTTTGTAAAGCGCAAGATGAATCTGAAGAAGAACCGTGTCTACGGCCTGCGCATCCTTTCGTCAGCGGCAGACATTCTCCGGGATCTGGGAATCTACAGCTCCCGCGGTCTTCTTGACAGACCGCTGGCCAGGATCGTACAGACCGACAACAATGCCAGGGCATATCTTGCCGGAGCCTTTCTGGCTTCCGGCAGCATCAACCCGCCGGAAAAGACACAGTATCATCTTGAGATCGTTACGACTTCAGATGAGCACGCACAGTTTCTGATCCGGCTGATGGAGCGCTTTGACATCAATGCCCGCAGCATTCCCCGCCGGAACAAGATCATTGTCTATGTCAAGGCGGCAGAAAAGATCGGAGACTTCCTGCGCCTGATCGAAGCCGACCAGGCTCTGATGAAGTTTGAGAATATCCGTATTTCCCGTGATTTCTCCAATTCCATCACCCGGCTCAACAATATGGATGTGGCCAATGAAATGAAGACACAGGCGGCTGCTTCGCGGCAGCTGGAGGATATCCGCATTCTTGAAGAGGCGGACAGGATTTCCAAGCTGGATGAAAAACTGCAGGATGTCATTGCCCTGCGGAAAGAATTTCCGGACAGTTCACTGAATGAACTGGCAGCCATCTATGAACGCCGCACCGGAACGGCAGTATCAAAATCGGGAATGAAGCACCGCTTTGTCAGGATTCATGAACTGGCAGAAAAAATCAGCGGCGGACACTGATTCTCGTGTATGATGAATACGAATGATGAGGAACCAAATATGATTAAGAAGGCAACTGCAGAACAGACTGCAGAGATCAAGGATATATTTCGCATATGCTTTCCCAACGAGGATACCAGATATCTGGATTATTTCTTTAAGAATGTCTATGAACCGGAAAACTGCTATGTCAATATTTCCGGCGGGAAGATCGTTTCAACCCTGATCCGCAACCCGCATGCGCTGATGTTCAACGGCCGGGTGCTGCAGGCATCCATGATCATGGGCGTGGCAACACTGCCGGAATACCGGCGCAGCGGATATATGCAGCAGCTGATGGATGTGGTGCTGGACGCATGCGAGCATTCGGAACTGCTGACACTGATCCAGTCGGAGTCACCGGTGATCTATGAACCGTTCGGCTTCCGGACAATCTATAAAAGGTGTGATGTGCGGCTGGAGCGCAAGGATGTCAAGCGCATTACCAACTTCGGATGTGCCTATGAACCGACACCGATCGATCTGCTGAAGGTCTATTCTGCCTTTATCCGCAGATTCAACGGCTTCTATGCCCGCGATCTTCAGTATTTTGTGGACTACAAGAAGGAAATCGTTGCCGAAGGAGGCAAGATCGTTGCCTATTACAACGGCAAGGATCAGATCCAGGGCTATGCCGTGATGATTCCGCAGGGAGATGAACTCTGCGTGGAGGAAATCATCTATCTTGATTCCATGTCTCTGATGAAGCTGTGCAATGCGGCACTGCAGGAAAGAAGAGTCATTCACCTGCATGTATCGGAGGCGGAAAACCTGGCGAAGCTTTTCCCGGAGGCAAAGGTCAAGATCTATGGTTCCACAATGGTGAGGCTGAATGATGCCAGGCTGTTTTCACGGCTCTTCAGCAAGAGGGTCACGACCGTTGAGGAGGCGTTCGCAATCAGCCAGAAACCGCTGTATCTGAATGAATTTGCCTGAAGACAGAGTATTCTGTCTTTTTCTGAAGACCGGCAGTATCAGTGCAATTGAACAGCAGGAGGACAAAAATGACGGTATTTGAAAAGGCATCGGAACTCTTTCTGAACAAGCAGTATGAAGAAGCCTATGCGATCTATCTTTCCGGCAGTGACAGGCATTCTGTCTTCAATGCCGCAATGATGGAGATTTTCGGACGCGGCACGCCGCAGGATCTGCGGAAGGCCGAGAAGAGGCTGCAGAGTCTGTCGGAAAGCGGCCTGGCGGAAGCGAGGGAACCGCTGCAGGCTCTGGAAGAGTACTTCCGGTATGCCGAGATCTACGGTGAGTATAAAAAACAGTATCTGGAAACCAATGATGCAGCTTCAGCCGCCGGCATGAAGCGGGCAAAGGATCACTGCGCCGGAGCGGTCGCAAGACTGCGGAAATGCCCGATGTTTCCGGAAGAGGAAAAACAGACGGCACATTCGGCCGTGCCGGGAATTGTCAGTGAAGAGGAACGGCAGGCAATTTATAACCTTCTGAGTGACAGCTGCACTGCCGGGGAAGAATATGATCTGCCGAAACTGCTGGCAGTCATGCAGAGTGCCGGATATACAAAAGAGTATTACGGCGTCAGGAGCCTGACGAAGATTCTGCCGCAGCTGCCGTTTATCAGAGCCGAACAGAACCGGGCGGTATTTATGCCGGAAGGCAAAGCGGCTGATGAGGAGCGGAAGGAAGCGAAGGCGGCCGCAGCTGTCAGCCAGCCGGCCGAAATCATTCCCGAGCTCAGCAATGAAGATATTCAGCACATCCATGATCTGCTTGCGGCTGTATACACTTCCGGACAGGAAGATGATCTTCCCCGCATGCTGGCAGTCATGCAGAATGCCGGCTATACCAAGGAACATTACGGCATCAGCAGTCTGACGAAGATTCTGCCGCAGCTGCCGTTTATCAGAGCCGAACATAACCGGGCGGTATTTATCAATGCGGAAGAAACGGCACCTGCCGCTGACAGGGAGACAGGAAATGAAGCGGCGGAAGCCGGTGATACTGAAAAGGCCGGGGAAAGAATCAAGGTTTATCATTATGCCCGGCTTGGCAAGGAAACGGAAGACCGCATGTTTCTGAATGCAACAGACGGCGGGGTGTATACACTGGTGAAGACGAATGTGCATTCTTCTGTCCTGGCTTCTCTGCAGAAAGGGGAGTATTCCTGGTTCCGCGGCAATGAAGGTTCCTATTTCGTCCGTCCGGCACGGGTGGATCCTGAATATCTTGAGGCGGAAATCAAGAGCTTCCTGGCCAGCCGGCATGCCGGTGACAGGATCAGTGTGCCGCTGAAAAAGAAAATGGATGGCTGGAGCCTGGTGGAACTGGGCCCGTCCCTGCAGGGAAAGCTGCAGCGGGAAGATGTCGAATCGGATTATGAAAGCCTGCAGGAAGGGGAAATCTACACGTTTGAGATTCTCCGGTGCGGCCGGGACAGCCGCGGAAGATTCCGGGCGGATCTGAAGCTTGCCGGCAAATATGACAGCACCGGGACCCTGCGCCGGATCGACGCACTGCCGGAGCCGGAGGAACTGAGAAAGATGCTCAGCATTCCCGGAAAGAGAGTGGAAGGACTGAAAGAGGATCCTGACAAGAAGGAACCGGTCGAAAAGGCGATGGGCGAACCGATCACTGCCCGTTCACTGAAGGATTACCTGATCAGACTGTATGCCGAACAGAAAGAGGCGCATAAGGTATATACAACAAAGCGGCCCGGACGTACGGAAATCGAATTGGAACTGAACGTCAGAGACAAGCGGGGTGTGCCGCTGAAGGCGTGTCTGAACATGACAGAGGGACATGATACCTATGTGCTGGCACTGATCGGTGCTGCCAGTCCCGATCTGGTCATGGCCCGGCAGGTTTTTGTGCCGGACTGGACGAAAGCCGTCAATGAGCTCAGTGAACTGTCACTGCCGGAGAACTGGGATTACAAGGATGATCCTTCCCACAGCAAGAGGATTCTCAGCAACTATCTGAAATACAGCTATTACAAGGCCTGGCTGGATGGCGATGTATACGAGGAAAACGGATACGGCATCTTTAATACCGGCCTGGTGGACAGGGCGTATGATCCGATCTACTGCCTGCTGGTGCCGAACCGTGATGCCAATGATGTGTTCGGAAGAAAGTGGACACTCGGGTATTTTGCCTGCCGCGGCAAGGGTGACAACGGCAAGGATCTGAACCGGCGCATCAGCCGTTATCCGAATCCGCCGAGCTATTTCCGGCCGGAAGAGGCTGCCCAGCTGTTCTTTGATACAACGAAGGAGCTGTACTGTGATTATGAACATATCCTGCTGGACAACATGTACCGTCTGCCGGGAGAGTTCATTCTGTATACGCTGTCCTATGACGGGACCCTGCGGAAAATGTATGAGGAAAACAGACCGTTCCGCATGATCCGTGATCATATCGTTGCCGATGCCCGGCTGATGCGGGATCTGGAGGACGGCCTGAAGCGGGCGGTGGATACAGCCGTGAAGTATGCGTCATGGAACTATAAGACGGCTGTTCCGATCTATTATCCCCGCACCAATTCCATCAGTCTTCTGCTGCCGCTGCATCTGGTTTCCGACAGGGCTGCGGCGGAAGCGGCGCTGGTCATTGAAAAACTGCCGAACGGAAATTATCAGGGACAGACAATTTTTACAATGGCGATGGCCTATCAGGATGCCCGTCAGATTGCCCGTCCGAACTCCGACTGGCTGCAGCTTGAAGAAGTGCGCGAGGATGCAGAGAGCGATGAAGAAGAAAATGCGGATTGACTGCCGTTTTCATATGTAAAACTTATGTAAAAGCAATGAATCTTAATTGACTATAAAAGTGGTAAATCTTATAATTTTAATAGCGACATAAGGAGGTCTTTAAAAGACAATATGACAGATGTAAGAGTTGCAATTAATGGTTTTGGCCGTATCGGCCGTCTTGCTTTCAGACAGATGTTTGGTGCTCCGGGCTATGAAGTTGTTGCTATCAACGACCTGACAAAGCCTTCCATGCTGGCACACCTGCTGAAGTATGACACAGCACAGGGCGGCTACTGTGGAAAGATCGGTGAAAACCTGCACACAGTCACTGCAGATGATGAAGCCAACACAATCACTGTTGACGGAAAGACACTGCAGATCTATGCTAAGCCGAACGCAGAAGAACTTCCGTGGGGCGAACTGAATGTTGACGTCGTTCTGGAATGCACAGGCTTCTACACAAGCAAGGCTAAGGCTGAAGCTCACATTAAGGCCGGCGCTCGTAAGGTTGTTATCTCTGCTCCTGCAGGAAACGATCTGCCGACAATCGTATTCAACACAAACCACACAACACTGAAGCCGACAGACACAGTTATTTCTGCAGCATCCTGCACAACTAACTGCCTGGCTCCGATGACAAAGGCTCTGAATGACTATGCACCGATTCAGTCCGGTATCATGACAACAGTTCATGCTTACACAGGCGACCAGATGATCCTCGACGGCCCGCAGAGAAAGGGTGACGTCCAGAGAGCCAGAGCCGGTGCTGCCAACATCGTTCCGAACAGCACAGGTGCTGCAAAGGCTATCGGTCTTGTTATTCCTGAACTGAACGGCAAGCTCATCGGCGCTGCACAGAGAGTTCCGACTCCTACAGGATCCACAACAATCCTGCACGCAGTTGTCAAGGCTGACGAAGTAACTGTTGAAGGAATCAACGCTGCTATGAAGGCTGCTGCCAACGAATCCTTCGGTTACACAACTGAGAAGCTCGTTTCTTCCGACATCATCGGTATGAAGTATGGTTCCCTGTTCGATGCTAACCAGACAATGGTATCCAAGGTCGCTGACGGCGAATTCCTGGTACAGGTTGTTTCCTGGTATGACAACGAGAACTCCTACACATCTCAGATGGTTCGTACAATCAAGTACTTCTCTGAACTGAAATAATTAGAGTTTCTTACATCAGAAGACAGAGGGTTCGCAAGAACTCTCTGTTTTTTCGACCTCCGTTTCACCAATACAGGTGAATCAATCCGCAGCACGGAAGTGATTTATATACGTTAATACAGGAGGTCATATGATCGGACGACAGGAAATTGTCACAAACCGTTATTTCACTCTGGATGAACTGGAAGCGTTCATGAAGGAACACTGGAATACGGCTGACTATAATGAATTCGAACGCGGCAGACCCACAGCACTGAGCGTCGATGAGTATGTGATGCTGCCGGCAACGGCAAGGTATCTGATTATCATTCATACCAAGCAGGCAGGAGGACTGTTCAGCAAGGAGAACAAGGTGATCCTGACAACAGTCAACACTCCCCAGGGAGCTTCGGAATCCCTGCTGCGCGGCATTCCCACAAGCAGTCTCATCTTCGGCGGCATTCAGATACATGGTGTCATGTCAGCCGAAAAGGAACGGAAGGGTCCGGCAGAAGAAATCCTGCAGAAGTATGCATCCTATCTGAAGCAGCTGCTTCAGGAAGCAGGATATCTGAAACAGTGAGAAACTTCAGCGGCAGCTGCTCTGTTCCGCGGACTGAAAAACGGGATCCTCATGCATGGGATCCCGTTTTTGTAATCTGAACTGATGTTTTCTTCCTGTTTGATGCAGTGCCCAGAAGACCTGCTCAAGCAGCTGCATGAAATGCTCGTGGTAGATACGTCCTCCCGACGGTGAGAAATATCTGTTGTAAGCACCGGGTTCGAATTCTGTTATGAGAGATGCATTTCATTCCTCAAATCCGCAAATGCTTTAGCATTTAATTAAAATAACTGCTAATATGGAAAACGCATTGTTTTAAAGCATTATTTGAATATCTTAATAAATGAAGCGAGAATAATTTTAAAATAATTAGCACTTAAGTGTTGACAGTGCTAAATATTTGAGTATAACTGTAAGTGTAAGGTTGAAGTACCTTAGGAGGTATGAAAGATGAGATACAACGTAACAAGAAACCATGACTTATTCGATGACTTTTTCGACAACATGTTCAGAGCTCCGGTTTACGGCGGACAGTCACTGATGAAGACAGACGTCCGTGAAAAGGACGGAAAATATATCCTTGATATCGAAATGCCGGGCTACCGGAAGGAAGATGTAAGAATCGCACTGTACAACGGTACTCTGACAATCAGTGCCGAACGTCATTCCAACAATGATGAAAAGGATGACAACGGACGGATCATCCGTCAGGAACGCTATTCCGGCAACTGCTCCAGAAGCTTCTATGTCGGTGAAGGCATCAAGGATTCGGATGTTCACGCTTCCTTTGCGGACGGCATTCTGAAGATCGAACTGCCGACCGAACAGAAGAAAGAGGAAGAAGAGAAGAAATTCATCGATATCCTGTAATGAACTTTTGACAGGCAGGCCTGCATCATACGGTGCAGGCTTTTTCTTTTGCATATGAAAAAGAGATGCCGTGCGGCATCTCTTTGACAGATATGGTCCTGGTTACATTGCGGTGTAGCCGCCGTCGACCGGCAGGATCACACCGTTGACATATGTGGAAGCCTTGGAGCTGAGGAAGATGGCAGCTGTGTCGAGCTCGCCCTCATTGCCGTAGCGTGCTTCCGGAATCATTGTCTTTGCGTAGTTCTGGAAGAATTCGGAATCCAGTGTTTCCTTTGTCAGCGGTGAATAGAAGTAACCCGGGCAGATGGCATTGACGGTAATTCCCTTGTCACCCCATTCTGCGGCCAGAGCTCTGGTCAGGTTGACGACACCGCCCTTTGCGGCATGGTACGGGGAAGCCGGGGCAATTTTGTTGCCGACGAGTCCGTACATTGAAGCGATGTTGATAATGCGTCCGTAGCCGGCCGGGATCATTGCCTTTTTGGCAATTTCACGGGCCATGCGGAAAGTTCCGAACAGGTCGATGTTCATTTCATTGCTGAACTGTGCATCGGTGATGTCTTCCGCCGGAGCGACGGCACCTGTTCCGGCGTTGTTGATCAGAATGTCAATTCTTCCGAAATGGTCCATGATCGTCTGAACGGCAGCCTGTACGGCTTCAGTATCGGTAATGTCGCAGGTGACACCGATGGCATCGACACCGAATTCATTCCGGATGTCTTCGGCATTCTTTTCGACAAGTTCTTTGCGGCGGGCGAGGCAGACAATGTTTGCGCCTTGGTTGGCAAGGGCTTTTGCCATCTGTACGCCCAGACCGGTGGAGGCACCCGTAACTACGGCAACCTGACCGGTAAGATCAAAATAGTTTTTCATAGCTTTTAATTCCTTCTTTCCGATACTAATAGTAAAACGAAACCGACAAAAAGTGAAACATGTTAGACATTGCAGATGCCGGCTCAGTTCAGTCTGACATCTCCGGATCTGCTGACAAGCTCCAGTCTGCCGCTGCCGTTTCCGACCCAGGCACTGCGATTGTCTCTTTCCGTAACCGGAATGGCCGCCTTGATTTTAACGCTGCCGGAAGCACTGCGGAGGGTGCCGGTATAGTCGTCGTGATAGGGGCGGCAGGTGATATCGCCGGACTTGCTGGAAGCCGTTACCGTATCGAAGCGGCCGAGAAGGTCAAGATCGATATCGCCGGAAAGTGTTTCGGCTGATACCAGCAGGGCGTTGCTGTGAATTTCCAGATCGCCGGATACGGCATGAACCCTGATCTGTTCGCCGTCGTGCTGTTTGATGTCAATGTCACCGGATACGGTGCCGCAGTCAGCTTTGCCGCTGCTCTTTTTGACGTCGATGTCGCCGGAAACGGCAGAAAGCTTCATGGCAGCGCTGATGCTGTTGTCAAAGCGGATATCTCCGGACACGGTGCTGACGTTCAGCAGTCTGCATTCGGAAGTATAGATCTTGATATCACCGCTGTGTCCTTCGGCGTTCAGTTCATCAAGCATGAGATTGCGGGCATAGATATCGCCGCTGCCGGATACGGCATGAATGACCTTGATGCCGGGAGGGACGGAAATATCCAGCTTGCCGTTTCCCTCCGGGACTTCAAAGACAGCAGTATCACCCTCACCGCGGGTGAACAGTTCGGCATGATTGCCGAAAAGCATATGACGCACCGGGATAAAGCGGAACGACAGGACATCGGCCGGGAACAGGCGGATGTCGACATTGTGGCGGGCTTCGATATCGATGACTTCAAAGCTGCCGTCCAGCATTGTCATATCTTTCAGAACACTGTTCTGAGAGCTTTCCCGCAGGGCAGAGATGCCCTCATTGATCATATGCGATGCTTCCCGGATGGTGGCTTCGATCTGAACGGAAGGACGTTCGTGATACTGCTCATTGTTCATCATGCGGATATTCTCCGCAACTTCATCAACGGTGCCGAGACTTTCGATGACTTCTTCTTCAGACAGTCCTTCGCTTTCGCCTTCCAGGAAGTGTTCCTCGAAGGCGTCGGTGATTTCATCAATAAAAGCCGGGGGATAACTGCCCAGACGCTGCCGCAGGGCATTCAGATATTCTTGCTTGTTCATAACAGATTCTCCACTTTCCTGATAAATTTTTTCCATTCCTCTTTCTGGTTCTTCCGGTATGTCTGGCCTTTTTCGGTCAGGTGATAGTATTTGCGGGCCGGGCCGCCGGAAGATTCCACCAGATAGGTTTCCACGTATTCGTTGTCCTTGAGACGCTTGAGAATCAGATACAGTGTTCCCGCCTTGACGGACAGTTCCTGAGAGATCGCTTCGGTGAGCTCATAGCCGTAGCGGTCCTTGTCCTTGAGCTGGGAAAGCACGCACAGTTCCAGCGCTCCTTTCTTAAACTGAGCATCCATACAGATGTTCCTCCTGTCTGTACTGTATCACACACTATTCTGTAATGCAATATAGTGAAACAGCAAATTGTTCTGTTTATATTTGAAGTATGATCAGAAGGGCAGATATACAGGACTTTGCAGAAGTATTTCATCTCATTGAGCTTTTGGAAGAACAGGAAACATTTGATGAAGAAGAATTTTATCCTCTTCTCCGGAGAAGACCCCGTTCTCTGCAGAGCGGGGATGAATCCG
>CAMNGB010000012.1 GCA_946537835.1 uncultured Erysipelotrichaceae bacterium
TTCTGCAGCGGTGTACCCGAACAGTTCCGGTAGGCATAGTGAATCTGATCACATACACCGGTAATCATATCGATCTCACGTCCCAGTCCGGCAAACAGTTCTTTTGTTTTTTCCGGCGTATTCTGAAACGGAATGATCTGGATCTTCAGCTGCGGCCATTCATCATAGATCAGACTCCAGAGATTGGTGATCAGGTCGGCGCTGGTGACAGGAGATGTTCCGACCCGCAGGACATTGTCTTCATCCGCAATCGTATTCCTTGCCCTGGCAATGCTTTTGTCCGCATATTCCAGAAGCAGTTTCCCGTCGGTATACAGAGAATGTCCGGCAACTGTCAGAGACAGTCCCCGGCTGGTTCTTTCAAACAGCACTGCTCCGATTTCTTCTTCCAGGGCATCGATCTGTTTGATGACGGCAGACGGAGTGATATACATTCTGTCAGCTGCCCTGCGGAAGCTTCCGGCGTCGGCAGTAATGATCATGGTTTCCAGATGTCTGAGATTCAGCATGAACGACTCCTCTCTTCATGTTTCTGCTTTCATTGTAACGGCTGCGGGGCATTCTGTGTAAGTTTCATAATTCTGCAAGCACATTTTGTCCGTTATAATATCGGTATAGAAACGGAGATCATGATGAAATCTTTTATACCGGAAAAGCCTGACCGCTTCGAGGCAGTCCACACTGATTTATCTGCTGTAACCATAGACGGATATCAGTCCGTTCGTGTCACCAAGAAAGACAAGATCATGCAGTTTGATGAGAATACACTTGTGAAAGTCAAAAACTGTGACTTTCACAACGGCACGATCCGGGTAAAAATGCTGAGCCGCCTGCTTCCGGATGCACCGGATTTTGCCAGAGGCTTTATCGGCATTGTCTTCCGCGTCAGCGACAATGACAGTGAATTTGAATCATTCTATATCCGGCCGACCAACGGCATGACTGATGACCCCGTCAGGAAGGCACACGGATGTCAGTATTTCTCCTATCCCGGATATACCTTTGCCTACTTCCGCGAATTCGGCATCACGGAATATGAAGCACCCATCCACAACACGCTCAATGAATGGGTATCGCTGAAGGCGGTAATCAAAGACGATACGGCTGAATTCTATCTGAATCATGAACTGAAACCGGTTCTGGCAGTCCGCGGCCTCAAGCACGGCAGGGATGCCCGGGGATCGGTCGGCTTCTTCTCCGAGATCGGTACCGAAGCCTTCTTCAGGGATCTTGAAATCGAATATGATGACTGAAAAAAGAGGCGGAATGTAAAATCCGCCTATTATTTTCTGCATACAAAGCAGGCAATACCCTCAACAGAAGATACCTTTGTTTCAGAATACATGCCTTCAAGACGCTTCCTGAGACTGCCTTCGGTTTCATACGGAGGTGTAAAGAATCCTTTCGGTTCATACAGACGGGAAATGAACCAGTCGGTTCTGCTGCAGTTTCCCCTGATATAGAAGCAGCCGCAGAACGTTCCGCCCTTTTTCAGAACCCGGTATGTTTCGCGCCAGGCTGCTTCCTTATCGGGAAAGGCATGGAATCCGTTCAGTGAAAGAACAATATCAAAGCTTTCATCTTCAAACGGCAGTGCTCCGACATCACCCTGCACAAATCTCACATTTCCGAGTCCCAGATGATCTGCCTTCTGTTGTGCCGAAGCCATCATGTCAGGCGAATAATCCAGACATGTTATGTCAGCCCCGGGCAGTTCCCGGTAAACAGGCATGGTCAGAACACCCGTACCTACCGGCACTTCCAGGAGCTTTCCGCTGAAATCTTCCGGAATGCCGGACAGTGCCCTTTCCAGATATTCCGTATTTTTTTCTCTGTCCATATTCCAGACAATCCGGCAGACGGCTTTGCCCAATACGGTCGAATATGTCATCATGCCGTCATAGAAGTTCGACCGGCTGCCGGTAATGCGGTAGGCATTCCGTATCGCTTCACGTCTGCTCATTTTCACACCTTCTTCCTGTAGCCGCAGTCACAGTAAGGACCGCCGGATGCCAGGGTATATTCCCTTACAAAATCGCTCACGCCGCCGGCCTCGCTCATCGTATAGTCCAGCCGGCACATTGCCGGTATCAGTTCCTGCAGTCCCAGTTCCTTCATCAGAGTACAGATGCCGCAGCGGGTAAATCTTGCCTCATAGCCGCGGTTGTTTTCATACGGGATGAATTCCATATTCCAGGAATAGGGATTTCTGTCAGCCGCCCGGAAAGCAGCTGTTTCCTGCATTCCCCGGATGTCGCTCTCCGTAAATTTTTTTTGGCCGCCGAGCCGGCAGAACAGGCGCATCGGTTCTGTCATCATTGCCCGCCTGTAGTATTCAATCGCAACCGGAAGATTCGGCCGCTCCGGCATGCTGAGAAGAAAGGCCGAAAACATGGCACAGCTGACAATGTTCATCTGAAACCTGTCTCCTTTTTCAAACTCCGGCAGACCGGCAATGATTTCCCGGTACCTGCGGTGAGCCTTTTCGGCAGTCTGCCTTGCTTCAGTGTCATTCATACCCATCAGCGGCTTCAGACAGTCTGTAAATGATTTTGCGAACAGTTTCCACATGCCCCACGGCATCCCTGCATATTTCATGGACGTTCTCCTTTTCTTGCCAGCACTGCGATCCACGGTTTCTTATGATGGTGCCATCCCTTCACTTCCGCAAAGCCGGCCTGATACAGTCTGCCGGCAAGATCTTCAGCAGTATGCAGCTTCATTCCGTCGATGATCTTTTCAAACTGTCCGGCAGTTCTGTCGGTTCCGTCAGATTCATTGCATATCAGGAAGTATCCGCCGTCTTTCAGAATCCGGAACACTTCCGCAAAACACCGCTCAGTATCCCAGAAATATACGGTTTCAAATGCTGTCGCAATATCAAAGCAACTGTCATCAAGTCCGAGTCCGGCAATGTCGCTCTGAATGACCGTGCATCTTCCCTGCCGGATCGATTCCGAATTATACTCTCTGCTTTTTCTGACCGACAGTTCGGAATGATCGACTGCCGTTACATGTGCGGAAGGATATTTCTTCAGCAGTTCTCCGGCATTCCTGCCGCCGCCGCAGCCCAGATCGATCACCTGCCCTGCATCTGTTTCAGGCAGGTATTTCATTCCCCAGTCAGCGAGTGCGGCATGGCTGCTGTTCATTGTTGAAAGCATCAGTTTTCCCAGCCGTCCTTCCGGTCTGGCAGTCTGGGAAAAGAACTTTTTCATAAGTTTCATAAATCCCTCTTTATACGTTAGTATACACTAACGTATTGTTGAAATAAACCGGCAATTCTGCCGGTGATTCCTGATATATGCTGTTTATGCAGGTTTACCTGCAGAGAAGATTCACCATTGAAGAAATGCTTCCCATTGCCAGAAGAAGAACAATGATCCACAGCATCGTTGCCGTGACTGACTGATTGTGAACCCGCAGAAACGGATACGGTCCGTCATAGATTCTCCTGTAGTTCAGATACAGCATGACAATGCCGTAAAGAAGCGTCACCAGCGGCGGCAGGAAAGCATATCCGGACGGCGCATGAGCCTCCAGAAAACAATAGGAAAGAATATTCAGAAGCGGACATACCAGATGCAGAAAGAATCCGGATCTCGACCACAGCAGAAGCTGTGTATCCCTGATTGTCGGCACCAGCACAAAGACCGTTACCAGACAGGTCATGATCAGCATGCATACTGCCAGATAACGGAAGACGGCAGTCCACTCCTGTCCGGGAAACAGGAGTGCACATACAGCCGAAAGGATGGCTGCCAGATTGGACAGCTGGGTATAGAAGATCAGTGACTTCAGCAGCCGGATCCCCTTCACTGCCGTCATTCCCCATATGCTGCACAGAATGATCACGATCAGTACGATTGTCCTGAGCATATATTCCCCCTTACTCCGTCCGGTTCTGTTCACCCCAGACGCAGAGCTGATCAAGAACTTCCATCAGAGACTTCCCGCGTTCACTGAGACTGTATTCCACTTTCGGAGGAATCTGCGGGTATTCCCTGCGGACAATCAGACGGTCGGCTTCCAGTTCCTTCAGATTGGAACTGAGCGTCCTGTCGGAAATATTCCTGATATATCTTCTGAGTTCATTGAAACGGACGGTTTTGTATTCCATCAGACAGTACAGAATCACCATCTTGTACTTCCCGGAAATCAGCGACAGCGTATAGCTGAAGCCGGTATCTTCAAAATTTGCATCCTTAATATAGTTTCCGATCATTTTACACTTTCCTCAAAGATAGTACCTTACATAAATATCAGTACTTGAATACGTTACTGTTCAGACTAATTATTAAAGAGGACAGATGCTTCTGTCAATTCTATTTCGGAAAAGGAGACAACAATGAGAGAAAAACTGAAAATTACCGAAGGAATCTTCCCGATGCCGGTACTGATGATCGCCACATACAACGAAGACGGCAGCGTCAACGTCATGAATGCCGCCTGGGGAACGATGCAGGAAAGAGACACGGTTGCCCTGAATCTGACCGAATCCCACAAGACAGTTCAGAACATCAAGGCCAGAAAGGCATTTACAGTCAGCATTGCCGATGCCGCCCATGTCAAAGAAGCAGATTATTTCGGAGTGGAATCCGGAAACCGGACACCGGACAAGTTTGTCAGAAGCGGACTGACAGCAGTCAGGGCTGAATGTGTGGATGCTCCGGTCATCAGCGAATTCCCGCTCTGCCTGGAATGCGAATTCATTGAATACCAGACCAATGACTACGGCTGCGGCGTTATCGGCAAAGTTGTCAATGTCACGGCTGATGAAAGCGTCATGAAAGACGGAAAGATCGACATGTCTCTGGTCAATGCCATTGCCTTTGATCCGTATACCCACGGCTATTACAGAGTCACGGAACGTGTCGGCGATGCCTTCAAGGACGGTCTTGCATTAAAATAATCAGAATGGTTTATCTCCCCTGTCACGGTTCCGCCGGACAGGGTTTTTTGTGCCTGTATTTCAGGCCGGTCCATGCACTGTATACATGGCTTCAATGCTTGAGCATGCAGGGCAAAAATGATACTTTATATATGTATGAAACGTAAGGTAACGATCAATGATATCGCTGAACTGGCCGGTGTTTCCAAAGCAACGGTTTCATTTTTCTTAAATGGGAAATACGAGAAAATGTCAGCCGCAACATATCAGCGCATCAAGGAAGCAATTGAAGAAACAGGATACAATCCGAGCGTTGCCGCAAGATCGCTGAATGCCAAGAATTCCCATCTGTTCGGCGTCATTATCGGTAACATCACCAAGCCTTTCGCCAACCGCATTGTCAAGGGAATTGAAGACTTCGCAGACGAAAACGGCTATATGGCAATCGTTGCCTCATCCGAATTCAAATCGGAGCGTGAGCAGTCCTATATCAAATCCATGCTTGCCCTCGGAGTTGACGGTTTTCTGATTCAGCCGACAGTCAATTTCAGTGAAATGCGGGAAAGTCTGAACATCGACAAGCCGGTCGTATTCTTTGACTCAGCTCCGAGCGGAGAAGAGGAAATGTATGTCAAGACAGACAACTATGAATCTGTCCGCACAGCGACTAAAAAACTGATCGGCAAGGGTTATGAACACTTCATCATCGTATCCAACAACCCCTATATTCTGCAGACACGTATTGAGCGCAGCAAAGGCTGCATCGATGTCCTGGAAGAAAAGAATATCGATTATGACCTGATCATCATACCTTCCGATGCTACAAGCAAACAGCTTTCCATCCGTCTGTATCCGCTTCTGGATACGCACCGGAATGTATGCATCTTCACACTGAACAGTACCCTGACCCAGATTGCCTGGACAGCACTGGCACCCTATCGTGAACGCATCCCCGAGATCGGACTGATCGGCTATGACTATGAACTGTGGTGTGAATATGTCACGCCGGCGATCACAACGATCAGCCAGCCGTCCTATCAGGAAGGATATACTGCCGCAAAGATTCTCCTTGATGTCATTCACGGCAGCGAGGAAACCGAGCATGTGCAGGTACTGAAGTCCACCCTTCTGGAGCGTGAGTCAACCGATCTGGACAAACAGCCAAAGTAAAAAAGACGCTGTGCAAGGCGTCTTTTCATTTTGTGCGATAATGACGGATAATCAGCGCTGAACGCGGGCACCTGCCCCGCCCATGATGGCTTCGACTTCCTTCTTGCTGGCCATGGATGTGTCACCCGGTGTTGTCATGGCAAGAGCACCGTGGGCAGCTCCGTAATTGACAGCTGTCTCAGGATCACCGGTTGTCATCAGTCCGTATACCAGACCGGAAGCGAAGGAATCACCGCCGCCGACACGGTCCATGATCTCCAGTCCGTCATAGCTCTTGGACATATAGATCTCACCGTCGGCATAGCACATTGCCTTCCAGTCATTGACTGTTGCGGTTCTGACGGTACGCAGCGTAGTTGCAACGACCTTCCAGTTCGGATAAACCTTGACCGCTTCATTCAGCATCTTTCTGTAGCCTTCCAGATTCAGTTCCTTGAGGTTGGCATCATTGCCTTCCACTTCGAAACCGAGGCAGGCTGTGAAGTCTTCTTCGTTGCCGATCATGACATCGACATATTTGGCGATTTCACGGTTGACCTGCTGTGCCTTCTCCTTGCCGCCGATGGCAGACCACATGGAAGGACGGTAGTTCAGGTCATAGGATACGACTGTTCCGTATTTCTTTGCCGTCTTGATGGCTTCAACGACAGTTTCGGAAGCCTCTTCGGAAAGAGCGGCATAGATACCGCCGGTGTGGAGCCAGCGGACACCGAGTGTGCCGAAGATATAATCAAAGTCAAAATCCTTGGCAGTCGCCTTGGAAATGGCAGTGTTGGCACGGTCTGAGCATCCTACCGCACCGCGGATACCGAATCCGCGTTCGGTAAAGTTGATGCCGTTGCGGCATACTCTGCCGATACCGTCTGTCTTCATCCACTTGATCAGGGAGGTATCAACCCCGCCCTGGCAGATGAAATCTTCCATCAGACGGCCGACTTCATTATCCGCAAAAGCAGTGATGACGGCTGTCTTCAGGCCGAAGCATTTTCTCAGGCCGCGGACAACGTTGTACTCGCCGCCGCCTTCCCAGGCACGGAAAGAACGTGCTGTTCTGATTCTTCCCTCGCCCGGATCAAGTCTCAGCATGATTTCACCGAGACTGACAGCATCAAATGCATATGTGCCTTCCGGCTTTAATTTCAGATCCATAATCAGCCTCTGACTTCCTTTACGATCTCGGCAGCTTCTTTTGTAATCTGTCTGATTTCATCAAATCTGCCTTCCTTGATCATGTCGCCCTTGACCATCCATGTTCCGCCGCATGCAGCAATCTTGTCACAGCTCAGATAGTCCCTCAGATTCTTCAGATTCACACCGCCTGTCGGCATGAACTTTACGGTTGTGTACGGAGCTGCCAGAGCTTTGATGGTGCTGACGCCGCCGAACTGTTCGGCCGGGAAGAACTTGCATACGCTCAGACCTCTCTTTACGGCCTGGGCAACTTCCGAAGGTGTTACCGTTCCCGGATATACAGGAATATTCTTTCCGATGCAGTAATCGACGATTTCCGGATCGAAGCCCGGAGAAACAATAAACTTAGCACCGGCAGCGACGGCACGGTCGACCTGTTCAACGGTCAGCACTGTACCGGCACCGACAAGCATTTCCGGATATGCGTCTGTCATGATACGGATGGATTCTTCCGCCGCATCGGTGCGGAATGTCACTTCCGCAACCGCCAGTCCGCCTTCAACAAGCGCCTTGGCCAGCGGGCGTGCATCTTTTGCATCATTCAGCACAACAACCGGAACAACGCCGAAGGATGCAAGCTGCTCATTCATTTTCTCGTTCATACAATAAATACCTCTGTAATAATCTGAATAATCAAAGGGTGACCGGAAACAAACGTATGTAACGCTGTTTTCAAATCACCCTTTTTGTTTCATATGCCGGAAGGCTTTTTCAGCCCTCCGGCCGGTTATGATCCGAAAACTCAGCAGTTTTAGTTTTCAGATAATATTTTTTACTCTAACGGAGCCGGGAACTGGATCTTGGCAGAAGAGAATTCAAACGGCCAGACAGTCTTCCATGCGCCGTCCTGGATCTGAGCAATAGCTACAGAAGCGGATGTGTTGTCTCTGTAATGCTTGGAGCCGGCAAGATCATATTCGTCTTCGAAGTCGATCTTGGAGTACGGCAGGACGATATTGCGGCCGCCTTCGAATGCACCGTCGATAACGAGTTCGGACAGAGCCTTCTTGACAGCTTCACCGTCTGTGGAGCCGGCCTTTTCAATTGCAGCCTTGAACAGCCATACGACTGTGTAGGATTCAGCGGAGTGACCGTTCATGTCAACTCCGAACTTATCCTTGAATTCCTTGTTGATTTCACTGCCGTTTGTCAGGTCGCTGTTGAATTCGACGACAGAAGCAACGCCGTTTGCTGCAGAACCGAGGTTTGTGATGAAGGACGGATCCGTGAAGCCGTTTGCCTTGGCAACGATCATCTTCGGCTTGTAGTTCTGTTCTTTCAGTGTGTTGATGAACAGTGTAGCATCACTTACATAGGAGTCGCAGAGGATTGCATCCGGGTTCATCTGCTTCAGAGCAAGAACCTGAGCGGACAGGTCAGCAGCGCCGCCGGAGTAGTCAACTTCACCGACAACTTCGAGACCGTAGTCAGCAGCGAACAGGTTGACGCAGCGGATCAGTTCCTGACCGATGGCAGCCTTATCTGTGAAGATAGCAACAGTCTTGATTTCTTCGCCTGTCTGCTGGGAAGAATCCTTCAGATACTTCAGCATGTCTTCAACATAGACAGAGTTCAGCGGGCAGAGACGGAAGAAGTAGTCATAAGCCTTGTGTTCTTCATCAGACAGCTTGTCCAGTGTGGAGATAGCTGTGATCATCGGAACGCCGTACTGCTGGCAGACCTGAGCAACAACTTCTGTAACGGTGGACATATGGCAGCCCATCATGACATCTACATGTTCCTGAGTGATCAGACGTTCAGCTTCAGACTTACCTGTAGCAGCATCGCCGGCGTGGTCACCGCGGACAACTTCGAGCATACGGCCGTTGACGCCGCCCTGGCTGTTGATTTCTTCGACAGCAAAGTCGATACCACGGAGAATGTTTTCACCGATGGCAGCTTTGTCGCCGGACATTGCATAGATTGTACCGATCTTGATTGTTTCACCGGAAGCTTCTGTTGTTCCGGATTCAGTTGTGCCGGAGGCACTTTCCTGGTTTCCGCCGCCTGCGCAGCCTGCAAACATTGTTGCGGCAAGAGCGAACGGAAGAATAGCCTTGAATAATTTTTTCATGTGGTTTTTCTTTCCTCCTCAAGTTTTCAAACCAAATGCTATCTGTAAACGCCGAACTGCTACGGCGCAACATACGGATCAGATGCCAAGGTACGCTTTCTTGACGTGTTCGTTTGCGGCCAGTTCATCAGCTGTGCCGCTCAGTGCTACATGACCGTTTTCAATGACATAGCCGCGGTCGGCTGCAGCAAGCGCCTTGGTGATATCCTGCTCAACCAGCAGGACGGAAATATTGGATTCCTTTGCCAGTGTCTTGGCAACATTCAGAATGTCGTCAACGATATTCGGTGCCAGACCCAGTGAAGGTTCATCCAGAATCAGAAGCTTCGGCATGCCGATCAGGGCTCTGGCTACAGCAACCATCTGCTGTTCGCCGCCGGACAGTGTGCCGGCTGCCTGCTTCGCTCTTTCTTCAAGCTTCGGGAACCACTTGTAGCACTTTTCCAGATTTTCCTGGAAGTGCTCCTTCGTTTCCTTGCTGAAGGCACCCATCTGCAGGTTTTCAAGCACGGTCATTTCCGTAAACAGCTGTCTTCCTTCCGGAACCTGGACAATGCCGGCATCCAGAATATATCTGGACGGCTTCTTGCAGAGTTCTTCGCCGTTGAATACGATCGAACCGGATGTCGGTCTGATCATGCCGGTGATGGCACGGACCATGGTCGTCTTGCCGGCACCGTTGGAGCCGAGAACAGCGACAACTTCGCCGTCATTCAGTTCCATGCTGACATCCCAGAGAATATTGACGGAGCCGTAACCAGCATTCAGATTTTCTACTTTCAGCATAATTACTCTCCCTCCTTCTTGTCTTCGGATTTTGTACCGAGATAGACTTCCATGACATACGGATCGTTCATGACTTCTTCCGGAGTTCCTTCGGCAATCTTTTCACCGTGGTGCAGAACAATGACCTTTTCACAGAGGCTGACAACTGCCTGCATGATGTGTTCGATCAGAAGGATCGTCACACCGGACTCATTGATTTTGCGGATCAGTTCGATTGCTTCAGCTGTCTCGGTCGGGTTAAGACCGGCCATGTTTTCATCCAGGAACAGGACTTCCGGCTTGGTTGCCAGAGCCCTGGCCATTTCCAGACGTTTCTGGTCCGGAGTGCCCATTTCCTTGGACAGGACGTGTCTCTTTTCGTACAGTCCGGTAAACTTCAGGACTTCGATGGCACGTTCCGTAGCTTCTTCCCTGCTCTTTGCGGCAGCGTGGCCGAAATAGCAGGATGCGATGACGTTATCGAGAACCGTCAGGTTCTTCAGCGGCTTCATGATCTGGAACGTACGGGCAATCTTCATATTCGTATATTCATATGCCCTCTTGTTCGTAATATCTTCGCCGTTGTAATAGATCTTGCCTTCTGTCGGCGGATAATATCCGCAGATCATGTTGAAGGTTGTGGACTTTCCGGCACCGTTCGGGCCGATCATGCCTGTGATTCCGCCTTTGCGGACAGAGAAGGAAACATCGTTGACAGCGGTCAGACCCTTGAATCTCTTGGTCAGGCCGACGACTTCAATTACCGGTTTTTCGGACATGATCATTTCCCTCCCTTCCTGCTTTCGTAATTCATCATCTGATATTCCTCAAGAACATCCAGTGACGGCTTCTTCAGGATCTTTTCATCGATGAATTTCTTGAAGTTCGAATCCATGTACCAGCCGAGAATTCCGGACGGTCTGAAACGGATCACGACCAGAAGAACAACGGCATACATGATCATGTTGATGCCCGGCAGGACTCTTGCGAAATTGGCACGCAGGAATTCGGACAGCGGGATCATGATCAGGCCGCCGACCAGCGGTCCTTCGACATATGCGGCGCCGCCGACAACTGCCGGCAGAACGAACTCTGTCGATTTTGCCTGAACCATCAGGTCCGGGTCAACATAACGGATATAACTTGCATAGAAGAATCCGACAAAGCCGGCAATGACTGCCGAAATGACAACAGCGATGACCTTGTACTTGGTCGGGTTGATGCCGATGGCTGCAGCTGCGTCTTCATCTTCACGGATCGTCTTCAGAGCGAAACCAATCTTGGTATTGTCAATTCTCTTCATGATGGCATATACGGCAACCATCATGATCAGTCCGGCATAATAGTACGGAACCTTGCTGGCAAACCGGAACTGCAGGAAGGAATCTTCACCGAACGGCAGACCTACGCCGCTTGCTCTTCCGAAGAATTCCGAGTTGATGATGAACTGACGCATCGATTCCGCAAAGGCAATCGATACCAGCGTGAAATACGGGCCCTTCAGAATGAAGCACGGGAAGAAGATGACACCTGCGATCAGTCCGGTAACCAGCATTGCCAGAATGGATACCACCCACGGGTTCCAGTTCAGCTTGGTGACGATCAGACATACCGTATATGCACCGATTCCCATATATGCCGCAAGACCCAGGGAATTCTGGCCGGTCATGCCGCCCAGGATGTTCCAGGCCATGGACATCGTGGAAATATAGAATACGAGAATAAAGATGTTGATGATATAAGGTGTTTTGACGATGAGCGGCAAGACAAGGAAAACTGCCAGGAGTGCGCCGACCACGATCGTCAGATTGCGGCGATATCCGCTTACTGCTTTTTTGACATCCATTGTTATTTCCTCCTCATGATCAGCAGCTGACGTACGACCAGGATCACAATGAATGTGATGAACACGATCATGTCGCTGTAGGAAGGACTGATAAACAACGCACTCATCTGTTCAAGCAGACCTAACAGGATACCGGCAAAGAAAGCACCGGGAATCGATCCGAGACCGCCGACAACAACGACGATCAGAGCACGGAAGCCGAAGCTTGCACCGGCTGTCGGATAGATGGAATAGAACTGAGTCAGAAGGCATCCGGCAATACCTGCCAGAGCAACACCCAGACCGTAGGTCAGAAGGTAGATTCTTCTGACGTTGATGCCGCATACTTCAGCACCGACCGGGTTCTGCGATACGGCACGGATCTGCTTTCCGGTTGTCGAATACTTCAGGAAAGTGAACAGTGCGATCGTAACGACGATCAGAACCAGGAAGCTGATCAGCTTCGGCAGTGCCACGGAAACCGGGCCGAGCATGATGTTCGTCTGTGAATAGGATGTACGGATCGACTTGTAGTCGGAACCGAACAGAACCAGCGCGCCGTTGGACAGCAGCAGGCCCAGACCTACCGTCAGGAACAGAAGATTCGTGAAGCTCTTCGTCTTCAGGGACGGCGTGATCAGCGTATGCTGAATGACGGCACCCAGCAGGAACATGATGATGGCTACCAGCGGAAGTGCAAGGTACGGATCAATTCCTGCATATGTGTACAGCATGTATGTCAGATACATGCCTACCATCAGCATTTCGCCGTGGCAGAAATTGACAATTTTCATAACACCGAAGATGATGTTCTGTCCCATGCCCATCAGGGCATAGAAGCCGCCAAGCAGAATTCCGTTTACGATAGCCTGTAATAAAACATCCATAAACTAATCCCCTTTAATTGAATGATGCATTTATTCGGAAAACAGCCGAGCCTTTTCCGGATTGTTTAAATATATTTTACTGCGGCTGCTTGCCGATGTAGGCCAGAATGCCGCCGTCGACATACAGGATATGTCCGTTGACGAAGTTGGAAGCATCGGAGGCAAGGAATACAGCCGGTCCCTGCAGGTCTTCCGGTGTTCCCCAGCGGGCTGCCGGTGTCTTGGCAACGATGAACTGGTCAAACGGATGTCTGGATCCGTCTGCCTGTCTTTCTCTCAGCGGAGCTGTCTGCGGTGTGGCAATGTAGCCCGGGCCGATGCCGTTGCACTGAATGTTGTATTCACCGTATTCGGAGCAGATGTTTCTTGTCAGCATCTTCAGGCCGCCCTTGGCAGCTGCATATGCAGAAACGGTTTCTCTTCCGAGTTCAGACATCATCGAGCAGATGTTGATGATCTTGCCGTGTCCCTTTTCGATCATTCCCGGAATGACTGCCTTGGAAACGATGAACGGAGCGTTCAGGTCAACATCAACTACCTGACGGAATTCGGCAGCGCTCATTTCGGTCATCGGAATACGCTTGATAATGCCGGCGTTGTTGACCAGAATGTCAATCGTTCCGACTTCTTCTTCGATCTGCTTTACCATAGCCTGTACCTGTTCTTCATCACAGACATTGCATACATAGCCATGGGCATCAATGCCGGCTTCCTTGTATGCTTTCAGACCCATTTCTTTCTTTTCTTCGCTTAAATCATTGAAGCAGATTGTAGCGCCTGCCTTGGCAAAGGCAGAAGCAATTGCAAATCCGATACCGTAGCTTGCGCCGGTAACGAGAGCAACCTTGCCGTCCAGTCTAAAATCTTTGGAATCAAACATTTCTTATCCCTCTTTTCCTTATATATCCGGGCTTCCATAACGCATGGTAAACCGGTAAACTAAGTACATTATCGTGCTCGTTTTTACTTTTTGCAAGCGTTTTCTTTTTTACATTGCTTACATCAAAATTTTCAGTATTTACATAATAAAAAGGCATGTCTTCATAACATGAAGCGCATGCCTTTCAATGTTTTCAGAATCCGAAATACTGCTTTGCGTTCTGATAGCAGATGCCTTCTGTAATCTTTTTCAATGCCTTTTCATCTGCCGGGTATTCGCCGTTTTCCACCCAGTCTCCGATCAGTCCGCAGAGAATGCGGCGGAAGTATTCATGTCTGGCGTATGACAGGAAACTGCGTGAATCCGTCAGCATGCCCACGAAATCCGCAAGCATTCCTTCATTGGCAAGCGATGTCATCTGATCAATCATTCCCAGCTTGTGATCGTTGAACCACCAGGCCGCGCCGTGCTGCATTTTCGAAACGCACGGTCCTTCCTGGAAACAGGCCAGAATCGATTCGATTGCGGCATTGTCATTCGGGTTCAGCGAATAGACGATCGTCTTCGGCAGCTCATCTGTTTCTGCCAGTGCATTCAGGAATCCGGCAAGTTCACTGAGCGGTGCTGCCGAACCGATGGAATCGATGCCGGCATCCGGTCCGAGTTTTGCAAATACCTTGCGGTGGTTGTCACGGATCACGCCGTAGTGCAGCTGCATGACCCAGTTTTTCCCTGCGTATTCCCTTCCGAGATCAAGCAGGAAGGCAGTCCGGAAGATACGGTATTCTTCGGACGATACCTGCCCGCCTTTCAATGCTTTCAGGAAAACCGCATTGACCGCTTCCGGTGAGGCCGGTACATAGGCGACATCCGGCATGCCGTGGTCGGAAACGGTGCATCCGTTTTCCGCAAAGAAGTCCATTCTCTTTTTCAGGGCTTTGATCAGAGTATCGTAGCTGCAGATATCAACACCTGATACAGATGCCAGCTTTCCGATATATTCCGGCCAGTCTGCAGCCTGCACGTTCATTGCCTTGTCGGGACGCCATGCCGGCAGTACCTTTGTCCCGAAAGAGGAATCCTCCCGGATCAGACGGTGCCAGTGCAGATCATCTGCCGGATCATCGGTCGTGCACAGATGCGTCACATCGGACATGGCGATCATCTGCCTTGCCGACATCGTCTTCAGCTTCTCATTGCACATGTCATATACTTCATCGGCATTGTCTTCATTCAGATATCCGTCGAAGCCGAAATAGTTTCTCAGTTCCAGATGACTCCAGTGATACAGGGGATTGCCGATGGCCATGGAAATCGTTTTTGCCCATGCCCGGAACTTTTCACGGTCGTCACCGTCACCGGTGATGTATTTCTCATCAATGCCGTGTGCTCTCATGATGCGCCATTTATAATGATCGCCGCCCAGCCATACCTGCGTGATCGTTTCAAAGACACGGTCCTCGCAGATTTCCTGCGGACTGAGATGGCAGTGGTAGTCAATGATCGGCATCTTTGCGGCATAGTCGTGATACAGGTGCTCTGCCGTCGGTGTATTCAGCAGAAAGTTTTTATCCATGAACTGTTTCATCATCACACTCCTGAATAGGAGGAGAATCCCCCGTCAATCGGCAGCGTCACGCCGGTAATGAATCCGGCTGCTTCATTGTTGAGCAAAAACAGCAGTGCTCCGGCCAGTTCATCAGGCGTTCCGAATCTGCCCATCGGTGTTGCCGCCAGGATCTTGCCGGTTCTTGCTGTCGGGGTGCCGTCAGCGTTGAACAGCAGCGCTTCATTCTGAGCGGTCCGGAAAAAGCCCGGAGCGATGGCATTGACGCGGATGCCTTCCCTTGAAAAGTATACTGCCAGCCACTGGGTAAAATTATTGGCGGCTGCCTTGGCACCGGAATAGGCCGGGATCTTGGTCAGCGGTGTATAGGCGTTCATCGATGAAATATTGAGAATATTGCATCCCTTTCTGCCCAGCATCTGCTTTGCGAATGCCTGGGTCGGAATCAGGGTTCCCAGAAAGTTCAGATTGAATACAGACTGCACACCGCTTTCATCGAGATCGAAGAACGTCTTGATATCCCTGTCGATATCCCCTTCCTCGTAGTATTCCTTATCCGTCGTGGCACTCGGATGATTGCCGCCGGCGCCGTTGATCAGAATGTCGCACGGTCCGAAGTCAGCCAGCACCTGTCCGGCCACTTCCTCAACCATCAGCTTGTCGAGTACATTGCAGGAATAGGCCTTGGCGATGCCGCCTTCCGCCCGGATATCATCTTCAACCTTTTTTGCCTTTTCATAGGTGCGGTTCAGCAGCGCGACCGATGCACCGGCCCTTGCCAGCACTTTCGAGAATTCGGAGCACAGCACACCGCCGGCACCGGTAACGACAGCGACCCTGCCGCTGAGATCGGTATTCAGTACGTTCGTTTTCATCAGATTCCCCTTTCACTTGCTTTTTCAATTGCTTCCCAGAGACCGTTGATATATGCGGCTCCGAGGGCGCGGTCATACAGACCGTAGCCCGGCATTGCCACCTCACCCCAGATCATGCGTCCGTGGTCGGGACGGATCGGTCCGTCAAAGCCGGTATCATACAGAGCCTTGACGATTTCATACATGTCAAATGTTCCGTCAGAGGAAAGATGCGCAGCTTCCTCGAAGTTCGTCGGGGAATGGAAGTACAGGTTTCTGACATGGGCGAAATGAATTCTGCCCTTCAGGGAGCGGATCATGTCCGGCAGATCGTTATTCAGATTCGTGCCGTAGGATCCGGAACAGAATGTTACGCCGTTATGCACATCATCGACAGCCTTCATCAGCCGCAGAATGTTTTCCTTGTTGATAATGATGCGCGGCAGTCCGAAGACGCTCCAGGCCGGATCATCGGGATGAATTGCCATCTTGATGTCATATTCATTGCAGACCGGCATGATCTTTTCAAGGAAGTAGACAAGGTTCGCAAACAGCTTTTCATTGTCGATATCCTTGTACAGTTCAAACAGTTCCTTTACCTTCGCCATGCGTTCCGGCTCCCAGCCCGGCATGACAGTTCCGTTCATATCGCCGGCGATGCTGTCAAACATCTGTTCGGGATTGATGCTGTCAACAGCTTCCTGGGTATAGGCGAGCACGGTCGAACCGTCTTCCCTCTTTCTGGCCAGTTCGGTTCTGGTCCAGTCAAAGACCGGCATGAAATTATAGCAGACCAGATGAATGTCCTCTTCGCCGAGATTTCTCAGACATTCGATATAGGTTTCAATATCCTTGTCACGGTCTTTTGAACCGGTCTTGATGGCATCGGAAACATTGACGCTTTCAATGCCTTCAATTTTCAGTCCGGCTGCCTCCACTTCATTTTTCAGAGCTCTGATTTCTTCTCTTGTCCAGAGATCACCCGGCTGCTTGTCATACAGCATGGTGATGACTCCTTTTACACCCGGGATCTGCCGGATCTGTTCCAGGGTAACGGTGTCATATTCTGACCCGTACCAGCGCAGTGTCATTTTCATAGGTTACATCCTCCGTATGGGTTCCTTATCTTTATTGTGTTCCCCTTCTTCAGGTTTGCATATTGTGCAGATTGACAAAAACATTGCAAAAATTGTGCTATGTTGATTATATGAAAAACAAATACCGTTCCGAATTCACTGCCCGCCAGCAGATGCTGAAGGACAGCTATGAAATCTATTATTACAGCGATTCTCATTTTCAGAGCGTGTCTCCCCACCGCCATGATTACTACGAATTCTATTTCCCGGTATCCGGTTCCATCGAAATGGAAATCAGCGGCAGACGGACACCTCTGTCAGAACACGATGCCGTTCTTGTCCCGCCCGGCACCGTTCACCGGGCTGTCAACGAAAGCGGCGAAAAATCCTACAGCCGCTATGTCTTCTGGATCTCTGCCGATTATTACCGGCAGCTCAGCCGGAGTGCCGGCGGCATTTCCTATGCTGTCGAACAGGCGGAAAAGAAACATCGCTTTATCCATCACTTCAGCGAGAATGAATATGCCGTGATCCGTTCAAGAATTCTGCGTCTGATTGAAGAAGAGAATTCCTCGCGCTTTGCCAGAGAGGACTGCATCTCCCTCTGCATCAGTGATCTTCTTCTGACCCTGAGCAGACTGGTATATGAACATGATTATCCCCGCCCCGAGGCGGAACCGTTTGATACCGTACAGACAGTGATGGATCATATCGTCAGTCACCTGGACGAAGAACTGACGCTGGACGCTCTTTCCGAACAGTTCTTTATTTCCAAATATCATCTGGCCCGCCTGTTCCAGAAAAGAACCGGCATGACGCTGCACCGGTATATTCAGAAAAAGCGGCTGGAGAGATGTGCCGACGAAATCCGGGCCGGCCGCTCCGTAACCAAGGTTTACCGGGATTACGGATTCGGTGACTACTCCTCCTTTTTCCGTGCCTTCAGAAAAGAATTCATGCGCTCACCGCGTGAATACCAGAACCTGAACCGGCACAATATGAACCGTTCCCGGGAAGAAAACAAATCATAGCAGATCATTTCACACAGACGGAAAAAGTGGGTATCGCGGAAAACGTATCCAATCAATTATAATGAAACTGACGCAATAGAAAGGCGGTTTATAATGAGTGTGTTTACAGGAAAAGAGAAACTGAAGCTCGGCTTCGGTCTGATGCGCCTTCCGAAGCTGGAAGACGGAACGATCGATGTCCCGCAGGTATCGGAGATGGTCGACCGTTTCATTGAAGCAGGCGGCACCTATTTCGATACGGCATTTGCCTATCAGGGAAGTGAAGAAGCGATCCGCAAGGCCCTGGTGGAACGCTATCCCCGTGACAGCTATACACTTGCATCAAAGCTGATCATTCCGCCCGGAAGCAACATCACCGAAGAAGAAGCCAAGCAGGAAATCAGAACCAGCCTGGAGCGCAGCGGTGCCGGATATTTCGATTACTATCTGGTCCATGCCATTCAGCGCACCAATTATCAGAAATATGAAGAATACGGCATCTGGGATTATGTAAAGCAGCTGAAGGAAGAAGGCCTCATCCGCCATTACGGATTCTCCTTCCATGCCGATCCCGAACTGCTGGAAGAACTTCTGGAAAAGCATCCGGATGCAGAATTCGTTCAGCTGCAGATCAACTATGCCGACTGGGAAAATCCCGGTGTCCAGTCCCGCCGGAACTGGGAGATCTGTAAGGAATACGGCAAGCCGGTCACCGTCATGGAACCGATCAAGGGCGGTATTCTTGCCGATCCGATCGATTCTGTCAAAGCCATTTTTGACAGAGAGAACAACGGCATGTCCTATTCTTCCTGGGCACTGCGCTTTGTTGCATCGAAAGAAAATCTGCTGGCTGTGCTCAGCGGCATGAGCTCTCTTGAGCAGATGGAAGACAACCTTTCCTATATGAAAGACTTCAGACCTCTGGATGCGCATGAGGAAGAAGTCATCAGGGAAGCGCAGGAAGCACTGAACAAGGATCAGTCCATCGCCTGCACAGCCTGTCATTACTGCACAAAGGGCTGCCCGATGTCAATTCCGATTCCGGAGATCTTCGCTGTTGAAAACCGCAAGAAAGGAAGCCCGGAATTCCGCACCAAGAGAGAATATACGATTGTCACGGCCGGAAAGGGAAAAGCTTCCGACTGCATCCAGTGCGGTCAGTGCGAAGCTGCCTGCCCGCAGCATCTGCCGATCATCTCCCTTCTGGAAAAGGCAAGAGCTCTCGAATAGTTCTCAAAAAAAGATTCCGTCCCCGGAATCTTTTTCATCTGCAGAAACATTCCCCTTCCAATTCCCCGGAAGCTGCTGTATGATAACATGCTTGGCCGGATCATGTTTCGCCATATGACCGGAGATGCCGGCATTTGTCTGCTGCCGGAATTCATACTATGATGCTTATATAAGATTATCCATTGACGGAGGTACATCATGAAATATATGAAAAAACTGACAGGCATTCTGCTCTGCCTGGTTCTGGCTGTTTCAATGGCTGCCTGTGCCGGCAGCGGATCAAAATCAGCTGTAATGATCAACTTCGAAGGCATGGCCAGGGAAAGCGTTGAACAGTGGATGGCAGAAAACAAAATCAGCACTGACAGGATCGTTTATTCCTATGAATATCATGAAACAATGAACAAGGATACGGTCATTTCCCAGTCACCGGCAGCCGGTGAAAAGATCGAGGACAAAAATATCAGTTTCGTTCTTTCCAACGGACCGGATCCGCATGCCGTGATCACCTTTATCGATTTCCGCGGCATGAAGCTGGAAGATGTTCAGAAATGGTTCATCAACGAGCATTTCTCCCGTGTCAGCATTGAATATGTATATGATCCGACGATTCCGGAAGGACAGTTTGTCGGAACCAATATCAAGGACGGCAAAGCCCGCCGCAGTGATCAGATCATCATTCAGATTTCGGCCAATGCCGAAGAAGCCGGTGTTGCCGTGATCGTTCCGGATATGTCCGGATGGACCCGCGGCAAGGTCGAGGAATGGGCCAACACCAATAAGATCAGTGTTACCTATTCGGAAGTCAGAAGCACTTCCGTTCAGGCCGGCTATGTCCTGGCATCGGAACCGGCAGCCGGCAAGGAAGTATTCCGCAAGGACGGACTGAAGGTCACCCTTTCCAAGGGACCTCAGGTCACAGCCATCGATCTGACAAAGAATACACCGGAACAGATCGAAGCCTGGGGCAAGGAAAACGAAATCCAGATTTCCTGGATCCTGTGCTATAACAGCGCTGCCAAGGATACGATCTACCGCAATGAGCCGAATACCGGAACCATGAATCCGGGCGGCATCATGAAGGTCTATAAGTCAGCCGGAGCAGTTCCGATTGAAAACTTTACCGGCAAGAGCTATCAGACAGCCTTCACTCCGTGGTTCAACCAGATCAATCAGAACTATGCCGGAAGTGCCAACCTGAAGGTCACGGTCACGGAAAAGGAAGTCACCGACAAGGACAGCGGCGTTATTCTTGAGCAGGCACCGACCGGCGGAACCCTGAATCCGGGCAGCACGATTGCCATTGTCATTGCCAGGCATGTGGATCCGAAACCGGAGCCGAAGCCCGAACCCACGCCGGAGCCGGAACCGGAACCGGAGCCGGTAACGATCGAAATTCCGCGGATGACCGGCTATGCCGAATTTGATTTCAAGCATGCTCTGCATGCATACGGTGTGACGGAAGGAACACGCACCGAACAGTACAGTACGGTCATTGCCAAAGACTATATCATTCAGAATGATTCCGGCACCTTTGAACCCGGTGCGGCAATCAATTACACCGTCAGCCTCGGACACTTCGAAATCGACGGACAGGAATGGACAGACAAGCCGTATGCAGATCTGGAAACATACATTGAGAGTGCCAACCACCTGGGTGCAGGTGTTACCCTCTCACCTTCCTATATCGATACCGGTGAAATTGAAAAGGACGGCCTGATCATCATGCTGGAAGGACCGATGGATGACGGTTCGATCCATGTCCGTGTCATGCGTTATCTGGAGAATACCGATGAGGATCCGGAAGACCGTGATCCTGATCCGGCACCTGCCCCGGAGGAAGAAACCGTACCGGCAGAAGATGAACAGACTCCTTCCGGTGAGGAAACAGCACCTGAAGAGACAGGCAAGGCAGATGAGCAGACCGGTGCCTTCTTCATAAGCAGGTCAGTTCTTCTCGGCCGCTGCTGTCTGTTCCGCATCCGCAGGATGTAGACACAAACAAAGCATATTCCGCAAAAACGGGAGCCTTGAATCAATGGCTCCCGTTTTCTTTATGTATGACAAAGAGATTCAGACAAGTTTGCCCGAGCCGATGCCGACCTTGCGGTAATACAGATACATGGCAATCATGCATACCATCCAGCCTGCCGGGTATCCCATGGCAATCGGTATCGGTTCATTGGCAATGAAATTCGACATGATGAACAGATAGATCTGACGGAATACAACAAAGGATGCAATCTGAATGAACATCGGTCCGCGCGAGTTTCCCGATCCGCGCAGGGCACAGGCATGTACATTGGACGGACAGGAAAGCACATAGAACGGCGAAATCCAGTGCAGGAACATGGCTCCGGCAGAAATGACTTCCGCCTTGCTGTTGAAGAAGCTGACCAGCTGAGGTGCGAAGATCATTACCGGCACCATCGGTATTACGGTGGCGATAAACGACATCAGGATCGAAATCCGTACGCCCTGCTTCGCTCTGTCCGTCTTGCCGACGCCGACGTTCTGACCGACAAAGGTCGTTGTTGCCAGACCGATCGACTGCATCGGCAGCAGCATCAGGGCATCGATCTTGGAATATGCTGTCCAGCCGGACATGATATCGGCGCCGAACTGGTTGATATACGACTGCACAAAGATATTCGAGAAGGAGATGATGGCCATCTGCAGGGCGGCAGGAATGCCGACTCTGACAATTCTGGCAAGAATATCACTGTGAAAGCGCACCTCTTTCAGGTTCAGACGGACACATGTGTCCACCCGCATCAGCGTAATGACGATCAGGACTGCCGATACGGCCTGGGCGATGATCGTTGCCCAGGCAACACCCTCGACGCCCATCCGGAAGACGAGCACAAAGACAAGGTCAAGAATGATATTCAGAACAGCCGCCGTTGCCAGAAAATAGAACGGCCGCTGGGAATCTCCGGTTCCCTGCAGGATCGATGCCCCGATATTGTAGAAGAGAAGTCCTGCCACACCGGCAAAATAGATCGACAGATATGCGTCTGCCTGGGCATAGACCTCAGCCGGCGTTTTCATCAGTGACAGCAGAAGCGGCTTGAGGAGCAGACCGGCAAAGGTCATGATCACAGCCAGTACAAGCGTCATGACCATGGCGGTATGAACGGTATCCCTGACCCTGTCCTCCTTCCCGGCTCCGAAGAACTGGGAAATGACAACACCGGCACCGCTCGAAAGACCGAGAAACAGGCCTATCAGCATATTGATGACCGGTCCGACCGTGCCTACTGCCGAGAAGGCTTCATTGGATACATAGTTGCCGACCACCCAGGTATCAACCATATTGTAGAACTGCTGGAAAATATTGCCCAGCAGCAGCGGAATGGCAAAGCGGATCAGAAGCCGAGGTATGCTTCCTTCCGTCATCGTAACGATTTTCTTCTCTTTTTTCTCCATTGCTGACTCCCCTTTTCCTGATATGAATCCCGATATTCCCGGTGCTCATCCGCACTGTTTTTATCTGTCCAGAAAGATATGTTCCTTCAGAAAATCCGTGCAGTCTTCCAGCGGAACGATCAGTCCGATGCTGTGATCCTCGCTGTTCATGGCTGCCGCCGTGCCGATCACCTGCCCGTTTTCATTGATCACGCAGGAACCGCTGACGCCCTGATACATTGTCATCATGATAATGCGGAAGCGGTTTTCACCGCTCTGAACCGCAGTTCCGTCATATGTGCCTTCCAGAAGCGTCTTGCTGCTGTTCTCAGGCCAGCCGATGAGCCGGACCGTTTCCCCCTTTTCCGGTTCTTTCAGAGCCATGGTCATCGGTACGGTTGCGGCATCTGTTTTCAGAAGCGCCAGATCCTTTTCCGTATCCGTACATACCAGTTCTGCCGGCAGGACCTGCAGATGATAGACCACTCTGTACATGGAAGACGGATGGTCGATGATATGGGCACAGGTCAGAATATAGCCGTCGTCGGATACGGCATAGCCGCTGCCTCTGTATACGGTATCCCCAAAGCTGGAAATGGAATAGATCTGGGCGGCGGAAATGCCGTAAACATCCAGGATTTCTTCATTCCGGTCCTTTTCCGTTTTCACTTCCGGACTGCCGGTCTGTGCACTCTCCATGATACGCTGTGCGAACAGACAGAGCGGTATGATGCAGAAAAGAATCAGAAACAGGTTCATGAATCTTCCCTTCTCCGGTGCTTCCTGCTTTTCTTTCTTTTCGGGACTGAGGATCTTTTTCCATTCATCCATCGACATGGATGCAGCATCATATGCCTCTTTGCTTTCAATCAGTTCCCGGTACAGACTGCTGTCATGAATGATGAGAAGCGGGATGCTGCGGCGCCGGCAGAAAGCAATGAATGACTGACACATCTCATCCTTCTGCGAAGCCTCATCGCCGTACAGCAGTGCCCCGTGCGACAGTAAAAGATCATCTTCGTCATTGCTGTAGATAAACCGGAAACCGGCTTCAGAGAATACCTGTTCATAGATATTCAGATCTTCCGGTTCACCGCTTCTGATCACAAACAGATTCTGCATAAGATTATTCTAACAGGAAAGTCCTTCTTTCCTGCAGGATAACCCAAAACAAAAGTCCGGTTTTCCGGACTATTTGTTCAGTGTGTCAATAATGACCGGCAGGATCTGTTTCTTGCGGGACATGATGCCCGGCGCAAATCCGTCATCATCGAGGATATCCTGGAAGCCTTCCTTGATGACCCATGCCTTCTTTCCGGTATAGATCATGTAGGAACCGGTTCCGGCCGGATCGGTAAACAGGAATGCCAGCAGATCATAGTGCTGCTGCACGATGATCTCATTCATATAGGCAAGGAAACCGGTGCGGATCTTGAGGAATTCCTCTCTGCTCTTGCATGGGGACTGGCCGATGCCGACGCGGGTATTCTCAATACGGAATTCCTTGAAGTCGTCATACAGCAGTTCCAGATACGGCTTGTTGAGAATGGAATCGGTGGCACCGATCATTTCCTCATTCAGATCTTCCGGGGAGATGCCGGCGATGGAACTGAGGTATCCGGCAATTTCCCTGTCTTCGTCAGTTGTTGTCGGCGAGCGCAGGCACAGTGTGTCATTGACTACACCGCCCAGAAGAAGACCTGCCATATCCTGACTCAGCTCGACATTCTGGCTGCGGTACATGCCGGCAATGATGGTAGCGGTGCTGCCGATGATCCGCTCGGTAATATTGATCGGATTGGCTGATTCGAATCCGCCCATGCGGTGATGGTCCACGATCTCCGCAACCTCTCCGAATTCCAGATCGTTCACCGACTGGCTCTCTTCGTTGTGATCGACCAGGATGAAGCGTTTCTTTTCATAATTGAACAGATGGTAACGGGAAATGGCCGCCTTCACCCGTCCCTCATCATCCAGTACCGGATAGGAACGGAAACGGCTCTTGGCCAGACGCTTGGTCACATCATCGACCATGTCCTTTTCATTGAAGGACATGACGTTTTTGGTCGTGACCAGTTCGATCGTCGGTGCCTGATAAATATACTTCGTGCAGTCGAGAACGGAATACGGGGTGTGAATGACGGAAACCCCGGCTTTTCTTGCCTTCTCAAGAGTGACATTATCGATCCAGTCCTCACCGCAGATAATGATCAGGGCAGCTCTGTTCTCAATGACAAAGCGCTGCACATCAGGATTATTTCTGAGAATGACAATGCTGTCACGGTAGCGTTCGGGATTGTCGGAAAGTGAAGGAACGGCATGAACGGCGCCGTTCGGCGTGAATGTTTCATTCTGATAATAGGCTCTGGCATTCAGAACCCGGATGATATTGTCCAGCGTGGCATGACGCATCAGCTCGACCATTTCCTTCTCATTTGTGATCCAGAAACGGGTCAGGTCGGATACCGATACGATACCCTGCAGATGCCCTTCTTCATCGGTCACAAACATGCCTCTGTTCTTCTGGGTAATGACCAGATCCAGTGCTTCCTTCATGGTCATGTCGGGACGTGCCAGCACCGGTGTATCACTGTCGATTTCCGCCAGCGAACATTTCGCCGTAAGAATGATCTGCGGCTGTTCGAAATGATATTTTTTCAGCAGATATGCCGTTTCCGGATTGGGAGTTCCCTGTGCTCTTGCCTCGGCATTCACACCCTGTTTCTGCTTCAGAGCCGCATAGGCAATGGCGGAAACAATGGCATCACAGTCCGGATTCTTATGGCCTACAACATAGTACGGTTTCATGATCCTTCCCTCTTTTACTCTGTCTGCATCATATCATGAAAGCGCTTGCCGATACCATGCGTGCCGCCATGCAAAGTATGTGTTCCATTCATGCACAACACGCATAAGTACGGTGTGTAAAGATGCTTCTGACGCATAAAAAACGCATCCTTTTCAGGAATGCGTCTCTGCGATTCAGATGTGGTATACGTAGTCAGCCTTGTGTTCTTTCGGAGCCGGCTTTTCGCCTTCCGGCCAGCCGAGGATCAGATTGCCGATGCCTTCATAATCCCCTTCAATGCCGAGATCCTTCAGCAGCTTCCTGCCGTATTCGGTTTCAAACTCTTCCTTGGCACGATGGATCCAGCAGCTGCCGACGCCGAGATCTTCTGCCGCCAGCATCATGTTGGCCATGACCAGTGAGCCGTCATAAAGATAGGTCCTCACATTTCTGTCGGCAAGCACGACGGCAACCGTAGGTGCTCCGTAGAACGGATCGCTGTCGGAATTCATGACCGAGGCGTTGATGCGGGAAAGCTCATTGCGGACCTCCGGATCATCCACGACGACAATAATCGCAGCCTGACGGTTCATGCCGCTGGCTGCTTTTGTGCCGGCTTCCGTAATCTTGTCTATGATCTCCCTTGCCACCGGTTCAGGTCTGAATTTGCGGACACTGCTGCGGGAA
>CAMNGB010000013.1 GCA_946537835.1 uncultured Erysipelotrichaceae bacterium
ATGGCTCTGGACGGACTGATCTTCCAGGGACTGAAGCCGATCTACTGGTCTCCGTTCAACGAAACGGCTATTGCCGATTCCGAAATCGTTTACCGTGATGTCAAGGATGCCACGATCTATCTGGCATTCCGGGTTGCTGACGGCAAGGGCATTCTCGATGAGAATGATCACTTTGTCATCTGGACCACAACACCGTGGACAATTCCGGCCAACCAGGCAGTATCCCTGAATCCGGATCTGACCTATGCCGAGATCCAGACAGAGAAGGGAAAACTGATCTTCCTGGAAAGCTTCACTGACCGTCTGCTGGAAAAATTCCATCTCGAAAACCAGGGTGTGCTCAGAACCTTCAAGGGAAAGGAACTGGAGAATATCACATACTTCCATCCTGTTCTTGACAAGAAGTGTCCGGTCATCGTCGGTGACCATGTCACGGACGAAGACGGTACCGGCTGTGTCCATACTGCCGGCGGCCACGGTCTTGACGACTACTATGTTCTGCAGAATTACGGCATTGCCCCGATCTGCACCGTTGATGAACACGGCAATATGAACGAGGAAGCCGGTGAAGAATGCAAAGGACTGTTCTTTGAGGACTGCTCGAAAAAGATCATCACAATGATGAATGAAAAGGGCTGCCTGCTGGCAGTTGAAAGCATGGTTCACTCCTATCCGCATGATGACCGTCTGAAGAAGAAGGTAATCTTCCGTGCTGCCAAGCAGTGGTTCTGCTCCATTGACAAGGTCCGTGAAGCAGTTCTGGATCAGATTCAGAATCATGTCATATGGCACAATGAATGGGGCCAGATCAGAATGTACAACATGATCAAGGACCGCGGTGACTGGTGCATTTCCAGACAGCGTCTGTGGGGTGTTCCGATTCCGATCATCTACTGTGAAGACGGCACACCGATCATGGAGAAGGAAGTCTTTGACCATATCGCCGATCTGTTCGAAGAATACGGCTCCAACGTATGGTTTGAAAGAGAAGCGAAAGACCTTCTGCCGGAAGGCTATGTCAATGAAAAGTCTCCGAACGGAACATTCACGAAGGAGACCGATATCATGGACGTCTGGTTTGACTCCGGATCGAGCTGGAATGAACTGGAAGCACGCGGCGGCAGCTATCCGTGCGACCTGTACTTTGAAGGTTCCGACCAGTACAGAGGCTGGTTCAACTCTTCCATGATCGTCGGCACGGCCGTCAAGGGCGGTGCTCCGTACCGTGAGGTTCTCTCACACGGCTATGTCTGCGATTCCAAGGGTGAAAAGATGTCCAAGTCGGTCGGCAATGTCGTCAATCCGATGGATATCATCAACCAGAACGGCGCCGATGTATTCCGCCTGTGGGCAATGACATCAGACTTCAAGGAAGACCTGAAGCTCGGACCGTCGAACATCAAGCAGGTATCCGATCAGTACCGCAAGATCCGCAATACCTTCCGCTTCCTGCTCGGCAATATCAATCCTTCCGACTTTGATCCGAAGAAGGATATGGTCAGCTATGAGAACCTTACACCGGCTGATCAGTACATCCTGGTGCAGCTCGATGATGTTGTTGCAAGTGTACGCCGCCAGGTTCTTGAATATGACTATGTTGCAGCAAACAAGACACTGATGAATTTCATGGTCAATGAACTGAGTTCCTATTACTGTGATTTCACCAAGGATATTCTCTACTGCAGTGATCCGGAAGATCTGCGCCGCCGTCAGGTACAGACAGTCTACTGGACAGCTGCCGATGCCCTGGTCAGGATGTGGGCTCCGTTCCTCGTCTATACAGCTGAAGAAGTATGGTCTCATTTCTCCAATGATGAAGAGCCGAGTGTACACTATACTTCCTATCCGGAAGTGAAGGGATATGCCAATACTGCAGAACTGAAGGAAACCTTCGGAAAACTGCTGGCTGTCCGCTCCGATGTCAACAAGGCACTGGAAAATGCCCGTAATGAAAAGCTGATTGCCTCTTCCCAGGAAGCAGCCGTGACACTGTCCTGCTCCGATGACATGCAGGCACTGTTCAGCAGCACGCTGGGGGAAGACACCGCACAGTGGCTGATCGTTTCCAAAGCAGAATTCAGAAACGGCGAAGGCGAGCCGGAAGTCGCAAAGGCTGCCGGAACCAAGTGCCCGAGATGCTGGAACTACAGTGAATCTCCGGATGCAGAAGGTCTCTGCCCGAGATGCCACCGCGTCATCAATAAGTAAAAATGAAAAAGGGTGAATCCATGAGGTTCACCTTTTAATTTTGCCATCAAAAAAGCATGGACTGTGCCATGCTCAGTAAACAATCTTTTTGAACTGTTCCCAGGGCAGATCCTTCCTGCCGAAATGTCCGTAGTTGGTTGTCTGCCTGTAGATCGGCCGCTTCAGGTCGAGTTCCGAGATGATATCGGATACCTTGAAGCTGAAGTTGCTTTCTACGATATCTTCAAGTTCATCATCCGTGAAGCGGGATGTGCCGAATGCCTGAACGTTGACGGATGTGGGCTCGGGTCTGCCGATGGCATAGGACAGCTGCAGCTGGCACTTTTCCGCCAGACCGTTGGCAATCAGATTGCGGCAGACATAGCGGGCATAGTAGGCAGCGGAACGGTCAACCTTGGTCGGATCCTTGGAAGAGAAGCAGCCGCCGCCGATCGGGGCATAGCCGCCGTAGGAGTCAACGACAATCTTACGGCCGGTCGTTCCCGAATCACCCCAGCTTCCGCCGACAATGAATGAACCGGACGGATTGATCAGATATTCCGTTTCGTCATCGATCAGACCGGAAGGAATGACCGGACGGATCACTTCATCAATGATCAGCTTCCTGAGTTCTTCCTGTTCGATCCCTGCCGCATGCTGGGTGGAAACGACGATGGTGTCGATTCTCTTCAGTTTTCCGTCGTCATATTCACAGGTGACCTGCGTTTTCCCGTCCGGACGCAGACGTTCATCCCGGCGTCTGACTTCTTCCAGTCTTGCGGCCAGAAGGTGGGCATAGTGAATTGCGGCCGGCATCAGGCTTTCCGTTTCATTGCTGGCAAAGCCGAACATGATGCCCTGATCGCCGGCACCGAGTTCATCGCCGGCAACAGCCGAATTGATTTCGGGTGACTGGCGGTTGACCTTGATCATCGGATGATATTCTTCGGTATAGCCGATTTCCCGGATTGCCTGCAGAGCGATCTTTCCGTAATCCAGTTCGGCTCTTGTGCCGGCTTCGCCGTAAATCAGAACCAGATCGTCCTTGATCGTTGCTTCAACTGCCATATGGCTGTCAGGATCCTGTCTGAGAGCCTCGTCCAGAATGGAGTCGGCAATATAGTCACAGACCTTGTCAGGATGTCCGCTGGTTACGGACTCTGAAGTAAAATACATTTTTGTCATAATAAAAGTCCCTTTCCGTATAAGTCTTTTCAAACGCTTCAGAAAGAGACTGTTCGATGCTATTCGGTTCTCTTCCTTATCGCTGTCAGCAGTACCACCTTGCGCATGGCAGGTTGGTATGGGGTCACAGAGCTGACTCTCTCTTCCCATTCTTGATAAAAGACACCTGTATTAAAGCATCATATGATCAAGGCGTCAATATACATATTTGATGTGTTGAACAAAAAAGAAAAACAGAACGTGCTATAATCTATGCGAATGGATGACAGAACATGAAATTTACAAACCTTAAGGAAGAAACACAGGAAAGTATCAAGGCGTTTGCAATTGCCGGCATGATCATCGTTTTATTCTTTCAGCTGATGAACAACCTGCCGTGGCTGGCGAAGGCGATCGGGGGAGCATTCAATGCCCTGATGCCGTTCATCTTCGGCATCATCTTTGCCTTTATCGTTGCGCCTCTGCGGCGCTTTGTGGAAGAACAGGCTCTGGCTGATGTGCAGTGGAAGAAACAGACGAAGCGCAGGGTTGCCGTGACGGCAGCGATGCTGGTTCTTCTGGCCGGTATTGTCATTTTCTTTGCCATTCTGATTCCGCAGCTGGCAAGCAGCCTTTCCGTATTTATTGCATCGTTTGACGGTTATGTGCAGACGATGCGGCAGCTGATCGAACAGATCAATTCCGGTGCTCCGGAAATTGCCCAGTTCCTCAGCAACGGCATTTCCGTGCTGGGTGAACAGCTGACCCGCTGGCTGACAGGAGCACAGGGCGGCCTGGCCCAGATCCTGTCCTATTCCATCTCCGTTGCCAGAGGCATTCTGAATTTCTTTATCGGCGTCATCATTACGATGTATCTGCTTCTGGATGAGGAAAAATTCATTCTGCAGATCAAGAAATTCGTCTACGGTGTATTTGACCAGGACCGTGCCGATAATCTGATGCATATCATGAACCTGACAGCGAAGACATTCAACAACTTTATCTTCGGAAAGTTTGTGGATTCCCTGATCATCGGCGTGATCTGCTATATATGCGTTTCCCTGATGAAGATGCCGTATGCGCCGCTGATTGCATTCGTTGTCGGCGTCACCAATATGATTCCGGTATTCGGACCGTTTATCGGTGCCGTTCCCAGTACCCTGATCCTGCTGATCATCGATCCGATCCTGGCTATGGAATTCCTGGTATTCATTCTGATCCTGCAGCAGATCGACGGAAATATCATCGGCCCGCACATTCTCAGTGATGCGGTCGGCCTGCCGACACTGTGGGTCATGTTTGCCATCATTGTCGGCGGTGCCATGTTCGGTGTGGTCGGCATGTTTGTCGGCATTCCGATCTTCTCTGTCATCTACACGCTGACAGAAGACTGGATCCACCGCCGCCTGAAGGAAAAGAAGATATACTTCCCGTCTTCCGATTCTCTGAAAGAATAATGAAAGCCCGCCGCGCGGCGGGCTTTGTCATTTATCAGAGGCTGAACAGCATGTCCTCATACATCGGCAGATGGTAGAACTGACGGGATGCGATCGTTTCATAGGAATCGATCAGTTCCCGCAGCTTCAGCATCAGCGGTGAAACATCATAATAGATATTCTTTCCGGCAGTGAATGTATCCGGCGCATTGATGGCTTTTTCCCATCCTTTTTCCAGTGCTGCAGCTGCCTTTGCGGTATCATCGATCAGAGCCGACAGTTTCTTCACCTGATCCTTGATATATTTCGGGGCTGCCGTACCGGCATTGACAAGTGCCTGGGAGTTGAAATTCAGTTCGGCAGTCATGGCCGGCAGAATGTCACGTCTGGTCATCTCCAGCAGGGTCCTGACTTCAATGACCATCTTCTTTTCATAGCGTTCCTCCAGGATCGTCCGGTTGGCAGAGAGTTCCTTTTCGGAATAGATATCAAGGGATGTGAACAGGTCAACGACTTTCGGGTCACTGAGGATCTGTACGGATTCAATGAATGATTTCACTGACGGAAGACCGCGGCGGGCCGCTTCCTTGACCCATTCGTCACTGTAGCCGTCACCGGAGAACAGGATGCGCTTGTGGTCATGGACGATGTTGCGGCAGATATCAAGTGCCTTTTCACGAACTTCCTGCAGGTACTTGATGCCTTCCAGCTGATCGGCGATCTCATTCAGTGATTCAGCCATGATGGCATTGAGAACCGTATTCGGGAATGAAGCGGACATGCTGGAACCAAGCATGCGGAATTCAAACTTGTTGCCGGTAAAGGCGACAGGGGAGGTACGGTTGCGGTCGGTGTTGTCGTGCGGTATATAGGACAGTGTTGTCACCGGTGAGAAATCACGGATCTCGTTCTTGCCTTTCTGGGATTCATGTCCCTGATAGAGGCTGTAAAGGATATCTTCGATATAGCTGCCGAGATAGATCGATATGATCGCCGGCGGTGCTTCGTTGGCACCGAGGCGGTGATCGTTGCCGGCGTCGGATGCGCTCATTCTCAGCAGTACCGGATAGGTATCCACAGCCTTGATAAAGGCACACATGAAGACCAGGAAGCGGATGTTCTCAGCCGGCTTCTCACCCGGCGAGAACAGATTCTGACCGTCATCGGTAATAATTGAATAATTGTCATGCTTGCCGGATCCGTTGATGCCGTCAAACGGCTTTTCATGCAGAAGGCATGCCAGACCGTGCTTCTCGGCTGTCTTGCGGAGAATATCCATGGTGATCTGGTTCTGGTCAATGGCAATGTTGCCGTTGGCAAATACCGGTGCCAGTTCAAACTGGCCGGGAGCCACTTCATTGTGTTCGGTCTTGGCATAGATGCCGAGCTTCCAGAGTTCTTCGTTGACTTCCTTCATGAATGCCGAAACACGGTGCGGAATGGAACCGAAGTAATGATCGTCCAGTTCCTGACGCTTCGGAGCCGGTGCACCGAACAGGGTGCGGCCGGTCAGCTTCAGATCAAGACGCTGTTCGAAATGTCTGCGGTCAATCAGGAAGTATTCCTGTTCGAGACCTACGGAGATATTGCAGGAGCGGACATCCTTGTCACCGAAAAGATTGACAACGCGGGTAGCTGCCCGGGAAAGGGCACCGAGAGATTTGATCAGCGGTTCCTTGCGGTCAAGCGCTTCACCGGTGTAGGAGACAAAAACGGTAGGAATACAGAGAACATTGTCGCGGATGAAGACCGGACTGGTCACATCCCAGTAGGTATATCCTCTGGCTTCAAAGGTGGCACGCAGGCCGCCGCTCGGAAAACTGGAGGCATCCGGTTCACCCTTGATGAGCATTTTGCCGGAGAAACGGGCAATCGGGCGTCCGTCAGATCCCGGTTCGATAAAAGAGTCGTGCTTTTCTGCGGTGCCGCCGGTCATCGGCTGGAACCAGTGGGTGAAGTGCGTGACTCCTCTTTCCATCGCCCAGAGCTTCATGGCATGGGCAATCGCATCTGCAGTGGGACGGTCGAGTGTGCTTTCGTTGGCAACGGTCTTTTTCCATGACATGTAGACAGGACGGGGCAGACGGTCTTCCATTTCCCGTTCGCTGAATACAAGGCTGCCGAATTGTTCAAAAGGCTTTCCCATATTGTTTTTCTCCTTTTATGAGAAAAGAATATTCCCGGAAATACATGAAATCAAGAAAAAAATCCCGGAAAAAGCAAAAAAAATCCGGGAAACCGTCATATAAATGAATAATAATCGCAGATTCCGCAAATAAAATCCGGATTTTTCCTGAAAAACCGGATTTTGCAGAGAAGAATAAAGAAAAAGCGCGGTCTTGCCGTGCTCAGAAGTAATAATTCGCAAACGGATCAGCCTGCATCAGCTTTACCGATTTCACTTCCGGTACTTCATCGATCAGAAGTGCTTCGATACCGTCGCTCAGAGTTGTATTGATTGCCATACAGCCGGCACACGCACCGCTCATCGATACAGTGACGACACCGTCTTCATATCCTTCAAAATGGACATCGCCGCCGTCTGCCTGGATATACGGACGAAGCTTGTTCAGCGTGTGATTGATCCGGCGGATCAGATCATCATATGCGGCCTGTTCTTCAGGCGTGCGTTCTCTGGTTTCCTGAATGTTTTCACTCATGTAATGTAGTATTCCTCCTAAATCTTGATGTGGAAGATCATGGCGACGAGAAGACCGAGGATAATGCCGCCGAAGACTTCAAACCAGCGATGGCCGAGAACCGGCTTCAGCTTGGTATCATATAACGGATCATCGAACATGTCAGGATACATTTTCTGAAGATCCCTGATTAATTGTTGCGTAACTTTAATATTTTGTCCACTGTAATACCTGACATTTGCGGCATCGTAAATAACGATGATTGCCAGGGCCAGAGCGACCGCAAAAATTGTAGACCGGAACTGTTCCACCATGCCGACGGACAGGGCAAGCGCCGAAACAAGAGCGCTGTGCGAACTCGGAAATCCGCCGGACGCATGTGCCAGTGACCAGTTCCATTTTTTTGTTGTGAGGAAGCCTACGGCCGGTTTCAGCAGCTGGGCAATGACCGCCGCTGTAAGTGCGGACCAGAAAGGCACCATAACTCGCCAAGATACTACGTTCATAGTTATTTCACCCGTTTCTTCAACAACAGATAGTATAGCACAACTCGTTTAACGTGGTATACTTGCGGGGAAAGGGTTTGATATGAACTACAGAACAGGACAGATCGTGGAAGGAAAAGTGACCGGCATACAGCCGTACGGGGCATTTGTTTCCCTGGACAGCCATACCACCGGTCTGATACATATTTCGGAAATCAGCGACGGATTTGTAAAGGACATCAGCCGCTTTGTGCATGTCGGGGAAACCGTGCGGGTGAAGATCATGGAATATGATCCCCACGCCAATCAGGCCAAACTGTCGCTGAAGGCAGTGCGCCGCACCCATACCCGCAACCGCCGCCGGCCCGTCATGGCCAAGGCATCGCTGCCGGTGATGAAAATCGGCTTCCGTTCCATTGCCCGCAAGATGCCGGAGTGGATTGCCGAAGCACAGAAAGAAGAGAATGAATAAAGGATCGCTGAGGCGATCCTGTTTTCATCTGTATTTCTGCAGCCAGCAGTAAGCGGCGCCGAGCAGATTGGCATCGGCCCGGAAACGGCACACGTCGATGACTGTTTCAGGCATGCCTTCGGCAAACACTTCTGCAGCCTTTGCATATTCCTGCTTCAGATCCTCGATAAAGCGCCGGTTGCGGGAGATGCCGCCGCCGATCACGATCTTTTCGCAGGAAACGGTCAGTTTCAGATTGATCAGCAGCCAGGCGAGCTTTTCTATCCAGGTGCGGTAGACGGCAGCAGTTTCCGCATCACCGTTTTCCAGCCATGTAAAGACATCCCGGCCGCTGATGCGCTTCTCGCTGACAGATGCGTTGCCGGATATTTCAAACAGGGCAGGATCCATATTCTTTGCCCGGGCAACAGCCTTCAGAAATCCGGTGACGCCGGAATCGAAACAAAGCGCATTCTCTTTATTATAAATACCGGGCACAACCATCAGGTTGCTGATTTCGCCGGCCGCAAAGCCGGCGCCTTTCCGCAGTCTTCCGTCCATGATGATGCCGCCGCCGATACCGCTTCCCAGAAGTACGCAGGCCGCATCCCTGACACCGGCAAGCGAACCTTTCCAGGCTTCCGCAAGAATGGCAGCCTTGCCGTCATTTTCAACGCTGACAGGCACATCCACCCGCTCATTCAGAAGGCTGTACAGGTTTTCGCCGCTCATATCCGGATACAGGGATACGAGCAGGATATCGCCGCTGTCGCTGTTGATGATGCCCGGCATTGATACGGCAATGCCGTCGATGCTGCTGCGGTATTGTCCGTAAAGACCGGTAATGACTGCCAGGAATTCATCCCGGCCGTGCAGGGGTGCAGGCAGCTGACCGTGTCCGCTGATTTCTGCATTGTCATTGATGAGGCAGTATTTGACAAAGGTTCCGCCGAAATCAAAAGTCAGAATATTCATAATCGTTTTCTCCGTTTTCATTCTAACATGTGTAAAGATTGTCTTGATGTGAGTTATCAAATACAATATAGGCTGTCCGACAGATGAGGTGTGCAATGAATATTTTTAAACCGGTTGATATGACAAAAGACGATCCCGTCAAGTCCATTCTTATCTTTACAATTCCGATGCTGATAGGGAATGTTGCCCAGCAGCTTTACAATACCGTAGACAGTATCATTGTCGGCCGTTTTGTCGGTGACAATGCCCTGGCGGCGGTCGGCAGCGCCGGCCCGATCCTGAATCTGATGCTGGTGCTTTTCATGGGCATCGCTACCGGTGCAAGCATCATGGTCGCGCAGTATTTCGGTGCCAGGCAGAGAGATGAGCTTTCCAGAACGATCGGTGCCTGCATCACGCTGACGGTCATTGCTTCTTTGTTCATCATGGTCATCGGACCGCTGATTACGAGACCGCTTCTGAAGATGCTGAACACTCCGTCATCCATTCTCGACTGGTGCTTTGACTATCTGCTGATCATTTTTATGGGGATTTCCGGCGGCGGCCTCTACAACATTCTCAGCGGTGTTCTGAGAGGTCTCGGCGACTCTGTATCGGCACTGATCTACCTGTTGGTAGCCACCTTTCTGAATATTGTACTGGATTTTGTCTTCGTTGCCTGGTTCGGCATGGGCGTTGCCGGTGTTGCCTGGGCTACGATCATTGCCCAGTTTGTTTCTGCCTTCCTGTGTCTGTGGAAGCTGACCCGCATGAAGGAAACCTTCGATATGGACAGACGCTATCTGCTGCCGCAGGGAGAATATACATCCCGTCTGATCCGCCTCGGTCTGCCGTCCGGCATCACTCAGGCGATCTTCTCGATGTCAATGATCGTTGTGCAGTCACTGACCAACAGCTTCGGTGAACTGTTCATTGCGGCAAATGTCATCGTCATGCGCATAGACGGCTTTGTCATGCTGCCGGCATTCTCGTTCGGTTCGGCCATGACCACATTCGCCGGCCAGAATATCGGCGCCGGCCGGATGGACAGGGTCCTGGAAGGCGCAAAGAAGGGCACTCTGGCAGCGATGGGCATTTCGGCATTCCTGACAGCCGTGATCCTGCTGCTCGGACGCCATCTGATGGCAATCTTTACCGATACCCAGGAACTGATCACCCTCAGCAACAATATGATGCGGATCCTGGCAGTCGGCTATATTCTGGTGGAAATCACCCAGTGTCTTTCCGGCATCATGCGCGGTGCCGGCGATACGGTAACGCCGATGTGGATTTCGATCATCTCCTCCGTCCTTCTGCGTATCCCGCTGGCTTACGGACTGGTCTGGCTGACCAAGACACCGGAACTGCCGCAGGGTGACTGTGCCATGATGTTTGTCTCGATGCTGATCAGCTGGAGCTGCGGTGCCCTGATGACGCTGTATCTTTACCGCAAAGGAGACTGGAAGGAAAGGGCAATTGTCTGATGGCTGTTACCGTGAAGGCTTTCAGCGAGCTGACTGCCGATGAACTGTATGACATCCTGGAACTGCGTTCGGCTGTATTTGTTGTTGAACAGAACTGCGTCTACCAGGATCCTGACGGCATTGACCGCCGCAGTCTTCATCTCTGGATACAGGGGGAAGACGGCATACTTGCCTATGCCCGCATGTTTGAAAGAGAGACGGAAGAGGATACCGTTCAGATCGGACGGGTCGTCAGCCGCATCCGCCACGGCGGTTACGGCAGTGAAGTGCTGAAGGAATGCATCAGGCATGCCCGCACATACTTTCACGCTTCCGGAATCTTTCTTGAGGCCCAGACCTATGCAAAGCCTTTTTATGAAGCGCAGGGATTTGTGCAGACTTCAGACGAATTTCTGGAAGACGGCATTTCTCATATCGCCATGCGGAAATCTTTATGACAGGAGAACATCCTGTCTTTTTTCTGCTTGCATTAATCGGAAGCGGTAATACACTTGAGGATGGTATCAACAGTGAGGTATATGCAATGAATATCGGCACAATGCAGTTCACAAAGAAAGACTGGCTCAACATCGCGGCAGTAGCGGTTTCGGCACTGATCTATGCCTGCGGATTCAATGTTTTCGTCAGATCCGGAAATCTTTTTCCGGGCGGCTTTGCCGGATTCTCCCGGCTGATATCAATGGTTCTGGCGGATTTCTGCCATATCCGGATTTCCTTCAGCATCATCTATTTTGCCCTGAACTTTCTGGTGACGGTGCTGGTGCTTCGCAAGACCGGCCATAAATTTATTCTGTATTCGGTGCTGTGGTATTCACTGTCATCTTTGTTTACCGGCATCATCAAGCTGCCGATCATCACCCAGGATCCGCTGCTGATATCAGTCTTCGGCGGTCTGATCAACGGCTTTGCGATCGGCACCGCCCTGCGCTACAACGCTTCCAGCGGCGGCACGGATTTTCTTGCCATCGATCTTTCCATGCGGCTGAACCGGCCGACATGGAATTATATTTTTGCCTTCAATGCCTTTGTACTGTTTCTTGCCGGCCTGCTTTACGGCTGGGAAAGAGCGCTGTATTCGATCATCTTCCAGTATGTATCCAAGGAAATCGTCAATATGATGCATGAGCGCTATAAGGTTACCCGCATTCAGGTCGTGACCGATCATGCCGATGAAATCTGCAGCGAAGTCTTCCGCATCTGCCGCCACGGCATTACCAAGCTGAAGTGTGTAGGTGCCTACAGCAACCGGGAACATGAACTGCTGATGCTTTCGATCAACAACAATCAACTCAAGGAAGTAGAAGACTGCATCCTCCGCATCGATCCGCATGCATTCATGACTTTGACAAGGGTCGACAGGATCATCGGAAATTATTATCAGAAACCGATAGAATAACCGGTACAAACCAAATATAATGTACACGGCTGTAATATAGAGGAGACCGGTTATGTACAGTTTTAGTGAACAGCAGCACATCCGCGATCTGTTTCTGAAAGAACGTCTGGAAACAGTTCTGCCCCGCATCATGAAAGAAACCGGAACGGAATTCTGGATCATTGCCTCACGGGAATATCATGAAGATCCGATGTTCCGTCATATCGTTCCTTCCCGCTATCCGACTGCCAGACGGCTGACAATTCTGATCTTTGCCCTGGAAAACGGTGAGGTGAAACGAATCAGCGTCTCCATGCCGGATCCGGTCCTGAACGAATATTATGAACATGACTGGGACAGGCAGAATGAAAGCCAGTTTGAAGCACTGACAAGAATCATCCGGAGGATCGATCCGGAACGCATCACCGTAAATGTTTCGGAACATCACTATGCCTATACCGACGGTCTTTCACACGGTCTGTATCTGCAGATGAAGGAAGAACTGCCGGAAGATATTACCACCCGTTTCTGCGGCAGCGATGAAGCCGGCATCCGGCTTCTGGAAACAAGAACCGATTCGGAACTGAAATACTGGCCGCATGTCATGGAAACAGCCGGTGCGATCATTGAGGAAGCATTCAGCGACAGTGTGATCACGCCGGGTGTGACGACCTGCCGGGATGTCATGGATTTCATGAGCGAACAGGTCAACCGGCGCGGCATTGTCACATGGTTTGAGCCGACCATCGATCTGCAGAATGAAACCGGCATGCACGGAGAAGACACCGTGATTCAGAGAGGTGATCTTCTGCACTGTGACTTCGGCATTGTCTATCTCAATCTCTGCACCGATACACAGCGTCTCTGCTATGTGCTGAAGGAAGGGGAGAGTGATGTGCCGGAAGAACTGAAGGAAGCACTCCGCCGCAACAACCGCTTCCAGGATATCGTCTGTGAGAAAATGCAGGCCGGAAAAACCGGAAACGAAGTGTTCCTCTCGGCAATCGCTGCCGGAAAGGAAGAAGGTCTCAGACCGATGCTGTATACCCATCCGCTGGGTCTCTTCGGTCATGCCTGCGGACCTACCATCGGCCTATGGACAAATCAGAACCCGATTTATCCGGCCGGAGAACTGCAGGTTCATGACCGTACCGGATATGCTCTGGAAGGGAACACGACGGAATATCTGGAAATGTATCAGAGAGACACATTCATATTCACGGAAGAATCTGTTGTCGTATATGACGGAACAGTGCACTTCCTGCAGGAAGGAAGAGAACGGATCCGCAGGGTCGGATAACGTAACAGGAGAGAACAATGATAGAAAAACTGTCTGTTGTAGCAGCGGATATTGACGATACTCTGCTGCCGAAAGGAAAAACGATGCTGCCGAAAACAAGGGCAGCACTGCAGCGTCTGCATGAAGAAGGCGTGCTGTTCGGACCGGCTTCGGGAAGACCGCTTGACTGGCGCACGCTGGAAAAGGCAAAGGAATGGGAACTGGGCTTCGATTTTGATTTTGCCATCGGCATGAACGGCGGTGAACTGTATGATGCCGAAACCGGTAAATACGAGAAGTATTTTCTGCTTTCCGGAAAGGATATCAAAACCATACTGACACCGATCGCCCATCTCGATCTGAATGCCATTGTCTATATCAACGGCTATGACGATATCGCAGCTCTGCGCATGGATGATTTCATGCGTGATTCACAGAAGCGCAATCATTCCAATGTCACCATCGGTGATGTGGATTATCTGAGCCGCTTTGATACCGGCAAAATCGAAATTCATCTGAAGCCGGAGGATATGGATGAGTTCATGGCTGTCTGCAATGCCAATCAGAGCGAGCGGTGGACCTTGATCAAGACTTTCGAAGGCTACGGCCATGTGACAATGGAATTTGTCGATCCCCGTGTCAACAAGGGATATGCCCTGAAGAAATTCAGCGAGAAGCGCGGCATACCGCTCTCCGAATTCATGGCTTTCGGCGATATGGACAACGATATCGGTCTGCTCAGAGAAGCAGGCTGGGGCGTATGTCTTCTCAACGGCGCCGATGCGACCAAAGCCGTTGCCCAGGCAATTACCGAGTATACCGTTGAAGAAGACGGTGTCGGCCGGTATCTTGAAACACACTGGTTCAGCAGATAAGCAGGCACTGCCTGCTTTTTTCTGATAATGCCATTTGTATTCCTGCCGAAAATATCGTTTAATATAGATACTTAATAACAGGGGAAGTTAGAAACAGGGGACGGCTATGATCAAAAAAATCCAACTGGCGCTCAGCATCATTCTGCTGCCGGCGTTTGCTTATGGGGCATATTATCTGTATTATCTCGGAAATGACATCTACTTCGGTGATCTTATGACCCAGCATATTGACTATCAGATGCAGCTGTATCTGTTCGGCTGGATCGCCTGGCTTCTTGCGGCTGTGTGTGCTCTTTCGGCGCTGTACTGCCTGTATTATTTTCTGATGTCGCTGATCCGCCACAATTACTGAGATCCTGCGGGATCTTTTCTTTTTCAAAAAAGCCGCGGTGCATATGCATCACGGCCAGAGAATTCTGTTTTCCAGATTTTCGGTATATACAATGAAGAGGCTTCCGACGGTTCTGCCGTTTTCTCCCTGTGTCTTTGATGGATCCATCATCCATACGGCTTCGCAGTCATCGCCGCTTTTTTTACGGTAGGCTTCGATCAGTTTTTTTCCGTCGGCAATGCTCATCGTAAACAGGGCGGTGCTGAGACAGTCGGCGGCGCCGCTGTTTCCGGTAATGACGGAAACACTGTGATACAGATCGGCAGGCTTCATCGTTGAAGGATCAACAATATGGTGATAGCGCACTCCGTCCTCGCCGACATAATAGCGTTCATAGTCACCGCTTGTCACAAATGATCCGGAGCCGGACATTTCGACAATGATCAGCGAGCCTTCGCCGAGCGGGTTCTGGATGGCAATGCGCCACGGCGAACCGTCTGCCTTGTCATGCAGGGTGCGGATATTCCTTCCGGCATTGATGTTGGCATAGACAATATCCTCGCTGTCGATGTTTTGGGCAATGCCTTCGGCCGCAAAGCCTTTGGCAATGCCGCCGGCATCCAGCGATACACACGGATCAGTGATGAACACCGTGCTGTTTTCTTCATCGATTTCGATCTTGTCCCAGCCGCGGCAGGCAAATGCGGACTGCAGTTCATCCTCAGAAGGTACAGCCGCCGGTGTTTCATTCTGATTGGCGGCAATGCCTGCTTCCCGGTAGGTGTGCCATACCCGCAGCAGTGCGCCCATCGTCACATCAAACTCACCGCCGGAAAGATCATAGAATTCCCGTGCCTCCTTCAGCATGGCAATGACTTCGGGGCTGACTTTGACAGGAGCGATGCCGGCATTGTCGTTGATCGCTTTCAGACCGTTTACACCCGGATAGTCATGATAGATATCAAACATGCTGTTATAGGCCGAAAACATGGATGCGCCTTTCTCAAAGCGTGCCTTCATCGGTTCCTGTTCATAGCCGTATTCGGTGTATGCATAGACTGTATCAAATCCGGCGTCATAGGACAGATTGCTGTATTCAAGCAGTTCTCTGCTGTCTGCAGGTTTTCCGGTACATCCCGAAAGAAGCAGGAAGCCGGAAAGAACGGCAGTGATCATTCTTCTGTTTCTCATATTGATTTAGAGTATAGCACAGTTCCCGGGCCATGTATTTGAAACCGATTTGATGTACTTTCAGAAAACAGAAAAATGTTTTCATGATTTCCGATGTTTTTCTTGAAGGCATATCCCGATATGAATGAGGTCACAGAGATAATTCTGTTAAAAAATGTTATAATTTCACATATAAAGCATCAAGAAAGGACCTGATAATATGTCATTCTTAACAGGACCGATGAATCATCATCTGGCCGGTCATAAGGAGGTCACGAAGCACGCTGATGTTCTGAAGACGATTGACCCTGATGTCATCTGGATTCCGCTGGTCAACGGCAACGCACCGTGTACGCCTCTGGTCAGTGTCGGTGATGAGGTGAAAGTCGGCACAAAAATTGCAGAGCGGAACGATCATTTCTATCTTCCGCTGTTTTCGCCTGTGTCAGGGAAGGTTACCGGAATCGAAAAGTTTATGACTTCCGGCATGTCCCAGGCAGAGCATCTGCGGATTGAAAACGATCATAAGCACACAGAAGTCCGTGCCTTCCCGGAATTTGATTACGAAAAGGCAAGCTGGGAAGAACTTCTTGACTTTGTCAAGAATGCCGGAATGCTGGGACTCGGCGGAGCCGGATTTCCGACTTATGTAAAGTATCTGAAGCCGGAAAATGTCGAACTGTTTATTGTCAATGCAGTGGAGTGCGAGCCGTATCTTACAGCTGACTACAAAAATATAGAAGAAAATATCGATCTTCTGAAAACAGGGACACTCGCCCTGCTCAAGCTCAGCAAGGCACAGAAGGGGTGTGTTGCCATCAAGGAAGACAAGAAGGAACAGATCGCTGCCCTGAAGAAAACCTTCGCCGGCACACCGATCGAAATCCGGACCGTTCCCGATCTGTATCCGATGGGCTGGGAACGCACACTGGTATTCCAGCTGACCGGACGGCGCTATGACAAGCTGCCGATCGAAGCCGGCTGTATCCTGAACAATGCCTCAACCGCAATTGCGCTCGGCAATGCGATTGAAAACGGCCGTCCGATTACCCATAAATACCTGACGGTTTCCGGTGAAGCAGTCAAAAATCCGCAGAATGTATATGTGCCTGTCGGTACCAGGGCAGGGGAAATCATAGAAGCCTGCGGCGGCTACAAGGACGGCCTGGAAGACGTTCTGCTGATAGCCGGCGGCCCGATGATGGGACGCACGATTCCCAATGACAAATTTGTCATTGCGCCTCAGAACAACGGCCTGACCGTCATGCCGAACGAAGACAAGGACGAAGTCAAATGCCTGCGCTGCGGCCGCTGTACCGAAACATGTCCGTCCGGACTGCAGCCGGTGCGCATTCAGATGTCGGCTGCCATCTTTGATGAGGAAGAACTGAATAAGCTGTATGTCATGGACTGCATCGAGTGCGGCATGTGCACCTATGTATGCCCGTCCAAGATTGACGTTACCGAAAATGTCAGAAGGGCGAAGAATTTCATTCGCACCAGAATGGCATCACGTGCAAAGGAGGCAAAGAAATAATGAAATTTTCATACAGGCCTTCTCCGAATTTCAGGTCCAAGAGACATACGTCCCGGATCATGATGGACCTGACCGTCTGTCTGGTGGCGGTACTGTTAAGTTCAGCCGTTTATTACGGAATTGTCTACGGTGCAGCAGTCGGAATACGCGCCGTTCTGATGGCGGCAGTCTCTGTCATTTCTGCTGTTGCGACTGAGGCGGCATATTTCAAGATCCGCAAATATGATGTCAAAAAAGAACTTTCTCATTCCTACAGCTGGGTTACGGCTCTGATCCTGACGCTGATCACCCGTATCGATGTCAGCTATTATGCGCTGATCGTTGCCACCGTGATCTGCATTGTTATCGGCAAGCTGGTCTTCGGCGGCTTCGGTCAGAATATCTTCAATCCGGCCGCATTCGGCGAAGCGATCATCATGAACAACTTCGCTGCCAGCAAGGCCCAGGATATCACGGCAAAGGTTTATGACACCTTATCCGGCGGCACTCCGATGGCGGCCATGAATTCCTACGGCTGGATCATTCAGAAAGATGCATTCGGCGGTTTCATTGAGCAGTTCGGAGGCTTCGGCAATATGGCAATGGGCGGCTATCCGAGTGTCATCGGCGGCTCCTGTGCAATCGTCATACTGCTGTGCGGAGCATTCCTGCTGTGGCGCAAGGATATCAATTACCATCTTTCCTGCACCTATCTTGCCGTGCTGTTTATCATTTCACTGATCGTCGGCCTGTATCACGGTGCCGGTGTCCAGTATGCACTGTTCCATGTTCTCGGCGGCGGCGTACTGTTCGGTACGGTATTCATGATGACTGACCCGGTAACGACGCCGATTACGATTCCCGGCCGCGTTATCTTTGCGGTCGGCTGTGCGGCGCTGACAATGATTCTGCGCTGGCGTTCCAACCTGCCGGACGGCGTGCTGTTCTCGATCCTTCTGATGAACATGCTTACACCGGCAATCGACAGACTCTCAGACGGCAACCAGATCAAAAACCGCGTACAGATCCGCAACAAGGTTCTCGGCGTATCGGCCGTGATTATTCTCATCACGCTGCTGGTCGGCTTCTTCGGCATCGAAGCAAAGCAGCCGCAGCGCACTGCTTCCGGCAGTACGGCAGCGCTGAATGCTGAAGATTTCAGTGCCAATGAAGCAGAGTGCACGGATCAGGGCGGCGGTGTATTCGCCTGCAGGGCAAAAGGATTCGAAGGAGTCAATGAAGCGACGATCACCGTTAAGGACGGCAAAATCGAAAGCATCGTGGTGACCGGATTCCATGACACTGCCGGTGTCGGTGACCTGGCAGTTGCCGATGCCGAACTGGCAAGATATGCCGGAGCCACTCTGGATTCAGCCATTGATGCCACAAGCGGTGCATCTTTCACAAGCGCATCCCTGAGGGCCATGGCAGCCGCAGCATTGAACGGCGGTACGGGCACGGCTCCCGCCGCTTCCGGTACAGCGCCGGCAGCAGGACTGGCAGCTGAAGATTTCAGTGCCAATGAAGCAGCCTGCCGGATCTGGACAAATACCGACCCGTCCGAATATGTATACAAATGTACGGCGAAGGGATTTGAAGGTGTCAACGAAGCAATGGTTACCGTCAATAAGGATGAAGGAAAGATCGTTTCGATCGAAGTGACAGCCTTCAATGATACAAAGGATGTCGGCGACAAGGCAGTTGCGGAAGCAGAACTGGCAAGATATGCCGGAGTCACTCTGAATTCCGAAGTAGATGCGACAGCCGGAGCGACATTCACCAGTGCATCCGTAAGAGCCATGGCGGCAGCTGCCCTGAATGCGGCAGCAGGAAACTAGGAGGGCACAGAGATATGAAGAATCTTAACAAGGACTCTGCCGTATACAAGATGCTTCTGCTGGGAACCGTATGCGGCTTATGCGGCCTGCTTCTCTCCGGAGCCAATGCCCTGACTGCTCCTCTGATCGAGCAGAACAAGCTCGGAACGATCAAGGAGAAACTTGAAATGATCTATCCGGGAGGCGATTTCTCGGATGTTACCGACAAATATATCAATCTGGATGAGTCCGGACTTGTGGACGGCATCTATGAAGCCGCAGGGCAGGGATATATCTTTACCCTGCACGGAACCGGATATAATTCCGACGGATTCACCTTCATTGCCGGCTTTGACAATGACGGAACGATCTCCGGATTCAAGGCTCTGGAACAGAAGGAGACTGACGGCATCGGTGCCCGCTGCTTCGAAGACGGAGGAGACTATGAGAATCAGATCCTGGCTCTGAATGCATCCGATCCGATTCCGCTTCTGTCCGGTGCGACACTGACTTCCTCGGCAGTTCAGAAGAGCATGGACGCTGCCAGAACGGTCCTCGCCGGAATCCAGGGCAGTCCCGTTCCTGCATCTTCCGGAAATGCCGCTTCCGGTACAACGCCGGCAGCAGGACTGGCAGCTGAAGATTTCAGTGCCAATGAAGCAGCCTGCCGGATCTGGACAAATACCGACCCGTCCGAATATGTATACAAATGTACGGCGAAGGGATTTGAAGGTGTCAACGAAGCAATGGTTACCGTCAATAAGGATGAAGGAAAGATCGTTTCGATCGAAGTGACAGCCTTCAATGATACAAAGGATGTCGGCGACAAGGCAGTTGCGGAAGCAGAACTGGCAAGATATGCCGGAGTCACTCTGAATTCCGAAGTAGATGCGACAGCCGGAGCGACATTCACCAGTGCATCCGTAAGAGCCATGGCGGCAGCTGCCCTGAATGCGGCAGCAGGAAACTAGGAGGTGAGACAGAATGAGTGAAACAAAGGTAAAGGATAACTTTTTCACCAGACTCCTGACAGACAATCCGGTCTTCGGACTGTATCTGGGAATCTGTTCCACCCTGGCAATTACAACCAATATCAACAATGCCATCGGCATGGGTGTTGCGGTAACGGTGGTGCTGACACTGTCCAATATTCTGGTGTCGGCGGTACGCAACATCACTCCTGATGACATTCATATCCCGGTCTATATCGTTATCATTGCAACCCTGGTAACGATCGTCGGCATGGTGATGCAGGCTTATACGCCGGCTCTGTATTCTGCTCTCGGCGCGTTCATCGACCTGATCGTCGTCAACTGCATTATCCTGGGCCGTGCCGAAGCGTTCGCATCCATGAATCCGATCGGACCATCCGCAAGAGACGGTCTGTCCATGGGATTCTCCTATACACTCTCACTGCTGGCCATGTCGCTGATCCGTCAGCTCTTCGGAACCGGCATCATTTCCCTGTCGAATCCGTTCACAAATACCGAGATCTTTGCCGTCCGTCTGATTCCGGAGGGTTTCGAGATCCCGATGTTCACCAGCCAGGTCGGTGCCTTCCTGACATTTGCATGCCTGGCAGCAGCGATTTCGGCATATAAAAACCATCAGAGCGCAAAGGCTGAGGGGGTAAAATAATGCAGTTGTTTACCATGTTTATCAGCGCCATGCTGATCAATAACATCATTCTTTCCAAATTCCTCGGAATGTGTCCGTTCATGGGTGTTTCCACCCGTCTGGAAAATGCCGTCGGCATGGGTGTTGCCGTCATATTCGTCATCTTCGGCGCATCGGTTCTGTCCTGGTTCCTGTACTACTATGTGCTGGTGCCGCTGCATCTGGAATACATGGAGCTGATCTGCTTTATCCTTCTGATTGCAGCGTTCGTGCAGTTTGTGGAAATGTTCATCAAGAAGAATTCCCCGGGCCTGTACAAGCAGCTCGGCATCTATCTTCCTCTGATCACAACCAACTGTGCCGTGCTGTATGTTGCCCAGGACAATATCACGCAGGGATATAACCTGCTTGAGACAATGGTCAATTCCGTTGCCGTGCCGGCCGGCTTCATGCTGATGCTGTGCATCTTTGCCTGCATCCGTGAGAGACTGCAGGGCAACGATGTTCCGAAGGCATTTGAAGGCAATCCGATTGCCTTCATCATCGCCGCCATCATGGCAGTTGCCTTTACATCCCTGTCAGGACTGGTCTGATTGATGAAGGCACTGCTGGCAGTACTGATCATTGCCGTGCTGTTCGGTCTCAATGTCTGGCTTTACAGGGCCAATAAAAAAACACCGGTTCCGGCCGGATGCGAGAATCTGAGGCCTGAATGCAATGCCTGCGGCATCAGAGACTGTGCGATGCGCGGACAATTTACAAGCGGAGGAAAAGAGGACAATCATGGAAATCATTAAGGCTGTATTGCTGATGCTGGTGCTCGGCGGTCTGATCGGCGTCTTTCTGGGAATTGCCGGACAGAAACTGTATGTCAAGGAAGATACCAGAGTGGAAGACGTTCTGGCAATGCTGCCGGGCTATAACTGCGGCGGATGCGGAAATCCGGGCTGTGCCGGCATGGCCGCAAAGCTTGTCGAAGGCTCTATGACCGTTGACAAGTGCAGACCCTGCAAGGCAGACCAGAAAGAGGCAATCAAAAAATATCTGGCGGAACACGCCCAGGCATAAAACGAAAGCGGAGAAATCCGCTTTTTTTTGCGGCTTCATTTTTCTTTTCATCTATATGTCTTTCAGGAGGGAATACTGATGGACAGAACAAAAATCATTCCGCACGAAGGAAAACATACTCTGGTATATGCCAGAAACAATCGGATCATGACCGGCACGGTGCATCTGCTCAGGGATGAAAACGGCGAGGAGCGTGTCAGTATCCGCGATACGGTCCTGCCGCTCTCGGCGGTTCTGTATATGATCGATGCACCGGCCGGCATGAAGCTATGAAGGAAGAAAAACTCCGCGGCATTCCGCTCATGCTGAAAGCATGCCTCTGCATGGGCGGAGCAGCGGCACTTCTGGCCCTGAATTATCTTCTGTTTCAGCTGTATATCGCCAGGTATCTGTCGCTGCAGACTGTCTGGACCGCAGCCCGTGACATCCCGCCGCGCACAAGGATCACAGAGGCAGACCTGATCGAAATCAGGATGCCGGAAGGGTATGTGCCGGATCATATCTGCACCGAGAAAAAAGAAATCATCGGAAGGTACACGGAAATTCAGGGGATGATTCCGGCCGGCTCACCGTTCTATCGGTCGATGCTGTTCCGGGAAGAGGATCTTCCTGACAGGGCAGCGGTACAGCTGCGGGAAGGACAGACATCGTTTGTCATGAACACCGACGTATCCCGTCTTGGCAGCATCACTGCCGGCATGCGGGCAGATATCTATGTCACGATCGGAAGGCGGGGCGAGAATCCCCTGAGCGGATGCCTGTTCCGCAATGTCCGGGTCCTGTCCGTCCGTGACCACAAGGGCCTTGACCTCAGGGATGCTGAAAGCACCGGGATTCCTTACATGATCGAAACCGCCGTGTCATCGGCAGATATTCCGCTTCTGACACTGGCCGAATCAGCCGGTGAGATCCGCATGTTTCCGACATCTTCATCCTATGATACGGATGCGGAAGCGGAACTGGTTCCGGATTCGGAGGTCACACTGTACCTGCAGACACTCTCCGGCCGGCAGCCGGAATAAAGAAAAAACCCCTGAATGACAGGGGTTTCCGATGGGGCGACTAGTGGGACTCGAACCCACGAGTGCTGGAGCCACAATCCAGTGTGTTGACCAACTTCACCATAGCCGCCATATCGCTTGATAAATATACCATAAACAAAAAATGAAAACAACAGGGAATCTGTCAGAAATGATATAATGTCTGCTGTTATGAGTGAAATGAAGATCAGGGCTGCCGGCCGGGACAGGACGGTGCATATTACATATAAACATAACCGCAATATGTATCTGCGGGTGGAAGATGACGGATCCTTAAGCATTACCTGCCCGCGCCGGGTGACACATTCGGACATCGCCCGTTTTATTGCCGAGAAGGAAGGGTGGATCCTGCGCACCGAGAAGAAACAGACAAAGCGGCAGGAGAGACATCTGTACGGAATCGATGAACAGGAAGCGGTATGGCTCGGGAAGCACTATCCGGTGCGTTTCGAACAGGCCCGGACTGATTTCATGATGATCGAAGAAAACGAGATCGTTTTCTTCCTGCGGGAAAAGACGGACGAGAGGATCCGGAAAACATTCTACGATTATGCATCCAGACAGCTGCAGGCAATGATTGCCGAAAGAAGAGGCGAATGGGATGAACTGATCTGCCGCCGCAATCATATTGCGCTTCCGAAAATCACCCTGAAGTATATGACCAGCCGCTGGGGCAGCTGCACACCGGCAAGAGGGCATATCAGCATTTCAAAGCGCCTGATTCATTACCCGGTGCAGTGTCTGGACTATGTTCTTCTGCATGAATATGCACATCTGCTGGTGCCGAATCATTCAAAGGATTTTTACGCAGTCATCGCATCTTTCATGCCGGATTACCGTGAAAGCATCCGCCTGCTGAGATAGCAAAAATGAAAACGTTTTCAAAAATGATAGATTTTTTCATAAATTTTCATTGTTTTCAGAGGTGATTCTATTGAAGAATCAAGTGATTCAGGTAAAATGAAATCAGATATATTTCTTTGCCACAATGAGAACGGAGATGAGTAGATTTATGGTTCGCCGAGGAATGCTTTTTTTAGTACAAAACAACAGCGAAACCCGGGAGGTTAACACTCTTTTCATTGGGGTTGGGTTACATATTTGTGACTGCTTTTAAGATGGATGTATAGCGTCCATCTTTTTTCATCAAAAAACTGAATATATCTTGAATGATCACAGGAGGTAATGATTATGGATCAGACAAATCGTGAATTCTTCGATGCTGCAGCAAGCGGTGATTTCGCCAAGGTCTGTGCCCAGGTTTCAAAGGGTGCTGATGTCAATGTGCAGAGCGGTGACGGCCGTACTGCCCTGATGAGATCTTCCAAGCGCGGCTATGAAGATGTTGTCCGCTTCCTTCTGGACAACGGCGCAGATCCGAGAATGCGTGACAGAAACAACAAGACGGCTCTTATGGGTGCTGCCAAGAAGGGACATGTCGACATCTGCAGAATGCTGGTGCACGCCGGTGCAGAGGTCAATGCCCATGACAACAGAGGCAGAACAGCTCTGATGAGAGCAGCTCTGCTCGGTGAGCAGGAAGTTGTTGAATATCTGGTCGGCAAAGGCGCAGATGTCAATGCGGTTGACGAACAGGGCAGAACAGCTCTGATGGAAGCCGTCAACGGCTACAAGACAGATATCATTGAATATCTGCTGGCCAACGGAGCCAATATCAACGCTGCCGATCTGAAAGGCTGCACAGCTCTGATGAGAGCTGCATACATCGGTTATCCGAGTCTCGTCAACCTGCTTCTCAGCAACGGCGCCGACAAGGAAATCAAGGACAACAACGGCCAGATGGCAATTCACTATGTCCGTAAGGAATGCCTTGCGGATCTGAAGGATATTCTGAAATAAGGGAGGGCAATGATGAAAGACTATTTAGCAAGTGATGTACGCAATGTCGTAGTGCTGGGACACTCCGGCGCCGGCAAGAGCTCGGTCATCGAAGCCTGCCTGTATTTCAACAAGCAGCTCGACAAGTTCGGAGCCAACTCCGACGGCACAACCGCTCTGAATTTTGATCCGGAAGAAGGCAAAAGAGGCCTGTCCGTTTACTGCCACCTGGCACCGGTCGAATGGAAGAACAGAAAGATCAACTTCATCGATACACCGGGCTATATGGACTACGAAGGCGAAGAAATCACCGGTCTGACCACAGGTGACAATGCCCTGATCGTTGTCAATGCCAAGGAAGGCATTGAAGCCGGTACGGAACGTGCATGGAAGGAAGCAGTCAACAGAAGAAAGCTGCCGACCATCTTCTTCATCAACAAGATGGATGATGAACATGCACATTTCGACGATGTATTCGGAGCTCTGCGCGACAAGTTCGGCAAGACGGTCATTCCGTTTGAAATGCCGATCGTCAAGGACGGCAAGGCTGTCGGTTCTGTCAATATCCTGCGCAAAAAGGCATGGTATTTTGACAACCGCAAGGAAGCGCAGGAAGTTCCGGCTGACCTGGCAGATCAGGTTGAAGAGTATTACAACGAAATCGTTGAAGCAATCGCCAGCACCGATGACGATCTGATGGAAAAGTTCTTCATGGAAGAACCGTTCGATGAACATGAAATCGCCAAGGGACTGAGAATCGGTGTCCGCAGCGGTGAGATCCGTCCGGTATACTGCGGCAGTGCCATCGATCAGATCGGTGTTGAAAGACTGATGGATCTGATTACGGAATACTTCCCGTCCTATGCCGAAAAGGGCCGCGTACATGCACTCAATGCCAAGGATGAGCCGATCGATCTCGAAACCAATGAGAACGAAGCACTCTCGGCATTTGTCTTCAAGACAATCGTTGACCCGTTCGTCGGAAAGATTTCCTACCTGAAGGTCATGTCCGGTGTCCTGAACAGTGATTCCCAGGTTTACAATTCCCGCAAGGATGCGACGGAAAAGATTAACCAGATCTTTGTCATCAACGGCAAGTTCCAGATCGGTGTCGGCAAGCTGTTCACCGGTGATATCGGTGCTGTTGTCAAGCTGCAGAACACCGAAACAAACGATACGCTGTGCACCAAGAGCAGAATCGTCAAGTTCCCGCAGATCGAATATCCGGAACCGATGCTCGGATATGCCATCATGCCGAAGACAAAGGCTGATGAAGACAAGCTGTCTGTAGGCATCCGCAACCTGATGCAGGAAGACGGAACGATCCGCCTGGTCAATAACCCGGAAACACACGAGCAGGTTCTCTACGGTCTCGGTGACCAGCATATTGACCTGATCGTTTCCAAGCTGAAGTCCAAGTACAAGGTTGAAGTAGAAACCAAGGAACCGACAATCCAGTACCGTGAAACCATCCGCGGCAAGGCAGAAGCACAGGGCAAATACAAGAAGCAGAACGGCGGTGCCGGCCAGTACGGTGACGTCTGGGTACGCTTT
>CAMNGB010000014.1 GCA_946537835.1 uncultured Erysipelotrichaceae bacterium
ACCGATCCTTCTTTCAGGATCCCTTTTGCCTCGGCATCTTCAATCATGGATCTGGCGATCCTGTCCTTTACCGAACCGGTCGCATTGAAGTATTCCAGTTTTCCCAGCAGTCTTGCCTTCAGGCCGAATTCCTTTTCGATATTTGTCAATTCAAACAGAGGTGTGTTTCCGATCAGTTCCGTAACGCTTTTCTTGATTCCTGTCATTTTATGTTTTCTCCTTTTTTCAGCTTCAGACGGCAAAACAAAAAGCCGGAATCCCACAGTATCCCGGCTGCCGTTTATGATCAGTCTAAATCATGGAGATTGCTGTACACTCTGGCACTTCAAACAATCCCAGACGGCATATCCGGGCTGGAATAACAGATACAGCAACACATCATATTTGTATTCGTATAATTCATTTCCCGGCTCCTTTCACCGTCTGAACTTGTTATTGTCATACTGCTGTTTTCAACAAATTGCATGTATGATAATCAAAAATAATAAAAAAGGCAGAGAATCCTTCAGATGATTCCCTGTCTCAATGAGTGAATCAGTGTTCGCTGCGGTAGTAATTGATCAGGCATCCGTCCGCAAGGATCTGTTTTTCTTCTTCGGTCAGAGCACCGAGAGAAACCGACAGTTCCCTCACACTTCCGTCCTTGATCAGATATGCCTCAGGCGTGCTTCCGTCCAGCAGTGCCGTGCGGATGTTCTTCAGGAAGACATAGCTGCCTTTTTCCAGAAGCTTTCCCTGTTCGGTCACAAACGGCAGGATGCCCCAGTTGATGCAGTTGGAGCGGTAGCGCTTGGTCGCATATTCTGCGGCAAAGTTGGCGCCGGCACCGAGCACGCGCTGACAGGATGCAGCCTGTTCACGGGCCGAACCGTCACCGGGCTTGTTGGCATAGATGGCTGAGGCAAAATTGGTTTTCTTTGCATCAGCTTCAATGCCTTCTTTCCAGAGGGTTTCAAAGACAGAACTGAGTTCCGGAACGACCGTTCCGTTTCTTCTTTCGCTGTCGGCTGCCTGCACTTCCTTTGCACAGCCGACATAATCCGGATCACGTCTGGACAGCGTGAATTCTGCCAGGCGCAGCGGATTGGAACGGTAGGAAGATGTTTCTCCGGAAGGAATCAGTTCATCGGTTGTCGTCACCGGATCATCAATATGGGAAACGATGCGGACCAGCAGATCATCGGACAGTGCCGGCTGTTCGGGCCAGTCCTTGATATTCGGACCGAAGCGCAGCTCTGTTTCCGGCATGGCATTTCCCCAGCCGTTGTATACCCTTCTGGCATAGATGGAGGAATCAAAATGTTCCTTTACAGCCGGAATCTCTTCTTTGACAACATCAGTGGCAGCTGTCAGGATGCCCTGATTCCGGGCAGTTGCGGCAATGGATCTTGCGTCCATGAGGGCAACGCCGGCAATCTGTCCTTCATTCGGCTTCGAACCTTCCCGGTTCGGGAAATTGCGGGTCGTATGACGGATCGACAGTTCGTTGTTGGCAGGCGTATCTCCGGCTCCGAAACAGGGTCCGCAGAAAGCTTCGCGGAATACGGCACCGGACGAAATCAGTTCACTGACCGTGCCTGTTTCCATTAATGCCTTGTAGGCCGGCATGGAATCGGGATAGACGGACAGCTTGAATTCGCCGTTGCCGATACTGCCGTCCTTCAGGATACCGGATGCGGCAATGATATTTTCAAAGACACCGCCGGAACAGCCGGCAATGATGCCCTGATCGACACGGATATTGCCGTCCTTGTCAATATGGGATACAAGGTCCATTTTTACCTTGTTTCCGAGCTGGCCGTTGGCTCTGTCTTCGGCTTCTTTCAGATACCGGTACGGATCCTTCTTCAGCTCATTGATCGGCAGTGCATAGCTTGGATGCATCGGCAGAGCGATCATGCTTTCAAGTTCGGACAGATCCAGTTCAATGCAGGCATCATAATATGCGCCTTCCTGTACGGAAAGCTTTCTGTAGTCTTCCGGACGGCCGTGGTTTCGGTAGTATTCTTCCGTTGTCTCATCGGTTTCCCAGATGCTGCTCCAGCAGGTCGTTTCAGTCGTCATGACATCGATGCCGCTGCGGAAATCCTGGGAAAGATTCTTAATGCCGGGGCCGGCAAATTCCATGACCTTGTTTTTGACAAAGCCGTTGGCATAGGTGGCAGCCACCAGAGCCAGTGCCGCATCATGCGGTCCGATGCCGGGTTTCGGTTTTCCCGTAAGCCAGACCAGAACAACTTCCGGATCCGCCAGGTCATAGGTGCGGTTTACCAGCTGCTTGGCCAGCTCGCCGCCGCCTTCACCGACACCCATGGTGCCCAGGGCACCGTATCTTGTATGGGAATCGGAGCCGAGGATCATGCGGCCGCAGCCGCTCATCATTTCCCTGTTATAGGAATGAATGACGGCATAGCACGGCGGTACATAGATGCCGCCGTATTTCTTTGCGGCAGAAAGCGCAAACTGATGGTCGTCTTCGTTGATCGTTCCGCCTACCGCACACAGCGTATTATGGCAGTTGGTCAGGACATAGGGCATCGGAAACTTTTCCATGCCGGAGGCACGGGCAGTCTGAATGATGCCGACATAGGTAATATCATGGGAAGTCAGGGAATCAAAGCGGATGTGCATGATGTCATCGCGCTTTGTGCAGTGGCGCATCAGGATCTGATAGGCAATTGTCTTTTCCCTTCCCGCCTTTTCATTTTCCGTGCATTTTTCCGGTTTTCCGTTTCTGATGATGACCGGTGTATTGTTCAGAATCATATCTTAAAACCTCGCAATGACAGCCTTTGTAAATTCTTTCGTGCCGGCATTTCCGCCGATGTCGGCTGTGACCGTCTTTCCTTCACGGATAACATCGGCAATGGCATTGTTCAGTTTTTCGGCCTTGTCCTTCATGCCGTGATCATTCAGCAGCATCGCAAATGCCATCAGCAGTGCACTCGGATTGGCCTTGTCCTGACCGGCAATGTCCGGGGCAGAACCGTGTACGGCTTCATAGATGATGACATCATCGCCGATATTGGCACTCGGGGCAAAGCCGAGTCCGCCGACCAGTCCGGCACAGAGATCGGAGATAATATCGCCGTACAGATTTTCCGTGACCAGTACATCAAACGGTGTCGGATCGGTGACCAGCTTCATGCAGAGGGCATCGATGATGACACTGTCGGAGGCAATGTCCGGATATTCCTTTGCGATATTATCAAAGGTTTCCAGGAAAAGACCGTCGGTCATTTTCATGATGTTGGCCTTGTGGACACAGGTGACCCGCTTCCTGCCGTTTTCCCTTGCATAGTCAAAGGCAGCACGGATGATGCGGGCACTGGCCTTTCTGGTAATCATCTTGATGCCGTGGGCAGTGTCGCTGTCACACATGTATTCAATGCCCCGGTACAGGTCCTCGGTATTTTCCCTGAAGATGACCAGGTCGACATTCTCATAGCGGGAAGGAACACCTTCCATGGAATGTACGGGACGGAGGTTGGCATAAGTCCTGAATGTCTGTCTGAGCTGGACATTGATGGAGCGGAAGCCGGTTCCGATCGGGGTTGCGGTCGGTCCCTTCAGTGCCAGTCCTGTCTCTTTGATCCGGTCGAGAAGCCCGTCTTCCAGAAGCTTCCCGCTTTTTTCATAATATTCTGCACCGGCTTCATATTCGAGCCAGTCAATGCCGCAGTTCAGTGCGGCAGATACGTCTTTTACACTTTCGGCAATTTCTTTTCCGATGCCGTCACCGGGAATCAGTACAATCTGCATAAGTACCGCCTTTCCATTGTTCATTATTATACACGCAATACTGTTCAAATTGTTTTCTGAACGTTTTTTGAGTATCATATTGGTTTAAAGGAGGAACTGTTTATGATTTATCCTGACGTCCAATCATTTACTCCCGAAGAACTGTCGCTTCTCTGTGAGGAATACAGAGAGAATAACTATATCGATCCGAAGATCAGTGAGCGTCTCGGTGTCAAGCGCGGTCTGAGAAATCCCGACGGCACCGGCGTGCTGGCAGGTCTTACCAATATCTGTGATGTTGTCGGCTATGAAAGAGATGCCGAAGGCAATGTCATTCCCTGTGACGGCAAGCTGATCTACCGCGGCATTGACCTGCAGGAATTTGTCAGGGAAGCCATTGAAAAAGACCGCTTTGTCTTTGAAGAAGTTGTCTGGCTGCTTCTGTTCGGTTCCCTGCCTACTGCCGACCAGCTGGCGAAATTCCGGACTCTTCTGGAAAACCACCGTGAGCTGCCGGACGGCTTTGCCGAAACAATGATCATGAGTGCACCGTCACCCAATATCATGAACAAGATGGCACGTTCCGTGCTGGCCATGTACAGCTATGACGAGAATGCCGAAAACAGCCAGCTTGAGAATATCATGAGCCAGTCGATCAACCTGATCGCCCAGCTGCCGACGATGATGGTCTATGCCTATCAGATCAAGAAACATGCCTATGAGCACAAGTCACTGTATTTCCATTATCCGATCAAGGGGCTTTCCACTGCCGAGCATATTCTTGCGACATACCGTCCCGATCAGAAATACACGCATGAGGAAGCCAAGCTGCTGGATCTCTGCATGCTGGTGCATGCCGACCACGGCGGCGGCAACAACTCGACATTTACCGACCGTGTTCTTTCCTCAACCGGAACCGATACCTACTCTGCCATCGCAGCAGCGATCTGCTCACTGAAAGGTCCCCGTCACGGCGGCGCCAACCTCAAGGTCATGCAGCAGCTGGATATGATGAAGCAGGAGCTGAAGGATCCTTCCGACCGTGACGAAGTCCGTGACTACCTGCACCGCCTGATCCAGCGCAAGGCCGGTGACGGCAGCGGTCTGATCTACGGTGTCGGCCATGCCGTCTATACCGTTTCCGATCCCAGAGCACAGATCCTGAAGAAGTATTCCCGTGATCTGGCCTATGAAAAAGGCCTGGGCACGGAATACGAACTGCTGTGCATGATCGATGAAATGGCACCGGAAGTTTTCCGTGAAGAAAAAGGCCTGACCAAGAATGTCTGTGCCAACATGGACCTCTATTCCGGTCTGGTCTACCGCATCCTCGGTATCTCCGAAGAACTGTTCACACCGATCTTTGCCGTATCCCGTATTTCCGGCTGGTGTGCCCACCGCATGGAAGAGGTCGAATTTGCCAACCGCATTATCCGTCCTGCCTACAAGTATGTCGGCGGCACGGCTGAATATACGCCGATCAAAGACAGGGATGAGTAAGCGTCACGAAAAAGCCTGTATTCTATATTCCGATCGGACTGCCGGCATCCGGCAAAAGCAGATTCCGGTCCTCACTGGAAGACATTGAAATTGTCGGCGGCGACCTGATGCGCAGGGAACTGTTCGGAGATGAAAACATCCAGTATACCGACAGTTTCCTGACTGACCACGGCATCGACATCACCGGAATGGATGATAAAACAAAAGAACTCACAGCCCATCCGATCGTCTGGCACATGGTCGACCGGAAAGCTCTCGAGCTGGTTGAAGCCGGTCACGACACTGCCTATGACGGAGTCAACAACAGCAAGCGCATCCGCAGACTGATCATCGATCTGATCAGGGACAAGGCTGTTATCCGTGCGGCATATTTCACAGCGGATATTGAAACCTGCATTGCCCGCGATCTGAAAAGAGAACGGCCTGCCGGCGAAGCAGTCATCCGCAGAATTGCCGGGAATATGGAAGAACCGGAATTTTCCGAAGGCTTTGACATTATTGATACCTATGATGAAAACGGTGAGGTGGTATCTCACCGCACAAAGGAAGAAGTATGAAAAAGCAGTTCAGCTGAACTGCTTTTTTCTTACTGTTTACCGTATTCGTCCGGGGATACCATGAGCTCCCGGATGCGGAAGGTTCCGTCGGTGTACTCGAAGGTGAAGATGCCGCCGTTGGGCATGGCCTGACGGCCTGCCTTCATGCGTTTTTCAAAGTAATCGGTCCGGTCAATGTCAAACAGGTATTTGAGAATATTCAGATAATATGTGCCGTGCGATACAAGCAGGACCGTATCGCCGTCCTTGGCCTTGCGGACGATCTTGTGCAGGGTCTTTTTGATCCGGGCCTGCACCTGTTTCAGATTCTCGCCGCCGACATCATCCCAATGTTCGTTCAGATGTCTGTGCATGATCTCATCCCGCCAGGAATCCATGACGACACCTTCGAAATCACCGAAGTCAACTTCCTTGAGGCCTTTTTCAAGAACCGGCCGGATCATGTGCGGAGCTGCGATGATTTCAGCGGTTTTGCGGGCTCTTCCGGCCGGAGAAGAATATACGGCATTGAATTCGACACCGCGCAGGGCATCCCTTGCCTCTTCAGCCTGATGGATGCCGTTGGCTGTCAGCGGTGAGTCATCTGCCCCCTGCATGCGGTTCCACATGTTGAAGCGGGTTTCGCCGTGTCTGACATAATAGAACAGAATATGCTTTTCTTCTTCGGGAAGAACAAAGCGTTCCGGTTCGGTCGGTTCCGTAACCATCTGATATTTACCGTCTTCATAAGTGAAGACCATAATGCCGCCGTTGGGTGTGCCGCTTCTGCCCTCCGCCTCTCTCTGTTCGCGGTAGGCATCACCGTCCACATCCAGCAATGTTGTCATCAGGAAGTATTCAAACATGCCGTGCGATACGATCAGGACCCGGTCAAGATCTTCGCATTTTTCGGTTATTTCCCGCATGACGTCTCTGACCCTGACTTCCATGCGGGCCGGAGACTCGCCGTCGGCACTGCTGAAGTCACGGGATGCAAAATATTTTTTCAGTTCATCGGGATGCGATGTAAAGCGGGTTCCTTCATAGCGTCCGAAATCAAACTCATGCAGGTCTTCGACAATTTCGGCATCCATGTTTCTGCCGCTCAGCACGTGCCGTGCCGTCTGCATCGTTCTTTCGCTCGGTGAGGTAAAAGCCCGGTCAAAATAGACTTCCCGCAGGGCATCGCCGGCCTGATCAGCCTGAGCCTTGCCGAGCGGTGTCAGCGGACTGTCACAGACACCCTGCACCCTTCCCTTCTGATTGAAACGGGTTTCGCCGTGACGGACAAAATAGAATGTGATTTTCATAATTCTTTCCCCCTGAAACAAAAAGGCGTATCTCTACGCCTTCATTTTAGCAGATATTTGCCGGAATCAGTCCATGTCCTTGAGGAATGCCTGGTAGCAGCGCCAGCCTTCATAGACATCGGCCTTGGACACAGTCTCAAACGGAGCATGCATGGACTGTACGGCAATGCCGGCATCCAGGACATCCATGTTCAGACCGGCCAGGATATAGGCAATCGTTCCGCCGCCGCCGATATCAACTCTGGACAGTTCGCACAACTGGAAGGAAACCTTGTTGTCGTCCATAACTCTGCGTACCTTGGCCACGAATTCGGCATTGGCATCATTGGCGCCGGACTTGCCGCGGGAGCCTGTGTACTTGACAAAGCAGATGCCCTTGCCGAAGAAGCCTGTATTCTTCGGGTCGGAGACTTCCGGATAGTTCGGATCAAAGGCAACCGAGACATCACTTGACAGCATGCGGGAGTTCTCAAAGGTATCGTTGATGTCGACAATGCTGGTCTTGCCCATCATGTCGAGCATTCTGGCAACGACGTCAAAGAAGAATCTGCTGTGCATGCCGGTGTTGCCGACAGAACCGATTTCTTCCTTGTCGACAAGAATGCAGCAGGAGGTCCTTTCCGGCTTCTTCATTTCGAAGATGGCACGCATCGATGTATAGGCACACACTCTGTCATCATGGCCGTATCCCAGCAGCATTGATCTGTCGAGACCGTAATCTCTGACTTCCCCGGCCGGAACCAGTTCCAGTTCGGCCGACATGAAGTCATCTTCTTCAATATCATACTGTTCCTTCAGGATCTTCAGGACAGCCTTCTTGACAGCATCTTCCTTTTCATTCTTCAGCGGTCTGGAACCGACAAGGGCATCCAGTGCTTCACCTTCAACAACGGTGGCACCCGGCTTCTTCATCTGATCCTGGGCCAGATGCGGCAACAGGTCGGAGATGCCGAGAACCGGATCACCCGGCTTGTCGCCGATGTTGATATCGACTGTCGTTCCGTCTTTCTTGCATACGACGCCGACCAGTGCCAGCGGACGGGCAACCCACTGATACTTCTTGATGCCGCCGTAGTAATGGGTATCGAGCAGAGCCAGACCGTCCTTTTCGTAAAGCGGAACAGGCTTGAGGTCAATACGCGGGCTGTCGATGTGGGCACCGACAATGTTCATGCCTTCGGTCAGCGGCTTTGTGCCGATGACAAACAGGCACAGGTTCTTGCCGCGGTTGTCGGCATAGACACGGTCGCCTGCCTTCAGCTTCCTGACCTTGCGGATGTCTTTGAAGCCGGCTTTTTCAGCAGCTTCGATGCCGTTCTTTACGAACATTCTTTCGGTTTTGGATGCGGAAAGAAACTGGCGGTATTCTTCGCAGAATACATCAAGTTCCTTCAGCTGGGCAGCTGTCAGTTTGTCCCAAACAGTTTTCATTCTTCATTCTCCTTCATCCGGTAGTACCGGAATGCGGCAATATATCTGGAAGGTCCCTTCAGGGAAATGACCATACCGTCTTCACGGTTTTCCAGGATTTCCATCTCCACTGCCGTCTTGTACATATCAATCATTGATATTCTATCATACGGAAGCAGGATCATCGCTTTTTCCTCTTCCGGATACAGGCGCCTGAGCAGTGCCGTCATGAATCCCTTCATGCCATCACCGGTCCGGCAGCTGATCTTCAGGCCGCTGATCCGGCTGCCATCCGCAACAAGGTCACACTTGTTATAGACACGGATCACCTCGATTTCTCCGGCTCCGATCTCCTGCAGTGTTTCTTCGGTGATCTGAATCTTGTCTTCACATGCCGGATCGGATGCATCGATGACGTGAATCAGAAGATCGGCATCTCTTGCCGCATCCAGGGTGCTTTTGAAGGCATCAATCAGGGTATGAGGAAGATCGGAAACAAAGCCGACGGTATCATACAGCAGGAATTTCCGCTGCTCATATGTGATCATCCGGACACTGGTATCCAGTGTCGCAAACAGCATATCCTCCTCCGTGACCTTTTTCCCCTGACTGGTGCTCATGGAAATCATCGCATTCATCAGCGAGCTTTTGCCGGCGTTGGTATAGCCGACCAGCGCCACCCGCCGCATCAGGGTCCTGGTACGCCTTCTCTCATCCTGATACCTCTGCTTTTCGATTTTCTGCAGTTCCTTCTTCAGTGATGCAATTCTTCCGGCATACTGTCTGGCAACGAGGTCGGAGCGCATTTCACCGGCGCCGCGGTTATAGGCAGAACCGCCGCGCTCATGCCCGGACTGATCGGCCGTCTCATGCAGGATGCGGGGCAGATCATACTGCAGCCTTGCCATTTCCACCTGCAGGGTGGCTGCCCTTGATCTGGCCCTCTGGGCAAAGATATCCAGGATCAGTGACGTTCTGTCGATGACATTGACGCCGCAGACCGAAGAAATCCTTTCCGATACCTGGATCGGCAGAGGATTATGAAAGACCACAAGATCGGCATCAGCGGCTTTGACAAGAGCTGCCAGTTCCTGTACCTTTCCCTGGCGGAATGCGGTTCTCTGATCCATGGTTCTGGACTGCTGGGATATTTCACCGACGACTTCCAGACTGCACGCTTCGCACAGTGCCTTCGTCTCGGCAAAGACGGATTCAAACTGTTTCGGGGCATTTCTCAGGGAAATGCCGGCCAGTACTGCTTTTTTCATTAACGGCATTGTAACATCAAAAGAGGCTGTTACACAGCCTCATACGATTTGTTTTCAGGGCGCTTTGGATCAGATTGTGCCGTTCCGAGTTCCCTGACATAGAAATCGACACCGAGCCACTGCCCCATCTTGTATCCGAAATCATCAAATTCCGCTTTCTTTGCAAAGCCGAATTTTTCATGAATCTTCTCCGATGCCGCATTGCCGCCGGTAACGATTGATACCAGTTTCAGATAGCCGTCCCTTTCCGCCAGGTCAATGACGGCCTGCATCAGTTCGGAACCGATGCCCTTCCCCTTTTCCATCATATCCACATAGATGGCAAGATCGGCAGTCCAGTCATAGGCACTGCGGGGATTGAATGCAGAGAGATAGGCATAGCCGAGCACTTTGCCGTTTTCCTCATATACGATCCAGGGATACCGTTCCATGATGCTTTCCATACGCTTTCTGAATGCTTCATGGCTGAGCGGTTCTTCTTCAAAAGTGACGGTTGTTTCCAGGATATAGGGATTGTAGATATCGGCACACTGTGCCGCATCTTCGAACACTGCCGTCCGGATCATTTTTCAAACACCGTCCGGCCGTCCATGACGGTCATCATGACCTGTATCTTATGAATATCGGGGATATCTGTTTCCAGAGGATTTTCCGAAAGCACGGCAAAGTCGGCGTTGTACCCTTCGGCGATACGCCCGCAGTTTTCCAGTCCCAGCTGCTCATATGCCTTATCGGTATAGGAATCCAGTGCCTGCCTGACTGTCAGCGCTTCATTCATGTTCATGGCTTTTCCGTTTGAAAGAGACGTTCTGGTCACTGCCAGTTCAATGCCTTTGAGCGGATCCGGCAGTTCCACCGGCGCATCGCTGCCGTTGGATGTCAGTACATTCTCATACAGAGTCCTGAACGGATAGCTGTATTCTGTTCTTTCCCCGACCCGCTCATTGACAATGCCGGCATCATAATCGATAAACAGCGTCTGGATATAGCAGTTCAGATTCAGCTTCAGGATCTTTTCCAGCTGATCCCTGCGCATGATCTGACAGTGCACAAGTCCGTTATGAAGCGGATTGCCTTCATACATGTTTTCTTCATAGACACGCAGGATCTGATCCAGTGCCGCATCGCCGATGGCATGGGAAATCACCGGCATGTTGTAGCGCTGGGCAAGCCGGAAAAAGGTTTCAACGGTCGTATCGTCATAGATCAGGATGCCGCAGGTATCCGGATCATCGCTGTAAGGCTCGCTCATGGCAGCCGTTCTGGCTCCGAGGGATCCGTCCAGGATCAGCTTCAGGGGACCGATAACGAAAGCTTCATTTCCGACGCCGGCTGTATAGCCATCATCCAGGAAACGGCTGAATTCTTCCGGATCATGGAATTCACACTGTTCCGAGACACGTACATTCATCTCATTTTTCAAAGCCATGTGTTCAAAGGCTTTCAGCGGTACCTGATAGGAAGAATTGAAACTGACAAGATCATCGCTGCCGACGGCGGTAATGCCGCGGGCACTGCAGTATTCCGCACCTTTGCGGATATATTCCTGCAGTCTGCTTTCATCCGGTTCCTTCATCGCTTTCTTCAGCAGACGCAATGCATTTTCCTTGACGATGCCGCGCTTAAAATCGATATCGCCTTCTTCAATTTCCGTTTCTTCGCTGATGCCGGCAGCTTCCAGTGCCTTTGAATTGACGGAAGCGACATGGCCGCAGGCTCTGGTCAGAACGATCGGCACTTCGGTGCTGATCGCATCCAGTGCCTGTCTGTCAATTTCCAGATCATCATGATAGCCTCTGCCCAGCAGCCACTCTCCCTCTTTCAGCGTCTGCAGCCTGTTTTTTGTCAGCTCCAGGATCTGACGGGAATCAGTGCAGTGGTTGAGCATCAGGCTGCTCAGATATTCGCCGAGCCCGAGCAGATGCATATGGGTATCCGCAAAGCCGGGAACGACATACATGCCGTTCAGTTCCACGGTTTCATCTCCCCCGGCAATCAGTTTCCTGATTTCCTCATCGCTGCCGGTTTTTGTGATCAGATGGTCTTCGACCAGAAATGCCGTATCATCGGAATCCTTGATGCGGCAGTTCAGATAAGCTGTAGCCATAATATCTCCTTTGTTTACTTTTCGATTTCCGGAATCTTGAACTGGGTATTGTACAGTTCGGTATAGACACCGCCGGCATTGACCAGTTCCTTGTGGGTGCCGCGTTCAACGATCTCGCCGTCCTTGATGACGAGAATTTCATCAGCATGCAGGATGGTGGAAAGACGGTGGGCAATCAGAATCGATGTTCTGTCATCGATCAGAGGATCGATGGCATCCTGGATCGCCTTCTCACTGATGGAATCCAGAGAAGCGGTTGCTTCATCAAAGATCATGACATAGGGATCCTTCAGCAGGATGCGGGCAATCGAAATACGCTGCTTCTCACCGCCGGAAAGCTTCAGGCCGCGGTTGCCGACCGGCGTATCATAGCCCTTTTCCTGACTGACGATAAAGTCATGAATGTTGGCTTTTCTGCATGCCGCTTCGATTTCTTCCTGAGTGGCATCCGGTTTGGCATAGAGAAGATTCTCACGGATCGTGCCGTTGAACAGATAGGTTTCCTGGGTCACGATACCGATGTTGTCACGCAGCCAGGCAAGGTCCAGATCACGGACATCATGGCCGTCAAATCTGACGCTTCCCTTTGTGACATCATACAGACGCGGAATCAGATTGACCGTTGTCGACTTGCCGGAGCCGGAAGGTCCGACGATGGCAATACTGTTGCCGCTCTTAAGTTCAAAACTGATATCCTTCAGGATCATCTTGTCCTCATCATACTGGAACCAGACATGATCGAATGTGACATCCCCTTCCGCCGTTTCCGGAATCAGGGCGTTTTCCTTGTTTTTGATCTCGATCGACAGGTCAAAGTAATCGAAGATTCTGGTGAACATGGCCATGGAACGAATCCAGTCGACCTGAATGTTCAGAAGCTGATTGACCGGTCCGTACATACGGCCGAGCAGTGTGACCAGAACGGAAATGTCACCGACGGAAAGATCATGATCGTATTTCATCATCAGGATGCCGCCGATCAGATACATCAGCATCGGTCCGATCGAAGAGATGGTGCTGATGACAACCATGAACCAGCGTCCGGCCATGGCTTCCCTGACATTCAGATTCACCATCTTTTCATTGACGGTGCGGTACTTTTCATATTCATATTTTTCCATGCCGAACAGCTTGACAAGCAGCTGGCCGGAAACCGACAGCGTCTCGTTCAGGATGCCGTTGATCTCATCGTTGCAGGCCTGTGCCTCATTGGTCAAAGACCATCTTGTCTTGCCGGCACTCCGGGTCGGAATCGTAAACAGCGGCACAATGACAATGCCGACAATGGCCAGAATGACATTCTTCTGAAACATTGCCACAACGGCAACGACCAGTGTAATGGAATTGGAAAGAATCGAACGGAATGTATTGGTAATGATCTGTCTGACACCGTCGATATCACTGGTCATGCGGGTAATGATGTCGCCCTGCGAGCTGGTCGTAAAAAAGCGGTGCGACATCTGCTGCAGATGCTGATACATCTGATTGCGCATGTCAAAGGTGATATGCTGGGCAATCCAGGTATTCAGATAGCTTTCCAGCACCCCGATCAGATTGGAGCCGAGCGTCACTCCGAGGGATATCAGAATGAGCTTGATCAGCAGATTCAGATTACGCCCGATCAGGCCTTCATCAATGATCCGGCCGGTCAGAATACTGGGATAGATGGAAAGGATAGATGAAACGATGATCGCTGCAAATACCAGCAGCATCTGTTTCCAGTAGGGTTTCAGGTAGGAAAAGACACGGATCAGAAGATCTTTGGTGATCTTCGGTGCATTCTGTTTTTCCTCTTCACTGAGATACTTTCCGCCGCGCGGACCTCCTCGCATTGACATAATGTTATTCTCCTGTCTGTAATTGTACCAAAAAAGACAGGCATGGCCTGTCAATTGAATCTGATTTTACAGTTCGGCTGCGATCGTTGCCGTACGGCCGCAGATGATCGGCAGATTGCCGTTGCGGATCCGCAGCTGATCGATCATTTCCTTTTCCTGCCGCACATCCTTCAGGCGGACGCTGTACTCGGCCTGGAACATGGTGCCGAGGCTGATCGTTCTGACCGATTCCAGCTCGCAGCTCTTTGTATATTCACGGAAAACCTCTTCAAAGACATTGGTATAGTCAAGATCTTCCGGCATTGTAATGCGGATATTGCGGTATGTCTGATCGGCTTCCAGAATGCCGGTCTTGGCATAGAGCAGATAGAATGCACAGATGGCAGCGGTTGCCGCAAGAGCGAACCAGATATAGCCCATGCCGGTGCACAGACCTACCCCCATGGCCAGGAAGATGATCAGGATGTCACTTGCCTTTCCCGGCAGGGAACGGAAACGTACCAGCGAGAAGCTTCCGGCGACGGCGACACCGACGCCGAGGTTGCCGTTGACCATCAGGATGATCATCTGCACGATTGCCGGCAGGATTGCCAGGGTCAGCGAGAATCCTTTATTCGGGTGCTCACAGGCTCTGTAGACCAGAGCGATAATAAGTCCGCATACTGCGGATGCCGCAAGACACAGCAATACGGCGGTAACACTCAGAGCAGATGCTGCTCCGTTTAATACTGAACTGAACATAACGGATTCTCCTTTCGGTAATTCAATGCTGCATATGTATTCTGTGAAGCTGTATGCACTGCTTCAGGTCTGTGATCCATGGAATAGATGGTGCCGTATTTTGAGAACGATGTGCGGCGCAGGTTCATCTCTGAGAGAATTCTGACCAGCCACATCGGATAGCGGTCCATCGCCTTGACTTCCAGCATGACGACGCCTTCAGCCAGTTTCTTTTCGCTGCCGTCTTCGTACAGGGTGACGTGATCGGTGCGGTAGCGGATATTGGTATCCAGGGTAATGCGCACATCATTTTCTGTCGTGCTGGAATAGCATTCACGGTCATAGGCGATCAGTACCTTGGCTTCGGGATTGTAGAAATTCATGATGTAGTCGATCTCATCGGCTGTGTTGTTGTGCACATGATGGGGAATGCCGAATTCCAGATAGTCATCCGCTTCCTTTTCACCAAGCACAATTCTTCTCTTATAGACAATGTTCTTGTATTTCTTTTTCGTTTCCAGGAAGACCGGCTTCGTTCCGTCCGGCTGCCCGTAGCTTCTCAGTCTCAGCTTCATCTTGTATTCAGGCTTCAGAAGACTCTGAATGATCAGATCCGAACCGATCGTATCGTAATAGATACTCTGGACTGTATATCGGAAATAGACATCTTCCTTAATATGACTCCGGCATTTCTGCAGGAACATCTCTGCCTGGGCCGGTGTCATTGCATATTTGTCTTCTACTCTGCGGAAGGTATCGATGATCTCATTTCTCTCTTCACTCATCTTCATGTCCTCCTTACAGCTGTAATGATATTCAGCCTGTATGGTCACAAATTGAATGAATTCTGAACATTGTGTGAACAGTGCCGCTGTCCGGCATTCACACAGCGATTGTCTGAAAAACAGAAAAAAAATGACCGTTTCCGGTCATTCAGCTCTTCACTCCTTGAAGATGTCAGTGTGTTCCAGACCTTTGACGATCAGATAACCGATCACACAGGCGATGATTTCACCGACGGCAACGAAGAAGCCGTTGATGAAGAGACCTGAGACAAAGTTGTCCGGCATGAACAGATATGCCAGTTCGGCACCGACAAAGAAGAAATTGAAGATCACAGGCATCAGGATGGAAAGAACAGGAATTCCTTTGATCGTCCTGTCACGCAGTTTCCATGTAAAGTATGCGGCAAGCAGGGTTGCGGCTGTGCCGATGATGCTGTCGAGGAAACCGGTCGGATTGATGCCTGTCATGGCTCCCAGCAGATTGCTGAGGAAGCATCCCAGGGTAACGCCGATGATCGATGGCTGATAGATCAGCGGCAGCATGGTCAGTGCTTCGGCAATTCTGACCTGAACCTGACCGAAAGCGATCATGCTCAGGCCCGGCGCAAAGCACAGAGCCGTGTAGATTGCCGCGATCATGGCAATCCTGGTCATTTGTTTTGTTGTCATTTTTACTCTCCTTATTTTGGGTATACGTCGGGTAGCCGCTACCGACGGCAGTCACACTGCGATTCACCATTATACTCTTTCCCGGACTTATTACAATGAAAAAGCGGACCCGGAGGTCCGCTCTGTACTGAATTCAATCAGATATTGTTGGCTGCTGCGTAGCCTTCCGCTACAGCCTTGAGAATGTTGGCCGGCTGATTGGCATCGCCGACTGTGCATACGGCAATACCGTCTGCCTTCAGTTCTTCTGCCAGCGTATTGACAGGTCTGAAGCCGAGGGCATTGATCACGGTATCAGCTTCGACGGTGCACTGACTGCCGTCGGCACCGGTTACGACCACGCCGTTTTCGGTAATTTCCGTAACCCGGGTGTTGATCATCAGATTGACATTTCTGGCCGCAAATTCTGCCTGCATCATCATCAGGTTCGGCAGCGGTGCTGCAGCACCGGCAGCCATGATCTTGTCCAGAGCTTCAACGACAGTGACATTCTTGCCCTTCTGTACTTCGTCATAGGCAATTTCACATCCTACCAGACCGCCGCCGGCAATCACGATTCTGTCACCGAGCTGTTCGGGATGATTGATGGCATCAAGGGCGCAGACGGAATGTTCAAGACCCTTGATCGGCGGCATTGATGTAATCGAACCGGTTGCCACGATGACGGCATCCGGATTTTCTGCCTTGACTGCTTCGGCTGTTGCCTCTTTGCCGAGAACGACATTGACGTTCAGTTCCTTCAGTTCTCTCTGATACCATTCGTTCAGCTGTCTGACTTCCTTCTTGAAGTGATGGGCACCGGCTTCGATCAGATGACCGCCGAGCTTGCCGGTCTTTTCAAACAGCGTGACGGTATATCCGCGTCTTGCGGCTGTCCTTGCGGCTTCCATGCCGCCGGCACCGCCGCCGACAACAACGACTTTCTTTGTGCCGCTGCCCGGCTTGAGGTCGAGTTCGATTTCATTGGCCGCGATCGGGTTGACGGCACATGTCATCGGAAGCTGATCCATGCAGACGCTCTTGAAGCATCCGGCGTTGCAGGCGATGCAGGGACGGATCTTTTCAACTTCACCGGCAATTGCCTTGTTCGGATATTCCGGATCGGCAATGCCCGGACGGCCGAGAGTCACGGCATCAAACTTTCCTGCTTCGATGGCTTCGGCACAGGCTGCCGCATCGTTCATTCTGCCGCCGCAGATAACCGGAATATTCACAGCCTTCGTGCACTTTTCTGCCATATCAAACATGTAACTCTGGGGAATATACATCGGTGGACATGCATACCAGAAGGAATCATAGACACCGGTATCGACACTGAGGTAGTCATAGCCGTAGCTTTCCAGCAGCTTTGCGCATTCAATGCTTTCTTCCAGGGTTCTGCCCTGTTCGCCTTCCGGCGTCAGCATGCCTTCGTTTGCACCTTTGACAAATGTTTCCAGGCTGAAGCGCATGCCGACAGGATAATTCTCGCCGCATTCTCTCTTGATGCCTTCAACGATTTCCCTGGCAGCTCTGAGACGGTTTTCCCAGGTTCCGCCGTATTCATCGGTGCGGCGGTTGAAGCACTTCATGGCAAACTGATCAAGCAGATATCCCCAGTGCATGGCATGAATTTCAATGCCGTCCCAGCCGCTTTCCTTAACAAGCTTTGCGGCTTCAATCAGGGCATTGATCTTGGTGCGGATCTGTTCTGCCGTCAGTTCCGGAGCCATGTCATTTGCGGTTCCGAAGACAATGTTTTCAGACGGTGAAGGCAGTCCCGGATAGTTTCTGCCCAGACCCATTGTCAGCTGGGCAAACATCTTTGTGCCATGGGCGTGCACGGCATCCAGCAGCTTCTTCGAGCTTTCCTTAAATGCTTCCGGTGCAGCGGTAATGACCGGACCGGTTGCCTGATACGGGTCAACGGTGCCGTCGGTCGACATTGCGCCGGTTACCAGCAGACCGAATCCGCCCCTGGCGCGGTCCTCCATATAACGGATAAAACGCGGTGTGATGCTGCCCTTGTCATCCCATTGTGTTGCCGTTGTAACAGGTGAAAAGGCATAACGGTTCCTGATGGTCACACCGGAAATCTCAAACGGTGTGCCGAGAATTTCAAACTTGCTCATGATTCTCCTCCTGTAAAAATACAGCTCTTTCTAACTGCAGTTTAGTTTGCATGAATGAGAGCGTCAATTCACAGTTTTTCACACCTGTGTATTAATATACAGGCATGAAAATCTGAGAAGCAGCAGGAGGAAAACAATGGACAGACGGATCAAAAAGACAACCGATGCAATCAAGAAGGAACTGCTGAAACAGATGCAGACAAAGACCTACAATGAGCTTACCGTTACCGGTCTGTGCGATGCGCTGAATATCAGCCGCCGGACATTTTATCTCCATTTCTACAGCATCGATGATCTGTTTACAAAGCTGTTTGATGATATCAACGAACCCCTGTACAGAGAATTTGAAGAGTTCAAGAAAACCCATCAGAACGAAGACAATCTGCAGAATGACAGCGAGATGCTGAAAGAGATCTTCCGGCTGATCAACGGCACGATCAGCCGCAATACGGAATATCTGAAACGCATTGCCTGCGAGCCTTCCTACAGCGGCGTACAGGCCCGTCATATCAGTCTGATGAAGGACATGATCGGCCAGTATCTGAACATGTCCGGGATGGAATCGGATATCCGCAGAATCTATCTGGACTATTATATTGCCGGCATCCTGGAACTGTATTTCCAGTGGTACCGGGGCGACATCGACTTTACCCTGGATGAGATCCGCTCCTTTGCCCTGCAGATTATGGAAAACGACATGACACATTTCATCCCGGCATTCAAAAAAGACAGCAGTTCTGACTGAACCGCTGTCTCTGTTTTTCTGTACTGCTTATTCTTCTTCGCTCGGGATTCTGACGTTGTGATAGATTTTGTTTACATCTTCCACTTCGTTCAGCATATCCATCAGCTTATGGAAGCCTTCGATGTCTTCCGGATCTGTCAGATCGACATATTCATTCGGCAGCATCGTTGTTTCGCAGGTATCGAATTCGATATCCGGCAGCATCTTTTCGATGACATCCTGAGCCTTGCCGAAATCGGTGAACGCTGTCTTGACAGTCATTTCATCATCATCGACGGAAATGTCGAGGACATCGACTTCGCCTTCCATCATCGCATCCAGCATAGCTTCTTCATCCGTATACGGGAATTCGAACAGACCGACATTCTCATATCCGAAAGATACAGCACCGGCACCTGCCAGCTTGGCACCGTGGCTCTTATTGAACGCTGTCTTTACGTTTGTATAGGATCTGTTGGTGTTGTCTGTCAGGCAGTCAACAATGATTGTGCTTCCGTTCGGGCCAAAGCCTTCGTAACGTGCTTCGTCATAACTCTCATCTGAACCGCCCTTGGCCTTTTCGATGGCTCTCTTGATAACATCGGCAGGAACCTGGTTGGACTTGGCTTCGGCGATCTTTCTCTTCAAGGTGAGGTTCATATCCGGATCAGGAACACCGCTCTTCGCTGCAATATACAGTTCTTTTCCGAATCTGGAATACAGCTTCGATTTGATTGCCGCTGTCTTTGCCATGGAGGCAGCGCGGACTTCATGTGCTCTTCCCATAAATGTTTTCTCCCTTCACTATTACGCAAATGAACGTATGTATTATAACAAAACAGGTTTTGCTTGTGAATATCTGTGTTTTGGGCAAATTGCCATTTGTTTTTGTGCTACAATGAACGTAGTCTGAGGTATTCATGTCAACATATGTAATCAGCGATCTGCATGGCTGCAAGGAAGAATTTGATGCCATGCTTGATTTAATCAATTTTAATGATTATGACGAAATGTGGATCAACGGCGATATCTGTGACCGCGGCAGGGAATCCATTCCTTTATTATTGGAAATTATGGAGTATGACAACATGCATCTGGTCTTCGGAAACCACGATGTATGGCTGGCCCGCTACTGCCAGGAACTGATCGATGCCAAGAAGGACAATAACTCCGTGGATATGACCGACGACATGATGAACTGGCTTCACTACAACGGCGGCTATTCCACCATGGACCAGTTCATGGACCTCTCCTTCCCGCAGTGCTATGACATCAAGCTGTATCTGGAAGACAAGCTTCTCTATAAATGGCTGAATGTCAACGGCAGAAAGTTCCTGCTGGTGCATGCCGGAATGATCGCCGATGAACCCGACGAATTCGGTCATTTTGACATGAGAAAAGTTCCGGAAAAGATTCTTGTCTGGGCCCATATCGGTCTCGATGACAATCCTCTCAACGACGGAACGACACTGATCGTCGGACATATGCCGACCTTCACCTACGGCGAGGAATATGCCGGCATCATTGCCCACGGCAAGGATGACACGATCCTGCATATCGACTGCGGCTGTGTCTACGGGTATGCACTCGGCTGCGTCCGCCTCGATGACATGCAGGAATTCTATATTCCCAGCACCTACGAAAAACCGTACTGATCATATGACTGCCGGCTCACCGTCTGCCGGCAGTTTTTTATATACCGTCAGGTACATGGCCGTATAGCTTGCCAGTCCGCCCAGCACATTGGAAACCGGTTCGGCCAGATAGACACCCGCTGTTCCGAAACCGAATCCGGGCAGAAGCAGAGTCAGCGGCACAACAATAATAACCTTGCGGAAGAGCGAGAAGAAAATCGCTCTTTTTGAACATTTCAGAGCTGTGAAGACCGACTGTCCGGCCTGCTGGAATGCCATGAAGACAAAGCCGAAGAAATACAGTTTCAGCGAATCGGTTCCGAGCCGTATCATTTCCGCATCACTCGTAAAAATACCCATCAGCTGCTGCGGGAACAGCAGTACTGCCAGCCAGGCCAGGAATGTATAGGCAAGCGCACCCCAGGTAATGAAACGGATCGCATCCCTGATCCTTGAATAGAGCCTGGCACCGTAGTTGTAGCTGATGACCGGCTGTGCTCCCTGGGAAATGCTCATGGCCGGCAGGGAAAGAATCTCACGGACAGAGTTGATCACAGTCATGATGCCGACATACAGATCGCCGCCGTACTGCCTCAGCATGACATTGCAGAGAATCTGCACCAGGGCATTTGTCCCCTGCATGATAAAGCCGGCAATGCCGAGCGGGATCAGTTCGCGGATGATGCCTGTATCCGGACGCATGTATTCCCTCCGGATATGATACGGAGCATTGTCCCCGTAAAAGAATGACAGTGCCCAGAGGCATGAAACGGCCTGGGAAAGGATCGTTGCCAGGGCAGCGCCGGCAACTCCCATGTGAAAGAAATAGATAAATACCGGATCCAGGATCAGATTCAGCACGGCACCGATGACGATCGTCATCATGCCTGCTCTCGGAAATCCCGAGGCATTGATAAAGCCGTTGAGTCCGGTCGACAGCATGGCAAAGGCAGTGCCGAACAGATAGATCCGCAGATACTGATCGGCATAGACATAGGATGCATCACTGGCTCCGAACAGATACAGGATCGGCTTCCTGAAAAAGAACCCAATCAGAAACAGGACCAGCGATGCGGCAGTCAGCAGCATTGCCACCTGGGATAGCACCCGTTCGGCCTTTTCCTCATCGCCTTCACCTCTCGCAATTGCGAACAGCGGTGCCCCGCCGGTCGCAAACAGATTGGTAAAAGCGGCTGTCAGGGTGGTCAGAGGAAAAGCCAGACCGATGCCGGTCAGGGCCAGCGCTCCGATTCCTTCCAGATGTCCGATATAGATACGGTCGATGACATTGTAGAGAAGATGCACCAGCTGGGCCAGCATCAGCGGCACCGCCTGGATCAGAATCACCTTCCATACCCTGCCCGATCCGAAATCATTCTGTCTGCTTCCTGCTTTCATGGACCTATTGTATTACAGAACTTCATTTCTGTTCTCCGGAAGGCTCAAAAAAACCCGCACTGCGGTGCGGGCTCACTCATCTGCATACAATACTGCTTCCAGCGGCTGCAGGATACCTTCCTCATGTCCGGGAACATTTGTCAGTCTGACCTGCATGCCCTCCCTCAGGGATACATCATATTTCACCGGTTCCGATGAGAAATTGGTCAGGATCACTGCCTTTCCGTTTCCGGATGTACGCTGATAGGCAAAGACCGTTTCGCTTTCTGCCATCAGTTCCTGAAAATCCCCTTCTGTCAGCACTTCCGTATTCCTGCGGATCTCAGCCAGTCTCCTGTACCAGTTCAATACGGAATCGGGATCGGCATCTTCCGCTGCCGCATTCTGTGTCTGATAATCATCGTGAACGGGAAGCCACGGCGTACCGGAGGTAAAGCCGGCATACGGACTGTCATCCCACTGCATCGGCGTGCGGGCACTGTCACGGGAGAACACATGGACACACTCCAGTGCCTTTTCCTCGCTCAGCCCTTCCCTGCGGGCAAAGTCATACTGCCCGTACGAAGAGATATCGTTGTAGAGATCGATGGACGGCCACTTCACGTTGCGGTAGCCGAGCTCCTGGCCCTGATACAGGAACGGTGTGCCGCGCAGTGTATACAGCAGCATTCCCATCAGCTTTGCGGCCCTGTCCGGATATTCCGTATGCGGGAAGAAATGATCGATGCATCTGGGCTTGTCATGATTCTCAAAAAAGACCGGATACCAGCCGTTGTCCTTTGTTGCTTCCTGGGAATTCACCAGTGCCCTCTTCAGGTCCTTCAGTGTCCAGGGATCAGGCCGACACCAGGTTTCAACGCCTTTGAATTCAAGATTGATATGGCTGAATTCAAACAGCATGTCAAAGGCACCGTCTTTTCCGACCCAGTATTTCAGTTCATCGGCACTGACACCGTTGGCCTCAGCCACCGTGAAGATATCATGGCCGTCACAGACTTCTCTTTTGAATTCATGAAGATAATCGAGAATGCCGGGTGTATTGGCAGTCATATCATGAACAGAGACCATGCCGTCTTCACCGTCCGGTGTGCCGTCCGCAAATACGTCGGGTTTGCGGATATAGGTAATGGCATCGACACGGAAGCCTCCGGCTCCCCTTTCGACCCAGAAATTCGCTGCTTTGTACAATGCCCTGCGGACATCGGGATTTGCCCAGTTCAGATCCGGCTGCTGGGCGGCAAAGGTATGCAGATAATACTGGCCTCTTTCTTCACACCAGGTCCAGGCTGAACCGCCGAATATTCCGCGCCAGTTGGTCGGTGCACTGCCGTCCTCCTTTGCATCGCGCCAGATATACCAGTCGCTGTACGGATTGGTCCGGTCCTGTTTTGAAGCCAGGAACCAGGGATTCTGATCCGATGAATGATTGAAGACAAGATCGATGACAATGCGGATGCCTTTTTCTTTCGCCTTGGCGAAAAGTTCATCCATATCTTCCATCGTTCCGTAGCTCGGATCGATGTCGGTGTAGTCGGCAATATCATAGCCGTTGTCAACCATCGGCGAACGGCATACCGGTGTCAGCCATACCGCACCGATTCCCAGGGAAGAAAGATAATCCAGTTTTTCGATGATGCCGCGGATCGTTCCCGTCCCCTGTCCTTTCGTATCCAGAAAACTCTTCGGATACAGTTCATAGGCAATCGTTTTCTGCCACCATTTCATATTTCAGCCTCCATCTTTTCCATTTATCTCCATCAGCTGCCGGAACAGCTGAAGACCTGCATCTTTTGTCCGGCACAGTTCTTCCATTTCTTCGGCACTGAACAACTGCTGAGCCAATTCACTCTCCAGAAGAGTATTGATCATCTCCTCATAGGGAACATTGCCGTTCCTGAGGGCATCATCAAACATTTCCGAAAACTCACCGAAAGATCCGGTGCAGCGTTTTCCGTGTCTGCAGCAACAAGAATTTCCTTTGTCCTGTCAGTCTGAACCGTGCGCAGAACCTTCTGCGGCTGCGGTCTTTCCAGCCAGTGCTGATCCCTGACATACATGCAGCCGAACATCAGCATGATCAGCGTAAACACACAGACACTGATTTTGAATGCTTCATACAGGTTGTCTTTCCACGTCCGTTCCATTGCATTTACCTGCATTCATCTTACCACGCCGCAGAAAAAACCGGCTGCCTTTCGACAGCCGGTCAGCTTGATCATACGGGAAATCAGAGAACTGCCTTGACGAGTTCCGTAACTTCTTCAGCCGTATCGCAGGCAACTGCCTTTTCAGCCATTGCCTTCATTTCTTCATAGCTCAGACCTGTAATGATCTTGCGGGCATTCAGAATGCTGGTAGCGCTCATGGAGAACTCATCGAGTCCGAGACCGAGCAGCAGCGGAGCAGCGAGTTCGTCACCTGCCATTTCGCCGCACATACCGCACCATCTGCCGTTC
>CAMNGB010000015.1 GCA_946537835.1 uncultured Erysipelotrichaceae bacterium
GCCGTCGGTACAACAATCGGTGCCTGCCTTGGTACAACCACGATCACAACCTTCGTTGAGTCCTCCTCCGGTATTTCCGAAGGCGGCCGTACGGGTCTGACAGCTGTCGTTACCGGCGTACTGTTCCTGGTATCCCTGCTGCTGGCTCCGCTGTTCCTGACAATTCCGTCATTCGCAACCGCTCCGGCTCTGATCGTTGTCGGTTTCCTGATGATGCAGCAGGTCAAGAACATCGAATGGGACAACATGGTTGAGGCCATTCCGTGCTTTGTAACAATCACAATGATGGGTCTTGCCTACAGCATTTCTGAAGGCATCGCCTTCGGTATCATCTCCTATGTTGTCATCCACCTCGCTCTCGGAAAGACAAAGGACATGTCACCGCTGATGTACGTTCTGGCAGTTCTCTTCTGCCTGAAGTACTTCCTGATCTAAACAAAACCGAATCACATGCCGGCAGTTCATTCAGGACTGCCGGCTTTTCTTTTTGATATAATTCTGTCTGTACGGAGAATTGATTATGGCCAATATGAATACATTGTTTTACCAGGACCAGTACCGGCGTGAGTTCGATGCCAATGTCCTGAGCTGTTCGGAAGACAAAAAGGGATATGCCGTGATTCTGGATCAGACAGTTTTCTATCCGGAAGGCGGAGGCCAGCCGGCAGATCACGGAACCCTGAATGATGTGCATGTTCTGGATGTCAGGGAAAAGGATGATGTGATCATTCACTATACCGACAGGCCGCTGCCGGAAGGAAGCACGGTTCACGGTGTCATCGACTGGGACAGGCGCTTTGATTTCATGCAGAATCATACCGGTGAGCATATCGTTTCCGGCATCATTCATCAGCTGTTCGGCTATGAGAATGTCGGCTTCCATATGGGAGAAACGATTCAGGTCGATTACAGCGGCTTTCTGAGTGATGAACAGATCGAAGAGGTCGAACGGCGCTCCAATGAGATCATCTGGACGAATCAGCCGGTCATCATTACCTATCCTTCCGAAGAGGAAAGGGCAGAGATTCCCTACCGTTCCAAGAAGGAACTGCAGGGGACGGTAAGGATCGTAACCGTTCAGAATGCGGATATCTGTGCCTGCTGCGGCACCCATGTCGGAAGTGCCGGGGAAGTGGGCCTGATCAAGATCATTTCCCATGAGAAGCACAAGGGCGGCATCCGCATGGAACTGCTGTGCGGAAAGCGGGCTTTTGCGTATGTGAGCATGCTGCAGAAGGAAAACCATGAGATATCCGTCCGTCTGTGCGTACCGCCTGAGCAGACCTCAGCCGGTGTCGCAAGACTGGATGAGGCGATGCAGGAAAAGAACCGGCAGCTGGCCGAGATGACTGCCCTGTATCTGCAGGAGCGGGCGGACCGTCTTGAAATCACGGACCCGCTGATTGATGTACTGAAAGGCATCGACAGAAATTCAATGCGCCGTTATGCCGATGACCTGGTAAAGGTGAGAGGCTGCGGCACGGCAGCGGTTCTGAATCAGACAGAGAGCGGTATCTTTGAATATGTCATCATCACCTCGCATGATGCCGGTCTCAGAAAACTGGCAAAGGAACTCAACCGCCGGCTGCAGGGACGCGGCGGCGGCAGCGATGAGATGATCCAGGGAACCTTTGCGGCACCGGAAGAAGAAATCCGCAGGACACTGCAGGAAATGCTGGCGGTTCATGATTGATGCACGGCTGAAAGTATCGGATAATAAATACAGAAAACAAGCACAGAAAATATCATTAAAGAAGGAGGTTGTGCATGCAGCATAAAACTTTAAAACCGTTTCCTGAGAATTTTCTCTGGGGCGCAAGTACCTCTGCCTATCAGGTAGAAGGTGCGAATCTGGAAGACGGCAAGGGTCCGTCCTGCCAGGATGTCAAGAAGGTTCCGGAGGGAACTTCCGAACTGACAGTCTGCGCCGATCATTATCACAGATATAAGGAAGACGTTGCCCTGATGGCAGAGATGGGCTTCAAGGTCTATCGTTTCTCCATTTCCTGGTCCCGTATTCTTCCGAAGGGAACCGGCGAAGTCAATCCGAAGGGAATTGAATTCTACAACAATCTGATCAATGAATGCCTGAAATACAATATAGTGCCGCTGGTAACCATGTTCCATTTCGATATGCCGGCAGCTCTGGATGAACGAGGAAGCTGGTCCAATCCGGATTCCGTTGACTGGTTTGTCAACTTTGCAAGAGTCATGTTCGAAAACTTCGGTGACCGTGTCAAATACTGGCTGACGATCAATGAACAGAATATGCTGACACTGGTCGGACCGATGATCGGCACACTGCGTCTGCCGGAAGGCTGCACCAATGTCCTGAAGGAAACATACCAGCAGAACCATCATATGCTGGTGGCTCAGGCCAAGGCCATGGCTCTCTGCCATGAAATGCTGCCGGGTGCCAAGATCGGACCTGCGCCGAATATTTCCCTGATTTATCCGAACTCCAACAAGCCGGAAGATACGATTGCCGCCCAGAACATGAATGCCATCAGAAACTGGCTGTATCTGGATATGGCTGTATACGGCAAATACAACAATCTTGTCTGGAGCTATCTGGAAGAGAATGATGCCACACCGGAATTCCATGAAGGTGATGCCGAAGCACTGGCAAACGGTCATCCGGACTTCATCGGCTTCAATTACTACTCTACCGGAACCGTTGAAGAGAGTGACGGAACCGAAGTCGGCGGCGGTGACCAGCAGAATTCCAGAGGTCTGCCGGGTGTTGCCAAGAATGTCAAGAACCCGAACCTGATGAAGACGGAATTCGGCTGGGAAATCGATCCGATCGGCTTCAGAAATACACTGAGAGAAGTATACAGCCGCTACAGACTGCCGATCGTCATTACCGAAAACGGTCTGGGTGCCTATGACACACTGACCGAAGACGGCAAGGTTCACGATCCGTACAGAATCGTCTATCTGCGTGAGCATATCAAGCAGATGCAGCTGGCAATCACCGACGGTGTTGAAATGATGGGTTACTGCCCATGGTCCGCGATCGATCTGATCTCGACCCATGAAGGCATGAAGAAGCGCTACGGCTTCATCTATGTCGACCGTGATGAATTCGATCTGAAGACACTGAACAGATACAGAAAAGACAGTTTCTTCTGGTACAAGAAAGTCATTGCCACAAACGGCGAAGACCTTTCCGACTGACGGAATGAAAGCAGGCCATCCTTTGTGATGGCCTTTTTGGAGGAACAAATGGAAAAGAACTATGCGGTGATCGGCAGCTGGGACTGGGACGGATCCGATACGCAGAAAGGCATTACCGTCTGCCGCTGCAGTGAAAAAAACGGGAACCTGTCTTCCTTCCGCAATTATCTGCCGGAAGTCAAATGCGGAAGCACACCCGAACCGGGGAAAGACAATATCATCTATTTTGTCGAGGAACGCAAGGAACTGCGCGGCCGCAGGACCGGCGGCGGAGGCTATGTCTTTGCCGCAAGGATCGATGAAAAAGGACGGGCGGAAATCATATCGGAAGTACCGTCCATGGCTGTCAATCCGTCATACTGCTGCCTGGATGAAAGCGGCAGATATCTGATTGCGGTGCATCATACATCCACCAGGGACAGTGCCACGGTTCTGAAAAAGAACAGCCGGGGGAAAGTGATTCAGGAAATCATCAGCGATGATGCGGCAGTTGTGCTGTTCAGGATCAATGAAGACGGAACAATCGGGGATCCTGCAGATTTCCATGCCCACAGTCCGGAAAAAGGAAAAGTCTCGCTGCTGCATTCCGTTTACAGAGTGCCGGGCAGCGATCTGCTGATCGTCTGTGACAAGGGACTGGACAAGGTATACAGCTATGTGATCCGCCGGGGCAGACTGGTGCAGAAGGATGCACTGTCCGTACCGGAAGGAAGCGATCCCCGCTATGCGGCCTTCCATCCCGATCAGAATCTGTTCTATGTCAACAATGAGCAGCGCAGCGTTCTCTATACGGTATCGATTCAGAAGAAGACCGGAAAGATGAAGCTGGTCCATGAAACGGAACTGATGGATCAGCCGCTGATCGGCATGGCATCCGATGTTGTGATTTCTCAGGACGGCAGATATATCTATACAGCCCTGCGCTTTGCCGATGTGATCTCGGTCTGTGCAGTGAATGACAAAGGCATTCCGGAACTGATCCAGACGGTTCCTGCCGGCGGCAGCAATGCCCGCGGCATGGCCTTAGGCAGAGACGGAAGATTCCTGTATGTATGCAATACCGAAAGCGATGTCATTACCGTTTTCCGCATACAGAAGGACGGAACCCTGAAAAAAAGCAGGGATATTGCCGTCAGCAGACCGGCGAATCTCCGCTTTCTGTAAAAAAAATAAAGGAATGTCCGTTATCCGCGGGCATTCCTTTTCTGTTCGCCGAAATCCTTCTGCAGCATTTCCTGCAGTTCTTCCGGTGATAGTTCCTCTTCATCCATGGAGTTCTGAACTGCCGAGCGGCTTCGGCGGCGGATGGAATCCAGATGCGCCTGTTCTTCCTGCAGATTCATAGCCTTCTGAGCCTCGATCTGTTTTCCGGAATCGATGATGGCACCGACAAGGAAAAAGATGACGGCGATGCCGGCAGTAAGCATGAAGATATCCTTGAGCAGATAATCATAGCCCCACTGCCCGAGATACTCCAGCTCGAACAGCAGGTCGTCAATGACATCGGCGAGCATATAGACTTCACCGATGATGCACAGGCCGGCAAGGATGCGCTTGCACTGGTAAAAGAATGAATTTGATTTCATGACACCATTATACTGCATGACGCAATGCTGACATATCTTTTCATAATCATGATAGAATGCTAGTCAGAAGGGCGGAACCTCTATGAAATTTAAAAATCTGAATCTGAAGTATGCATTGATAAATGCGGCATATCTGATGATGCTGTGTGCAACCGCCGGATATGCATACAATTTCCTGTCGCAGATCGGTTTTCCGGACGGAACGGTCGGTATCATCATTTCCCTGATCAGTGTCTGCGGCGTCATCGGCCAGACGGTATCCGGATCCATTATCGACAAGTCGGAGAAACTGGATGAAAAGACATTCATTTCGCTTTCCATGATCGTTACGATCATTCTTTCCGGACTGCTGATCATTTATAAAGGACAGTCAATACTGACGATTGTCCTTGTAGTCATCGCCTTCACCAGTGCTGCCATCGGCATGCCGTTCCTCAACAGCATGGCCTTCATCTATGAGCAGGAAGGCCAGACGATCAACTACGGTCTGGGACGCGGTGTCGGCTCGGCTGCCTACGCTGTCGGCTCGGCACTCCTGGGAAGACTGTGGAGCTGGGGCGGCAAGGACATCCTGCCGATCTATATTCTGGTCATGGCTGTTCTGGTATTCCTGAGCGTCAGACTGATGCCGACTGTAAAGAAACAGACGGCAGTCAGCGAGAGCGGCGAAAAGGTATCCCAGATCTCCTACGGTGAATTCTTTAAGAAATATAACAAGATCATTCTCGTTGTTGTATCGCTGATCCTGATGTATTTCTGCCATATGCTGATGAATACATATATTGCCAAGGTCATTACCAACATCATCGGCGCAGATGCGGCTGCCGCAGCCGGAACGGTTGAAGGCATCCAGGGAACGGCTCTGTTCATTCAGGCCATGGTCGAACTGCCGACAATGTTTGGCTTTGCCCTGCTGCTGAAAAAGTTCTCTGTCAATAAGCTTCTGATCATTGCGGCGGTTGTCTTCAGCATCAAGCACATCATGATCCTGCTGTGCCCGAATGTGCCGATGCTGTATGCCTCGATGGTTCTGCAGATGTTCAGCTATGCCATTGTTGTTCCGGCAGCTGTCTATTTCTCGAATGAGAATGTTGCGGCTGAAGACAGAAACAAGGGTCAGGCAGTCATGGGTGTTACGGCAACTGTCGGCGGTCTGATTGCCAGTCTTGTGGGCGGCCAGCTGTTCCAGTACATGAGCACATCTTCCGTACTGACGATCGGTGTTGCGGCATCCTGCATCGGTACGGTGCTGATGATCATCGGCATCCGCAATTCCGAAAAGAAAGCATGACAAAACCGGTGAACAAACCGGTTTTTTGCATGATGCAGACAAGAGAAGAAGCACTTGCCAGACTGGCCCGTTCCCGTTTCCGCTCATCCTTTCATCTGAACGAAAGGGACAGGGAATATGTGCGTGAAAAGGGCATGGATACGATACGCCGGCATGCGTATGATTTTGTGGGAGAACGCCTGGCACCGGCAGACATACCGAATGACGGGAAACAGACACCGATGAAGGGTCATCCGGTATTCAAGGCCCAGCATGCCTGTGCCTGCTGCTGCCGGGGCTGTCTGAAGAAATGGTACAGGGTTCCCGAACATACGCAGCTGACGGCTGAACAGCAGGAGAAGATCGTAAACCTGCTGATGGAATGGATTGAAAAAGAGATGAAAGAAAACGCGTGAATCGTTACTGATCCGCGCGTTTTTGTTCATGTTCGAAAGTGGATACCGTATCTTTTGACAGAAGTTCCCGCAGTTCGTCGGGATCCATTTCCTCCACTGTTCTTTCGTTCCGTATCGCCTCTGCCATCTGCCGGTCGGATTCCTCACGCTGCATCCGGGCGTATTTTGCCTTGGTCAGATTGCGGGCATATTCATAGCCCGTTTCCTGCATATCCTGATCTTCTTCCTTCATGCGCTGTGTCATCTCTTTCATATAATCGACGGTCAGATAGGCATCAATGGCGAAGAATACGGTCAGAAACCAGCTGATTCCGTCCCCGGTAGCAAGGGCATCCGTGAAAAAGAACGGAAGCATCAGAAGATCACCCGCCAGCATGAAGGCGGCGAAGAAACGTCTCAGTTTTTTGCTCATATCGTCTCCTCATTCAATCGCGTCGAGATGAACCTTGCGGGAAGAAGGAAGGTTCTTCAGGGCAGCTGTCAGCTCATCGACAGTACATGTCATATTCGTGATATCCAGGGAAATCAGCACGTTGGCCTTGCGGGCAATCGGTATTGCCTGGGAAATTGTCAGAATATTCGTGTGCAGTTCCGACAGGGCGTTGATGACGGAAGAAAGAGAGCCGCTTTCATCTTTCAGGATCATGCTGATGACGGCATGGCGCTTGGACATGGTCGCATCGCTGTCATATACGTAATCCTTGTATTTGTAGTAGGTATTGCGGGAAATGCCGGCCATCTGCACGGCTTCGGTAATCGTGGCAGCCTCATGGCTTTCCAGCAGGTTTCTGGCAAGGATGACCTTGTCGAGATACTCAGGCAGTATTTTGCGGTGTACGATCAGATAATCAGAGTTCATAAATCCTCCACACGGATTTTTGTTCCGTCAAGAGCCGGACCTGTTTCCCGGATCTGCCAGTTTCCCGGCAGAAGGGATACGGATTTCCGCGCGCTGTCAGACAGATGCTGCTTTGAGATCAGAAGGCAGGTTGAGCCGGAGCCGCTGATCAGCATGACTCCGCCGCTGTCTTCTTCGGTAAGTGCCTTCAGTGTATCATATCCGCTGATCAGTGTGCTGCGGAATGGTTCATGAACGGCATCACGGGCACACTGTTTCAGCAGGGTCTCATCACCGCTGCGCAGTGCTTCGACACTCAGAATTGCATTGGCGGTGTTGGCACAGGCGGTACGGCGCGGATAGGAATCCGGAAGGATTGCCCGGGCCTGCTGCGTCGATACTTCAAAATCAGGGATCAGCAGCGTGTATTTCCAGTCTTCGGCCAGACCCAGCCGCCGGCATACAAAGCCGCCTTCCGCCAGTCCGGCAGAGGCTGTCAGGCCTCCGAACAGACAGGGGGCGATATTGTCGGGATGTCCTTCCGCTTCCGATGCCAGCTGAAAGATGACATCCCTGTCCAGCGGTTTTTCCTGGACTGCCGAAGCGGCACAGAGACCGGCCGTAATCAGGGCTGCGCTGGAGCCCATGCCCCGGGAAACCGGAATATCACAGCTGAAATGCACATGAATATGCGGCTCCCTGCCGCCGAGCCGGCAGCCTTTCCGGTAGGCCTGCAGAAACAGGTTGTCGTCATTGCAGAAGCGTTCTTCGACGCCCCTCAGCTTTGTCTCGGAGGCTTCCTGTACTTCGAAGATATTATAGATGTCCAGAGCCAGACCCAGGCAGTCAAAGCCGGGACCGAGATTGGCACTGCTGGCAGGGGCGTGGATCCTAATCATGACTGAGCTCCTTCATTCTTCGGGCGATGGTCTCAAGACCGTCGCTGACAGCGATTGATTTTGTGAAGCGCACAGGCAGTTCATGCAGATGGGCAAGGTTTTCCGGCACGGCTTCACCGGTCAGTTCCTGCAGTTTCTGCATTGCTTTCAGATCATCCGGTTCGTTGCTGCCGCTGAGCGAACGGTATACGTCACGGCTGAACTTATATGCAGAAGCAGTGGATAAGACAACACACGGGCGGGTGTCGCCGCTTTCTTCCTGATAGCTGTACATGGCATGCAGGGCCACGGCAGTATGCGGATCGATCAGGATGCCGTCCCGTTCATAGACGGTCCGGATCGTTTCGGCACATTCGTCTTCATTCGTCCAGTATGCCGAAAACATCTCACCGATCTTTGCGTGGATTTCTTCCGGAACCGTATAGGTGCCTTCTGTCTTCAGCTTTTCCATCAGATCCCTGATCAGGGTGTCATCCTGACTGCTGAGCATGAACAGCAGACGTTCCAGATTGCTGGAAATCAGAATGTCCATGGAAGGGGACATCGTGGTATGGAAGTCACGGTTGACATCATAGGTGCCGGTACGGATGAAATCGGTCAGAACGTTGTTGCGGTTGGAAGCACAGATCAGGCGGCCGACCGGAAGACCGAGACATGCCGCAAGCCAGCCGGCCAGAATGTCGCCGAAGTTTCCGGTCGGGACCGAGAAATTGATTCTGTCACCGCAGCGGACGGCACCGCTGTTCACCAGTTCGGTATATGCGTGGTAATAATAGACGATCTGCGGAACCAGACGCCCGATATTGATGGAATTGGCACTGGAAATCGTGACATGCCGGCAGGCATCCCGCACAAGCGGGGAGGAAACGGCTTCCTTGACCATTCTCTGGCAGTCATCGAAATTTCCTTTGACGGCTATGACTTCAACGTTGTTGCCGGGACTGGTCTGCATCTGCAGGCGCTGGATCTCGGAAACACCGACTTCCGGATAGAAAACGGTGATGGCTGTATCCGGCACGTCGGCAAATCCGGAAAGGGCAGCCTTGCCGGTATCGCCGCTGGTGGCGGTCAGGATGGCAATCGTATCATCGCGTCCGTCCATCTGATAGGCAGTACTCAGCAGCCGCGGCAGGATGGTCAGAGCCACATCCTTGAATGCCGATGTCGGACCGTGCCAGAGTTCCATCAGCCAGCCGTCCCTAAAGGGCCGCAGCGGCACTATGTCTTCTGATGCAAATTTACTGTCATAGGCACCTTCGGTACAGTTTCGGATCTGTTCTTCACTGTAATCATCAAAGAGGGCACCGATGATGGCTGCCGCCTGCTGCTGATAGGTGCACTTCAGCAGATCAGCCGGATCAATATGTATTCTGTCAACGGCATCCGGGGTAAACAGACCGCCGTCCGGCGCCAGTCCGCTGATGACTGCTTCATGCGCCGGCAAAGACAGATTCCGGTTTCTTGTACTGACATATCTGACCATAAAAAATATCTCCTTGTCATGTGCTCCAGAAAATGATACTATGTTCGTGTTTTAAAAACAAGTGTATTCGAAACGCGAACAGCAACGGAGGCTGGATATGAAGGTTGGACTGCTTGGACATGGTGTCGTCGGAGGCGGCGTCAGAAAAATCATCGATGACGGACTGACATGGGAAGTCCGTGAGCTTGAAGTGAAGAAAATCCTGGTCAGGGATGCATCGGAATGCATCGATCCGCGCACAACACTGAATGCGGATGAGATTCTGAACGACCCGGAAATCGATGTGATCGTTGAATGCATGGGCGGTCTCGAACCGGCGCATACATATGTCAGGAAGGCTCTTGAAAACGGCAAATATGTCGTGACTTCCAATAAAAAGATGCTGGCGACATACTGCAGCGAGCTGTTTGATGCGGCCAGAAAGAACAATGTGACGGTGCATTATGAAGCAGCCTGCGGCGGCGGCATTCCCTGGATGGCTTCGCTGGACAGGACGAGAAGAGTCGATGATATCATTTCGTTCCGCGGTATATTCAACGGAACGACCAATTATATTCTGGAACGCATGAGCAGGGAACATTCTTCCTTTGCGGAAAAGCTGCAGGAAGCACAGAAACTCGGATATGCCGAACAGGATCCGTCCGATGACATCGACGGCCATGATGTCCGCTACAAGGTAAGCCTGTCCTGTGTCAAGGCATTTGACACACTTCAGAACATCGAAGACATTGCCGTTTTCGGCATCCGCAATATCAGGGAAGAGGATCTTGCCTGGTGTGCCCGGAACAATCTGGCTTGCAAGCTGCTGGGCAGCGGCGAGTATTACGGTGACTGCATCAGTGCCTATGTCATGCCGGTATTCCTGGACAATGAAGATGTCTTTGCCGATATTCCGCTGAACTTCAATGCCATTGAAAGCAATTCCCTGACTCTGGGAAGGGCAATGTTTGTCGGTCAGGGAGCCGGATCACTGCCGACGGCGCATGCGGTCGTACAGAATATCATCGATATCGTCAAGAATCAGGATCCCGAGATCAATGACAAGCATCCGGTTCCGGTTGACAACAGCCGTCATGAGGGCTGCTACTATATCCGTACGGCAGATCCTTCGGCCTTTGCCGGAATCAAGGCGGAAGACATTTCCGATACAGCTCTGCTGAGCCGGAAAGTATCACTGCAGGAGATCGTCAGACTGGCGAATCAGGCTGAAGATGATACGCTGTTTATCGCGGAGGTGCGGAAATGATCAAGGTTGTTAAATTCGGAGGCTCCAGCGTAGCCAACAGCACCCAGTTTCAGAAAGTCAGAAATATTGTCGAAAGCGATCCTTCCCGCAAGTTTGTCGTTACCAGTGCCTGCGGCAAGGAGTCACATGAAGACCACAAGATCACCGATCTTCTGTATCTGTGCGAGGCACATGTGCGCTACGGTGTTTCCTATGAGGACATATTTAAGCTGATCGAAGACAAATATCTGCGGATCAGGGAAGATCTTCATCTGAAGATCGACCTGGAGAAGGAATTTGAGGCGATCCGTGATCATATCCGCCACGGCATATCGACGGACTATCTGGTATCGCGCGGTGAGTATCTGACCGGCCGCTGCCTTGCGGAATATCTGAATGCGCAGTTTGTCGACGCTGCCGATGTCATCTTTTTCCGCTATGACGGAACGATCGACATGGAGCGAAGCAGCCAGATGCTGCTGGAAAAATGCAAGGATTACAGCCGGGTGGTCATTCCCGGTTTCTACGGAGCTCTGCCCAACGGCGTGATCCGGGTGATGAGCAGGGGCGGAAGTGATATTACCGGCAGCGTCATTGCCAATATCATTGATGCCGATGTCTATGAAAACTGGACGGATGTCAGCGGCTTCCTGGTGGCTGATCCCCGCATTATCAAAAATCCCCTGCGGATTCCCCGCATTACGTATAATGAACTGCGGGAAATGAGCTATATGGGTGCCAACGTCCTGCACGACGATGCCGTCTTCCCGGTCCGCTCCAAGAATATTCCGATCAATATCAGAAATACCAATGAGCCGGACAATCCCGGCACGATGATCATGAATGACTGCAGCGAACAGGACCGTCTGGAACCGCCGCATTATGTGACCGGCATTACCGGCCGCAAGGACTATACGGTCGTGACCCTGGTCAAAAGCCACAGCTCGGCTGAGGTCGGTTTCCTGAGAAGGCTGCTGTCGGTATTCGAAGAGTACCGGGTATCAATTGAGAGCGTGCCCTGCACGGTCGATACCTTCTCGGTCATTGTCCAGTCATCAGCCGTGGATCACTGCATCTATGAAATCATGGCCAGACTGAAGAAGGAATTCAGTCCCGATGATCTTCGCATTGAGGAACATCTTGCCCTGGTGGCAATCGTCGGCCGCGGCATGCGTTCCGTGCCCGGCATGTCAGGACGCCTGCTTTCGGAGTTCGGCCGCAATGCCGTCAACCTGAAAATCATCAACCAGAGTTCGGATGAGCTGTCCATTGTGGTCGGCGTCGAAAACCGTGACTTTGAAAAGGCAATCAGATGTATCTATGACAGATTTATAGCAGAGGAGAGAAAAGCAGTATGAAAATCGGAATCTTAGGCGCAACCGGTGCCGTCGGCAGACAGATGCTGGAATGCATTGAGGAAAGAAATATCGAAGCAGATGAGATCCGTCTGCTTGCCAGTGCCCGCTCGGCCGGCAGGACAATGAAATACAAAGGTGAGGAACTTGTCATACAGGAGGCGAATGAGCATTCCTTTGAAGGACTGGATTATGTCCTCGGTGCCGTCAGCAATGCCTTCTCAAAGCAGTTTCTTCCGTATATCAAGGCATCCGGCGCTGTCTATATTGACAATTCCAGTGCCTTCCGTCTGGAAGATGACGTACCGCTTGTGGTTCCCGAAATCAACGGTGAAGATGCCCTGAAACATCACGGTGTCATTGCCAATCCGAACTGTTCGACGATCATTACGATGATGGCCGTCGCTCCGATTGCCCGCATTTCACCGATTACAAAGATTACCGCCACGACATTCCAGGCAGTCAGCGGTGCCGGTATCGGCGGTCTGCAGGAACTGAATGCCCAGGTCAGTGCAATCCATGAAGGCAGAGAGGTGACGGCATCCGTCTTCCCCCAGCAGATTGCCTTCAACTGCATTGCCGAAATCGGCTCCTACAATGACAACGGCTATACGACGGAAGAAATGAAAATGCAGAATGAAGGACGGAAGATCCTGCATCTGCCGGATCTGAAGGTGACCTGCACCTGTGTCAGAGTGCCGGTTTACCGTTCCCATTCCATTTCTGCTTCGGTCGTTACCGAGACAAAGGTAACGCCGGATCAGGCAAGGCAGGCAATTGCCGCTGCCGAAGGCACAAAACTGGTGGAAGACCACGTGCCTTCCCCGCTTGAAACCTCAAATCAGGATATTGTATATGTCGGCCGCATCCGCGAAGATCTGTGCGAGGAAAACGGTCTGGCTCTGTGGTGCTGCGGCGACCAGATCCGCAAGGGTGCTGCCGCCAATGCCGTGCAAATAATGGAGTACTTACTTTCGCACTAATGTGATAGAATATCTCATACAGGAGGTAGATCCTTATGTTTAAAAGAACTGTCTTAAGTGCCTTTGTTGTCGCGGCCGGTGTCGGCGCGGGACTGCTTCTGAAAGTCCTGCAGGATAAGAAGGCTGAAGAGGAAAAAGAATACGACGACGATGAAGAAATTCATTTCATCCGCATCAATGACGACGACGAAGATACGCCGGAACCGGCAGTAACAGTCAAGGAACCTGCTGCAGAAGAACCGGAAGTCAGTCCGGAAGTAAAGGAAATCTGCGGACTGTATCCGTATCTGAAGCCGGCTTTTGTCTCTGATCTGCTTTCCAGAAACAGCGAACTGAATCAGGCATATCCGGAAGATACACTGATCACACTGACTCATGATTCTGTCTTTGAAGATGCGAAAGCTGCTGCAGATTTTGCCGAAATCATGGAAACAGCCGGCTACCAGTGCCGTACGGAAAATGAAAAGGAAGTCTTTGCCGCAAAGAAGCTGTTTACCGAAGACGGCGCCATCATCAGCGATATTCTGAATGTCGCAAACCAGGCGGCTGCCCTGAAGGGCTGCTACAGACATCATACGATTCAGTAAGCATATAGGCCGGGAAACCGGCTTTTTCTTTTTCATGGTCACGGAAGACGAATTGCGGTATGATTACTTTCATACCGGAGGCAGGATATGAGTGAAGAAAACAACAACAGCAAAGATACCAGGAATGATCTGGTTTCCAACCTTTATAAGATTATTGCCCTGGTAATTGTGGCGGCCGGCGTGATCGTTTTCACGCTGTTTTCCGGCAACCGGAACAAGGATAGTGCCGACGGCTGCCGGGTCAATGAATACAGCCCGTTCGGACAGGCACAGCAGGGTGTCTGGGTGGATCTCAATTCCTATGCCGAAGCGTTTGCGGTTTCCAGATTCGACATGGAGTATCCGGAACAGCCGCTGGAAGGATATCCGAACGAACATTTCCGGGCTTTCAACAGAATGTTCATGGAAGTGTATTATACCGATGATGCCGGCGAAGAAGGCGTGCGGTTTACCAAAGGGTATACCTGCAACGGTGCCGAGGTCTATGATTTCAAGGATATGACCTTCCGGAGCACAATGATCGAAAGTGTCGGTGACATCGATGTGACCGAACGCGGCGACGGTGAAACGGTTTCTGCCGCAACCTGGTATGTCGGCGATTACAGCTACGGCATCATGGCTCTTGAACATCCGCTCAGCCGGGAGGTGATGGAGTCACTGATCAGGCAGATGAAATGAAGGCGAAAGCCTTTTTTCATTTTTCCGGCACGCCGAATGATATCTGTTATAATGGTTTCGTTTTTAAGGAGAAACCATGTCAGTTATTGAAGTAAAAAACCTTACTTTCTCATATGATGACACCAGGACAACGATCGATGATGTCTCCTTCGAGATCGAAGAGGGAATGTATACAACGATCGTCGGTCATAACGGATCGGGAAAATCGACCGTTGCCAAGCTGCTTGCCGGTCTTCTCGAGAAAAAGAGCGGCTCGATCATCATCGACGGGATGGAACTGAATCTTGAGAATCTGCCGAAGATCAGAAACCGGATCGGCATCGTTTTCCAGAATCCCGATAACCAGTTCATCGGTTCTACGGTAAGGGATGATATTGCCTTCGGTCTTGAAAATCACTGTGTGCCCCAGGAGGAAATGGACGGCATCATTCTTGCCAATGCCGAGCGGGTCCATATGACCAAGTATCTGGACCATGAACCGACCCGTCTTTCCGGCGGCCAGAAACAAAGGGTGGCAATTGCCGGTGTTCTTGCCATGAAACCGAAGATCCTGATTTTTGATGAAGCGACATCGATGCTGGATCCCTCCGGCAAGGATGAAATCAAGCGGGTGATCCGCAATATTCACAAGGAAAGCTCACTGACGATCATTTCGATCACGCATGATATCGACGAAGTAGCCGGCAGTGACAGGGTCATAGCTCTGGAAAAGGGAAAGGTCGCAATGAGCGGAACGCCGCATGAGGTCTTTTCCGATGTTGAAGAACTGCGGAAGATCCAGCTGGATGTTCCGTTCAGCCTCAAGCTGCAGGAAGCCCTTGCCCAAAGAGGCGTACAGACAGACAAACACATTACAATGGAAGGACTGGTGAAGGAATTATGCCGATCTCGTTCGAACATGTAAGCTATATCTATTCCAAGGGCACACCGTATGAATATAAGGCCCTTGATGATGTCTGCCTGGATATCGAAGAAGGAAAAATGACGGCTGTCATCGGCCAGACAGGTTCCGGGAAGAGCACGCTGGTACAGCATCTGAACGCATTGCTGCTGCCGGAAACAGGTACGGTAAAGGTGCTTGACCGGACGATTACGGCTTCGGAAAAGCCAAAGCGCCTGAAGTCACTGCGCGGTGATGTCGGACTGGTTTTCCAGTTTCCTGAATACCAGCTGTTTGAAGAAACGGTTCTGAAGGATGTTGCCTTCGGACCGAAGAACTTCGGAGCCAGTGAAGAAGAAGCAAAAAAGCGGGCCCTGAATGCCCTGAAGCTTGTCGGTCTCGGTGAAGAATACTGCGAAAGAAGTCCGCTGGAACTGAGCGGCGGACAGAAACGGCGCATTGCCATTGCCGGCATTCTGGCCATGAATCCGAAGGTGCTGGTTCTGGATGAACCGACAGCCGGACTGGATCCGAAAGGCACGGAATCCATGATGAAGCTGTTCCATGAACTGAACCGCGGCCACGGAAAGACGATTCTGATCGTCACCCATGATATGGAACAGGTATTCCGCTACTGCGACAGGGTCATTGTCATGGAGGACGGAAAGGTCCGTGTTCATACCGATACGGAAACATTCTTCCGCAATCCCGCCGCCTGCCAGGAAATGCATATCCTGCCGCCGGCGCTGATCCGCATGAAAGAACTGCTGAAGGAAAACGGCTTTGAGGTTCCGGATGACATCCTGAGCATCGATGCGCTGGCAGACTGTATCGCAAGGCAGGTGAAGAAACATGGGTAATATTACACTGGGAAGATATATCCCCCTGGATTCACCGATCCATAAGATGGATCCCCGTGCCAAGATCATGGCGATGCTGCTGGTGCTGATCGCAATCTTTTTCCCGGCCGGATGGACCGGCTATGCCATCATCTTTGCGGCTGCCGCACTGACGATCATCATCGGGAAACTGTCGTTTACGTTTATCTGGAAAGCCATGAAGCCGATGCTGTTCATGCTGGCTTTCCTGTTTGTCATCAATGCCTTTCTGCTGAAGACAGGCGATCCGCTGTTTACGGTCGGTTCCTTTACCCTCTACAGCGATGCTGTCTTCCAGACGCTCTATATCGCTGTCAGGCTGCTTCTGATGGTCATGATCACCACCTGCCTGACCGCAACGACCAAGCCGCTGGATATGACGCTCGGCATCGAGGATCTGCTGAAGCCGTTTCAGAAGATCCATGTGCCGGCGCATGAAATTGCCATGCTTATCAGTATTGCCCTGCGCTTTATTCCCGATCTGATCGATGAGACGCAGCGCATCATCAAGGCGCAGGAATCACGCGGCGTCGATCTGCAGGAGGGGAAACTCACCGATAGAATCATGGCGATCCTGTCCCTGATCGTTCCGTTGTTCGTATCGGCATTCCAGAGAGCCGAAGACCTGGCCAATGCCATGGAAGCCCGCGGCTATGCCCCGGGGGAAAAGAGAACCCGCTATAAGGTTCTGAAAATGGAAGGAAGAGACTATATCCTGCTTGCCGGTGCAGTACTCCTGCTGGCAGGCATGGTGTGGCTTGCATATTTCAGATGAGAAGATTTAAATGCACAGTCAGCTATAAGGGCAGAAACTATGACGGCTGGCAGTCCCAGCGCAGCGGCCGTTCCGTGCAGGAGACGATCGAAGCTGCCATCGGGCGCATTGCCGGAAACAGAATTGTCATAACCGCTGCCGGAAGAACCGATGCCGGTGTGAATGCACACGGGCAGGTTTTTCATTTTGACTGTGACATGAATCTGAGTGCCTATAAATGGAAAGGGGCGATCAACGGCTTCCTGCCGGATGATATCCGCATCATGGATGTGCAGGAAACAGATGAACGCTTTCATGCCCGCTACTGTGTCCGGATGAAACAGTATGATTACCGGATTCAGCTGAATCTCTATGATGTTTTCAGCATCGACTATGCCTGGCAGTGTCCGTATGAACTGGACATTGAAAAGATGAAGGAGGCATCGCGGTGCTTTGTCGGAACGCATGACTTTACGTCGTTCAATTCCAGCAGCCTCAGTGAATATCCCGACCAGGTCAGAACCGTAAAGGATATTGTTTTTGAACAGGACGGCGATCTGCTGAAGATTTCCTTTATCGGAAAAGGTTTCCTGCGCTATATGGTAAGAATGATGACAGCCCAGCTGATTGAAGCCGGCCGCGGCCGCGTGATGCCGGAAGATATCAGGAGAATGCTGGAAGAGAAGTCAAAGACGGCTTCCGGACGCAATGCCGAGCCGCAGGGACTGACGCTGGAACAGATCGATTACTTTGAAATCTGTGCCCTGAACGAAAACGGCATGGTCAGGGAGTACCTGGACGGCGACATCCTGCCGGAAGGTTATGAACTGAAAGAACTGGAAGAGGCAGTCAGAACTGCCGCGCTGCCGCGCATCTATGCTTTCAGTACCAGGCATTCGCAGACGATCCTGGGTTTCCTGGAAGTGACTGACCGGGAAAAGGGGCGGTTCTGCCTGTATGACGAAAGCAGCCGCAGAACGGCCGAAAGCCTGCTGGATCAGCTGCGTGAATGGGCCGGAGACAGGGGACTGTCGGAATCTTTTGAAATCTCTTTTGAAAAGCAGAAAAAGGTTTGACTTACCTGTCTGATTCTACTAAAATAATTGAGTCCAACATTTTTATAATGTAGCCCCGGAAACTACATTAGGAGGATGAAAAAAGATGCGTCAGACAACGATGTTAAAGCCAAGCGAAGTCGAACGTACATGGTATGTCGTAGATGCGGCAGACTGCACACTCGGCCGTCTTGCAACAAAAGTCGCAACCGTATTAAGAGGCAAGCATAAGCCGACTTATACACCGCACGTAGACTGCGGAGATTACGTAATCGTCGTGAATGCCGACAAGGTAAGAATCACCGGCGACCAGGATTTCAAGAAGTTCTATTACAGCCACTCCATGTTTCCTGGCGGACTGCGTACAAGAAGCACAAAAGTCATGCGTGAGAAGTATACAGTTGAATGGGTTGAAAAAGCCATTAAGGGTATGCTGCCGCACAACAAGTTAGGCGATGTTCAGCGCAAGCATGTCTTCGTCTATACGGGACCTGATCACCCGCATGCAGCTCAGAAACCAGTTGAGCTGAAGGTTAAGTAAGGAGGAGACGAGGATATGGCAACGAAGAAGAAGTCAGCAGTAACCTATATCGGAACTGGACGTCGCAAGCAGTCTGTAGCCCGTGTCTTCATGACTCCGGGTACAGGTACAATCACAGTCAACGGACGTACACTGGAAGAATACCTGCCGCAGGCAACACTGCGCATGGTCGTTAACTCTCCGCTCGTACTGACAGAGACAAAGGAACAGTTTGATATCAAGATCAACGTAGCAGGCGGCGGCTATACAGGCCAGGCCGGTGCTATGCGTCATGGTATCGCACGTGCTCTTCTGGAAGCTTCCGAAGATTACAGACCGGCACTGAAGAAGGCTGGATTCCTGACACGTGATTCCCGCGAAAAGGAAAGAAAGAAGTACGGTTTGAAGGGTGCCCGTCGTGCACCGCAGTACTCCAAGCGTTAATTGCTTCAGTACTGAGACTGAAAACGCATTTGAAAAGTCCCGTCATACGGCGGGATTTTTTCATTTTCCGGCTATATTTCTTCTGAGGAGGTATTGCGGATGCTGATTTCACAGGAGAAATACGGAATATTCGGCTATGATGCCGAAGCGGAAAAAACGAAGGAAAGGAAGCGGAAAGGCGAAAAGAAAGAGCGGCTGCTGCTTGCCGCCGCTCTGTCATTCTTTGTCATGTCGCTCTGTGTCTTCTTTCTGCAGGCCTGGATCGGTGTGTCCGAAAGACCGCTGCTGCAGCTGCAGGAAGAGACAGTCACGCTGAAGAAAGGGGAACCGTTCGACGCTGCCCGCTATGTCCGGGCTGCCGAAGGCAGAGGGACACTGATACTGCCGGGCCGGATCGATACATCACAGCCCGGCCGCAAGGCTGCGGTCTACCGTATGCAGTACGGCAGCCGGGAAGTGGTTCGTACGCTGCTTGTCGATGTTGAAGAAAAATAAGACGGTTTCCCGCCTTATTCTGCATTCTCGAATTCTTTCATGAAACTGACCAGGGCTCTGACGCCTTCGGCAGGCATTGCATTGTAAATGCTTGCCCGCATACCGCCGGTGCTGCGGTGGCCTTTCAGATTCATCAGGCCTTTTGCTTCTGCTTCTTTGACGAAGCGGGCATCCGTTTCCGCATCGCCGCTCGTAAAGGTGACATTCATCAGCGAGCGGTCTTTTTTTGCGGCAATGGGACGGAACAGACGGGAATGATCAAGATAATCGTAAAGAAGGTCAGCCTTTTCCTGATTGATCTTTTTCATTTCTTCCAGACCGCCCTGCTGTTTCAGCCAGCGGAATACCTTGCCGCAGATATAGATGCAGTAGACCGGCGGTGTATTGTAGAGGGAATTGCTGTCGGCATAGGTCCTGTATCTGAGCATGGTCGGTGTGCCGGGCCATACATCTTCGCGGATCAGATCCTCGCGGATGATCACGATGGCCATGCCTGCCGGCCCGACATTCTTCTGAACACCGCCCCACAGCAGTCCGAATCTGCTTACATCCAGCGGTTCGCTGAGGAAACAGGAAGAGATGTCTGCAGCAAGCGGAATATCACCGGTTTCCGGCAGTTCATGCCAGAGCGTTCCGTAGATCGTGTTGTTCAGACACAGATAGACATAGTCGGCATCGCTGCGGAATGTAACATCTCTGAGATCGGGAAGGGAGGTGAAATTGTCTGCTTCGCCGCTGGCGGCAATTCTGACATCGCCGTACATCTCTGCTTCCTTTGCGGCCTTCTTTGACCAGAGTCCGCTGACAAGATAATCGGCTTTGCCGTTTTTCATCAGGTTCATGGGAACCATGGCAAACTGCATGTGGCCGCCGCCCTGTACAAACAGAACGCGGTAATTGTCCGGAATATGCATCAGGTCGCGCAGATCCTGCTCGGCTTCCTCGATAATCGTGCGGAACAGCTCCGTGCGGTGGCTGATTTCCATGACCGACATGCCGGACTTTTCATAATTCATCATTTCATCTGCCGCTTCCTTCAGCACTTCTTCGGGAAGCACTGCCGGACCGGCAGAGAAGTTATAGACTCTTTTCATATTCTTCACCTATTCTGCTTTCCTCAGGCCGTAGGCAGGTCCCTGGGGGCGTGCCGCTGCGGCAATTGCGCGGGCTATGGCTTCAGCTGCAAGGATGCCGACGGTATTGATATCTGACGGTACACTGCCGTTTGACATGGCATAGATGGAATCACCGTCAAACATGGTATGCACGGGCCGGATCGCCCTGGCAAAACCGTCATGGGCCATGCCGGCAACCTTTGTCAGTGCCGTTTTGTTCAGCGCAGCATTTGTGACGATGGCACCGATCGTCGTATTCTTTCGGAAAAGATTGACCGCCTGCATGGTCTCTGTCAGGGCCTGTACGGCATCGATGAATTCACCGCTTTCTGGATCATAGACACCGGCGATCTTCTTTCCGTCCGGGTCATAGATGTCACCGACAGCATTTACGGCAACGACAGCACCGACCTTCAGGTCTCCCATCTGCAGGGCATAAGTGCCCAGTCCGGATTTCATGGCATGATCCATGCCGAGAGGCTTGCCGACGGAAGCGCCGCATCCGGCACCGTAGGAACCTTCCCTGAAAATGCCTTTTTCGGCATTCAGGCAGGCCTGATAGCCGAGGGCACTGTCGGGTCTGACCCTGCTGTCATGCAGAGCCAGGTCAAACAGGCATGATGCACAGACGATCGGCACGACTCCGCTGTCGGTCGGGAAGCCGATATTTCTCTCTTCCAGATATTTCATGATACCGTCGGCAGCACTCAGTCCGAAGGCACTGCCGCCGCTCAGCAGCACGGCATTGACGCTGCTGTTGTCAGCCAGCGGGTTCAGCAGACCTGACTCTCTTGAAGCCGGGGCACCGCCGCGAATATCAATGCCGGTAACGGCACCCGGATCTGCCAGGATCACCGTGCATCCTGTTGCGCTGTCTTCGTATTCTGCATTTCCGAAACGGAAACCTTCGATATCGGTAATCTTGATTTCTTTCATGATTTTCAGCCTTTCTGAATACATTAATCTTATTACAAAATGCCGGACTTATCTGCAGATTCTTCAAATTGCGTGACATTGAACGGCATCGTAAGTGGTATCATGAGAACGATAATGCGCATGTATTCGGCAGGAGGAAATCATCATGAAGACAGACTGGTATAAGAATGCGGTGGTTTATCAGGTCTACCCGTTCAGTTTTATGGATTCCGACAACGACGGATGGGGTGATATCGAAGGCATCATTTCAAAACTGGATTACATCCGGGATCTGGGAGCGACAGCCATCTGGTTTTCACCGCTGTATCAGTCGCCGGACTATGATTACGGATATGATATCAGCGATTACAGGGCAATCGATGAAAAGTTCGGAACCATGGCTGATTTTGAACGGCTGCTGGAAGAGTGCCACAGGCGTGATCTGAAGGTCATCATGGACATGGTCATCAACCATACTTCCACCGAACACCCCTGGTTCCGGGATGCGGTTTCCTCTGAGGATTCCCCATACCGTGACTGGTATATCATCCGCAAAGGAAAAAGGGAAGGTGACAGGCTTCTGCCGCCGAGCAACTGGGAATCGACATTTACCGGTTCGGCCTGGGAGAGGATCGGCAGCAGTGATGAATTCTATCTGCATCTGTTCTGCCGTGAACAGGCCGATCTGAACTGGGACAATCCGGCGGTCCGGGATGAGATCGTCGATATCCTGAATTTCTGGCTTGCCAAGGGAGTGGACGGATTCCGCTTCGATGTCTTCAATATGTTTTCCAAGGTTTATCCGATCCGGGATGATGATCAGAAGGATACATTCCAGACAGGGGCCCAGTATTATGTCGACGGTCCGCATATGCATGAGTACCTGAGGGAACTGAATGACAGGGCACTGTCGCTGTATGACAGCTATACGGTCGGAGAATCCTTCCATCCTTCGGAAGAGGATGCCCACGCCTATGTAAAGAAGGAAAACAGGGAACTGGATACGATCTTCAACTTTGCCCATCTCGATGCCGACAATATTGCCGGCAAGAAATTCTTCCGCAAGCCGTTTGACCTGAGGCAGTTCAAGAAGGGACTGCTGGATCCGCAGGTGTCATATTACCGTGACGGCTGGAATACGCTGGTTCTGGAAAATCACGACAATCCCCGCAGTGTCAGCCGTTTCGGCATCGATGACAGGAAATACCGCTATGAAGCTGCGACCATGCTGGCGACGATCACATACATGGGATTCGGAACACCGTTCATCTATATGGGACAGGAGGCAGGTCTCACAAATACGGATTTCAGAAGCATGGATGAACTGAAGGATCCGGTCAGTCATTTTGTCTATGATCTGATGAAGGGATACGGTCTGCCGGCAAAGCTGGCATTCAGCTTTATCAAATACGGTGCCAGGGATCATGCCAGAGTGCCGATGCAGTGGGATGACAGCGTCAACGGCGGCTTCAACAAGGGCCATGCGCCGTGGCAGTGCGTCAATCCGCTGTACAGGGAAATCAATGTAAGGAAGGATCTGGAAAGCGATCATTCCGTTTACCGCTATTATCAGAAGCTGCTGCAGATCAAAAAGAACAATGAGACGGCAGTTTACGGCGAAACACATGAATATGATCATGAAAACCGCCGCATTATCTGCTACAGCCGGACATGGAAACGGAAAAAACTGTTTGTGATCGGCAATTTCAGCAGCCGCAGGACAAAATACAGACTGCCGGAACTGATGGATATTCCGGAGCTGCTCATCAGCAACTATGATGATGTGAAGGTCAGCGGACTGGATATTGAACTGGAACCTTACCAGGCCGCAGTATTTGAGAAAAAGTGAAAACGCAGAACGGCATCGGAGATCCGGTGCCGTTTTCAGTAAAAAAAACAAAAAAAGAGAGATTTATTCAATCTCTTTCAACAAGTGGAGCTTAGCGGGATCGAACCGCTGACCCCCTGCTTGCAAAGCAGGTGCTCTCCCAGCTGA
>CAMNGB010000016.1 GCA_946537835.1 uncultured Erysipelotrichaceae bacterium
GAGCGTCCACCATGCCGATATCGGTCAGGAAGACGGTCGTCTTAAGGACATAATTCAGAGGCAGATCGCACTGCTTGAGAATGGTTTTGATATTGCGGAAACACTGACGCGCCTGTTCCTTAAAATCATCTGATACCAGTTTTCCGGTCTTGATATCAACCGGAAGCTGGGCGGAAAGAAAAATGAAGTCTCCTACAGTCAGAGCCTGGGAGAAGTGGCGGTTCAAATCCTTTTTGAAATTGATCGGTTTCTGAATCATACACCTTTACTCTTCATAATACGGTGCGGAACTGTCATCGTATTCGTCATCCATGCTTTCATAGAAAGCATAATACATTTCCTCACGGTTTCTGACAGCCGCATCATGCTGGGAATCGGTAACGACAAATACACCGTAAAGACCGGCAATTACCATGAATACCATGACGAACAGAGACAGATAGTCACTCATACATTCCAGCATGAACATCGCTCCTTTCCTTGTCAGTCCCATTATAAAATCGTGCTGCAGACGTGTCCATAATCATGACTCAAAGCGCTCCAGAAAATCGGCTCCCTTCAGCCATTCGTCCCGGCTCAGACCGGGAAAGCCCAGCTGATCAGAGACGATATATGCACAGATGGCCACACAGTTGGAAAGATTCATGCTGCGGGCTTGCCTGACCATCGGGATACGGATGCATCTGTCAAGGTGCTCCCTCAGAATGTCTTTGGGAATGCCGGTGCTTTCCTTTCCGAATATCAGATAGATGTCCCTGTCTTCCGGATAGCGGAAGGCAGTCGGCGGCTGATGGCCGTAGCGGGTAACATAATAGAATTCGCCGCTGTTCTTTTCGCAGAATGCCTGCCAGTCCGGATACAGCGTATAGTCAACATCCCCGCGGTAATCCATGCCGGCCCGGCGCAGATGCTTTTCATCCAGATAAAATCCCAGCGGTTCGATCAGATGCAGACGGCAGTTCAAAGCCGCACAGGTGCGCATGATATTGCCGGTATTCTGGGGAATCTCCGGTTCGTACAGAACGATATTGATCATGCCGTCCTCTTCTCCATAAAACATGCGATGCCGTAAACAGCCGCAGCCATCAGGGCAAAGACGAAGATGATCAGAAAGACCATATGCATGAAGAATGAGGAGGGAAACATGTTGATCATGATCGAGGTATTCGGATCCAGCAGGAACAGATCATTGTCAAAGAAGACATAATGGAAATTCAGCCAGAAGCTGTCGAAGTCGGCAATCGCCCATACCGAAACAAACAGCACCAGCAGCACCAGGCACAGAAGCCCCTGTTTCAGCCCTTCCTTCAGGCGGGAAGGAAAATGCCTTCTGTCGCGGAAGAACAGCACCAGAAAGCCTGCCAGCGAAGCACAGGCAAGGATATTCCTGACCAGCACCGCATTCTGATACAGATTCTTGACATCCCTCATATGCAGGATTTCCCGCTGGTTGTAGACTTCCCGCTCAGTACCGTTCACTTCCGTTTTGACAAAGATATCATCCCTTCTGTCCTGCAGGTAGTCCAGCAGCGTATCGGTTGCGGCATTGAGGCCTTCGGCACTCATGCCGATCTTTTCGGCCTGCTTTCCGGTTTCATATTCATAATGATAGAACGGCTTCAGAAAACAGCAGAAATCCACCGCCGTCAGCAGCAGTGCGATCATCAGGGCAATGCCGGAAAGCGCGGATATGATTCTGTCAGCCTTCATGAGCGAGCCATTCCTCCAGACGTGCCACTGCCTTGCCGCGGTGGGAGATTCCGTTCTTTTCATCCTTGGTCATTTCCGCCATGGTTTTGCCGTACGGTTCATAAAAGATGATCGGATCATAGCCGAAGCCGTTTTCCCCGGCCGGATGATCGGCAATGACACATTCCACGGTATCTTCAAACACGACCGGTTCATGTCCCTTCCTGGTTACGGCAATGGCACAGACATAGCGGCAGGTGCGGTTTTTGATGCCTTCCATCTTTTCCAGGATGATGCGGTTCTTTTCACTGTACGGTGTATCATGACCGAGCCAGCGGGCACTGTGTACGCCGGGCTTACGGTCAAAGGCATCGATCTCCAGACCGGAGTCATCGGAAACCGCCATGATGCCGTAGCGTTCGGTCACGGCGTTCGCCTTGATCACGGCATTCTCGGAAAATGTCGTTCCGTTTTCATCGATTTCCGGCATGTCATCAAAATCTTTCAGACTTTTGACCGTATAGCCCTTCGGCTCCAGCATTTCCCTGAATTCACGGATCTTTCCTTCATTCGTGCTGGCAACAACAATCACTTTTTCACTCATCATATTCCCCTTTCAGATACACATCATAATCTTCATTCATAAACCGGCTGACATCGTTCCTGAATGCTTCCGACAGAGAAGAAGCTCTTCCCTGTCCTCTGATCAGCGGATCGATATACCGTTTCTTGGCAGGCACCTTCAGACATCCCTCCGAATATGCTTCGCTGATCTGCACATCCTTCAGCTTCCGGTATTTCTGCCATCTCTCCTGCAGGAAGCTTTTCTGCAGCCTGCCGATGACTTCGGCTTCACTGAGATACAGATCATCTTCCGAAAGAACACCGGAACGGATGGCATCCCTGAGAATGCCGGCCAGCGTTTCCATCGCAAAGCGGTGCTGGCCACTGCTGTAGATGCGGCCGCAGGCCAGTGCTCCCCGGGCAAATGCCAGACCGGTATCGGCATGCCGGAATGCCAGTTCATCAATTCCCTGCTCATTTACGGCAGCGCACAGATCATCATACATCTTTCCGGCTTCCGTTTCATCCGCAAAGCCGAAGCGGATCATGTTGCCGATGGTATATTCAAGACGGTCGGCCGACAGCTGCGGCGAATCATTGTCGCATATGGGATACAGATGATAGTCGCTGACTTCGGAAGGAAGGATTCCTTCCGTTCCCAGTACCACCATGATCGTCTCATCGCCTTCGATCATCGCTGCAGTTCTTACCTCGGTCGCTTCCTGTTTCAGATGATCTCCGTAGAGAAAGTCGACCGCATGGGAAAATGCCGGTGACGATATGTCATGGAACAGGGATGCCAGGGCCTGTTTCCTGTCGCCGGTAAAATGCCAGGCGATCATTGCCGTGCCGAGACAGTGTTCATATCTTGTATATGGCTTCCTTACAGCAAAAAGCGGGTAAGAAGTATAATTCACCCCGCAGTTCATATCGATTCCCTTCAGTCTCTGCATGGCCCTGCTTTCCAGGCACGGCACAAGAAACGAAGGAACTTCATTGTGAAAGACCGAAAGATATCTAGTCATCTTTCCCTTCCATCAGATCACGGAAATTATAGACCGCCCCGTAGGTACGGGAATTGTGATGGAATATGCATTCCTTGATCTCCGGCTTGAAAATGTTGTGATACGGCGCATTTTCAAATTTGCGGTCGACGGCCTGTCTGACCATTCTGAACATGATCGGATCATCGGCGACATGACCGCCGAGAACGACCACATCGGCATCCAGGACACACTGCAGATTATAGATGTTGGTTGCCAGCATGTCACAGAACTTTTCGACACCCTTTGTCACTTTTTCATCTTTCATGTTGAGCTTGCTGATGATGCGCAGAATATTCAGGTTGGCAGCACCGGATGCTTCTTCGACACACTTGCTCAGGGTATCGACATTGGCACTGAAGGCAAACATATCATTCACGCCGTCGCGCTCCTTGTAGTCACCGCGGATATAGGAGAATTCCCCGGCCGCATAGTGCTGTCCGTCGAGAATATGGCCGTCGGTGACAACCGTACCGCCGATGCCGGTATTCAGGATCAGAAGCAGGACACCGTTCTGCACCTTTTTCAGGGCGCCGTAGCCGATCTCTGCCATGGCTGCCGCCTTGGCATCATTGCAGATGGTGACCGGCATTTCGATATATTCGGAAAGTTCTTCGGCATAGTCCATATCCTTTACCCACAGGAAAACACCGCCGCTGTAGGCATGGCCGCGCTTGCGGTCAATGACGCCGGGCATGGTGATGGAAACACCTTCGATATCGTCACGGTATCTGTCGGTGACACTCAGAATGACATCAAACAGTTCTTCCTTGCTGTCGATCGGAATGTACTCATTTCCCATTTCATAAATATCAAGTGAATCACTGATATATGCGTACTTCAACTTGGTACGCATCAGATCAATTGCCAGATAATTTGCCATTGGAATAACCTCGTTACTCTCATTATGCCACAAGAACAGACAAAAAAACACAGTGCCTGTGCACTGTGTCAGTCGGTATAATTGTCGAAATATCCCTGGATGTAGACGAACGGCGTACCCTTGTCTCCGGAACCGCTGGTCAGATCGCAGAGCGAACCGATCAGGTCGGTCAGGCGGCGCGGCGTTGTTCCTTCGGAATCCATCTTGCCCATCAGTTCGGCATCCTTTTCACGGATGGACTGACGGATGGCATCCTGCAGTTCTTCACCCTGCAGACCGGCAAACTGATTGTCGGCCAGATACTTCAGCTTCAGTTCGTTCGGTGTTCCCTTCAGTCCGGATGTATAGCCCGGGGATACGACCGGATCGGCCAGCTCCCAGATCTTTCCTACCGGATCCTTGAAGGCGCCGTCACCGTAGACCATGACTTCGATATGCTTTCCGGTTCTGGCAAGGATTTCGGCCTGTACGCCTTCGACGAATTCCTGACAGCCGGTCGGGAACAGCTTGACGGTATCTTCGGTAGCCTTGTTGGAACCCAGCAGACCGTATTTTTCATTGTATCCGCTCTTATCGATCGGAGCGTTCATGATTTCATCGAGTGAGCATACTCTTTCGGCTCCGGCTCTGCGCAGAAGCTTCTTGGTTCTTTCGCGGGTATGAATGTCACAGCAGAGAACGTTCTTTGTATAGTCAAGAATCGAAACGGCATTGTTCGCAAAAATGATTTCCGCCTCACAACCTTCAGCCTCGATCAGCTTCTTGTAGTAATCAACGTAGTTCATATTTGTAAACGGATGGGATGCTGCTCCGAAAGCTGCCTCAAACTGTTCCTGACTGAGAACATCGGTATACGGATTGATATCGGTATCATAGAGCTTTTCGACATCAAAAAGCGGATTGCCGACTTCATCGGACGGATAGCTGAGCATCAGAACGATCTTCTTTGCGCCGCGGGCAATGCCGCGCAGTACGATGGCAAAACGGTTGCGGCTGGTAATCGGGAAGATGACGCCGATGGTTTCACCGCCCAGTTTGTTTCTGACATCGGTGCCGATGTCGTCGATTGAACAGTAATTGCCCTGTGCTCTTGCCAGGATGGATTCGGTTACGGCAAGAACATCCTTGTCGCGGATTTCAAATTCACCGGCGGCGGCAGCTCTGAGAACCGTATCGACGACGACAGATTTCAGATCGTCACCGGTCTTGATGATCGGAGCGCGGAGGCCGCGGGATACTGTGCCACTGATTCTTTCCATATTCATTTTCCTCATTTCCGGTATCATTATAACAATCACATAAATGATGTGACAGTATTATTTCAAAACAAGCAAATTTTTTCTTGATGTTTTATAACAAATGTATATAATATTTATTGCAGTCGATATTGGGATATAGCCAAGTGGTAAGGCAGCTGGCTCTGAACCAGCCATTCGGGAGTTCAAATCTCTCTATCCCAGCCATAAGGGAATGTCATCCGGCATTCCTTTTTTGTACATTGTAAGAGAACCGGATTTGGAGTAGAATTAGCAAGGAAAAAAAGGAGTTTTAACATGGCAATCAGAACAAGATTTGCACCGAGTCCGACCGGATATATGCATATCGGCAATCTCCGCACTGCCCTCTATGCCTATCTGGTAGCACGCAAGGATCCCGAAGGCGTCTTCATTCTCCGCATCGAAGACACCGATCAGGGACGTCTTGTCGAAGGTGCGACAGATATTATCTATGATACGATCAGGGCCTGCGGACTGAAACATGACGAAGGCCCGGATGTCGGCGGAAACTACGGACCGTATGTACAGTCGGAACGCATGAAGAGCGGCATCTATAAGGAATATGCCCATAAACTGATCACCCGCGGCGGCGCCCACTACTGCTTCTGCGACGAAGAAATGCTGCAGGCAAGAAGAGAAGCCGAAGGCGACAGTTTCAAATATGACGACCCCTGCAAAAAGCTTTCGGCAGAAGAATGCGAAAAGAGAATTGCCGAAGGTGCACAGTATGTCATCCGCCAGACCATTCCGGAAGGACAGACATCCTTTGACGATGAAGTCTACGGAACCATTACCGTCGACAATGCCGATCTTGACGAGCAGGTCCTGCTCAAGAGCGACGGCTTTCCGACATACAACTTCGCCAATGTCATCGATGACCATATGATGGGCATCACCGATGTTGTGCGCGGCATGGAATATCTTTCCTCAACGCCGAAGTACAATCTGATCTACGAGGCATTCGGCTGGGATATCCCCCGCTACATTCACTGCCCGCCGGTCATGAAGGATGAACACAATAAGCTTTCCAAGCGCAACGGCGATGCCAGTTTCCAGGATCTCGTTGCCAAAGGCTATCTGCCGGAAGCAATCCTGAACTATATTGCCCTGCTCGGCTGGTCACCGGAAGAAGACCGCGAGATCTTCACACTCGATGAACTCGTTCAGGCATTCAATGTGAAGCGCATCGGCAAGGTCGGTGCCATCTTCGATCCGGAAAAGCTGAAGTGGCTGAACGGCATGTGGCTCAGAGGCATGGACCTTGATTCCTATTACAAGCTTGTGAAGCCGTATATCGATCAGGCTGTGAAGCGTGACTGCGACCGCAGGAAAATCGCCGAAATCGTACAGCAGCGTGCAAAGACACTTGCCGAGATTCCGGAGATGCTCGGTTTCATCGATGAATTCAGGAGCTACAGCAATGAGCTCTACAATCATAAAAAGATGAAGACCAATCCGCAGATTGCCCTGACATCCCTGAAGGCAGTCAGGGAAGTTCTGGAAGCACAGGAAGACTGGAGCACGGAAGCTCTGCATGACACGCTGATGGCTCTTCCTGCCAAGCTGGAGATGAAGAACGGACAGGTTCTCTTCCCCCTGCGACTGGCGATCACCGGTGAACAGAGCGGTCCGGGCGGTGCCATGGAAGTTGCCTCTATTCTCGGCAAGGAAGAAACCCTGAGAAGACTGGATCTCTCCATCGCTCAGCTGGAAAACGAAGCAGAATGACATTACAGGCCGGCAAGATGCCGGCCTTTTCTGTACAGAAAAGAAAAAACCTGTCGGATGACAGGCTATTTTCTTGATCTGAGTTTTGCGGCCGTCTGCAGCAGCCACGGATATACTTCATCAAATGCCTTGTACATCAGCGGATTCAGGACAATATTGAACTCGCCGATATACTCTTCGACATTCATGATCCAGTTGGATTTGAACAGTGTCAGACCGTCGTCCAGCGTTCCTTCAATGCCGCCGAAGCTGCAGTGTGTGATGCCGAGATCGACACACCTGTCAAGACACTTCGCATACAGCAGATAGCTGGAATACATTCTGAGGTAATCCGGGTGATTGCCCATATAGAACAGTTCCATCAGGGAATCATTGTATACCGCCAGAATGCCGCAGGTAATGATCCTGTTTTCACTTTCCCTCTTTCGGTCTTCCAGCAGTTTCTTCTGCTCATTGCGGTCATTGGTCAGCTGCTGGCTGAGTGCGGCTTTCTGTTTCTTCTTCAGGCCTTCGGCACTCAGCTGTTCTTCCAGGGAGGCAATGCTGTCTTCCAGTTTCTTCAGCTGTTTTTCGATATCCAGGACCGTGACCATACAGATGGCATGATCACCGTATACATCCATCATATTGCGGAAGTATTCCTCATTCCGCAGGGCAACTCCCTTGCGGACTTCGGTATAGTGCATGGCCTTCGCAAATTCGGGAATATACTGAGGACCTTCCAGAACCTCGATTCCCTTATGTTCGGCTGCGCGGATGCATTTCAGCGTCTTGTGTTCCAGATGATCCCGGTAATCCGGCGTAACGTCCATTTCCGCATTATAGCGGGGCTGGGTGCTTTCGATGATCATCGTTGTAAAGCCCTTGTGTTTTGCGCCGAGGGACTTCAGCCGTTCGATCACATCCAGATTCTCGCCTGCATGCTCTTCATTCCGCTCTTTGTAGGGATATTTCCTTACCAGGAGCGAGGGATCAAAGCGGAGTGCAATGGCATGTTTCTGCTTTGCCAGTTCCTTCAGTCTGTTCAGAAAGAAAGAAACCAGTTCGGCATTTCTGTAATCCATGACCGGACCTCTGGGCACATATGCAAGACACATGCCAAGCGGCATTTTCCTGATCAGAACAAGGGCTGAAGCGACAGTACTGCCGCTTTCATCGGTGACACTGGTCAGTACATGATCCCAGTTATTCTTGACCCTGGCCCATGGCGAGCACTGAAACAGACTGTTCTGATCGGAACTGATGACAAATTCATCGAGGACCGCCGGATCTGTATTGGTATGGAATGTATATGCCATCATAATCTCCTTTTTTTAAAAATAACCCGCAATTCCTTGCGGGTCATCTGTCTTTATGGTGACGCGTACGGGATTCGAACCCGTGGATGCCGCCTTGAGAGGGCGGTGTGTTAAGCCGCTTCACCAACGCGCCGTAAGCGGGAATCTTTCACGATTCCCACATGCCTTGTTATCTTACACTATTTTATTTCGTATGACAACCGGATTATGCCTTTTCCAGTTCTGCCTTGGCAGCAGCTACCAGATCGGCAAAGCCCTTCTCGTCATGAATAGCGATTTCTGACAGCATCTTGCGGTTGATGTTGATGTCAGCCAGCTTCAGGCCGTGCATGAACTTGCTGTAGCTCAGGTCATGCATTCTGCAGGCAGCGTTGATACGGGCGATCCACAGCTTGCGCATTTCACGCTTTGTCTGCTTTCTGCCGATATAGGAGTATCTCAGTGAGCGCATTACCTGCTCATTGGCTGTTCTGTAAAGAAGATGCTTGCTTCCGAAGTAGCCCTTGGCAAGCTTCAGTACCTTCTTGCGTCTGTTACGTGTTGGTGTAGATCCTTTTACTCTCATCTTCTATGCCCTCCTGATTAACCCTGTAACAACTGCTTGTCACGCTTGTAGTCTGTGTCGTGTGCAGTTGTACTCTTAGCCAGGTGCATCTTCTGCTTGTGGCTCTTGTTTGCTGCAAAGTGTGATACGTAGTTGTGCTGGACAATAAGCTTTCCGCTGCCGGAAATCTTGCTGCGCTTAGCGAAGGTCTTCTTCGTCTTCATTTTAATTTTCTTTGGCTTCTTTGCTTTCGCTTTCATTCTTTTTCTCCTTTACCTTACCTTTTCTTGGCGAGAATACAACGGACATCGTGTTTCCTTCAAGAGAAGGAGCTTTTGTAACTTCAGCAATATCCGAAATCTGCTCAATAAACTGATTGAGAATCTCCTTGCCGACTTCCTGACGGGTAATCATTCTGCCGCGGAAGCGCATGTCAATCTTGACTTTCTGACCGTCTTCGATCCACTCTCTGGCTCTCTTCAGCTTCGTATCAAAGTCATGCTGATCAATGACCGGTGAAACACGCAGTCCCTTGATCTCAGTCACATGCTGCTTTTTCTTGGCATCACGTGCCTTCTTCTGTTCCTCGAAACGATAGCGTCCGTAATCCAGAATCTTGCATACCGGCGTCGGTGCATTCGGAGCCACACACAGCAGATCAAGTTCCTGCTCATATGCCTTCTCCAGTGCCTCGCGTCTCATCATGACGCCGAGCTGTTCGCCGTTTGATCCGATGACAAGGACTTCCTTGAAGCGGATATCTTCATTCACCAGATCCTGTGGTTCTTTACGTCTGTTTTTGTTGTTCTTTGGTCTTCCCAAGCAAACCCTCCTATCATAACTGAAAAGCAGATACGGAATACGCACCTGCCTTTAGAAAACTGTTCAAGTCATTTTTCTTGCGGCATTTCTACCCAGGTCCGGAAGGACTTCAGGTGAGAAGCGGTGCTTCTTCTTTCCGAAATTTCAATTACCTTGTATATTAAACTACTCTGTCTCTGTCTTGTCAAGCATTATTCAAATTCAAAGCCTGTAACATTGACCGTTACATCACTTGCCTTAAATCCTGTCATCAGAAGAAGATTCTCATAGATCTTGTTCTGCACCAGTTCGCATGTTGCTTCGACATTGGCTCCGTATCTGATTCTGATATCGGCAGTAATGTAAAGCTTGTTGTTTTCGATCCTGACATTCAGCGGCTTGCTGAAGCGTGTATCCGGAATGCGGACGGAATTTTCAATATCATCAATGCTCAGTTCCGAGATCGCCTTGAATACAGACTTATTGATGGCAATCATTCCATTGCCGTTATCTTCATTCAGTACTACATAATCCTGTGCCATATATATCACCTCTGACGTTCCTTATTATAGCAGTTTTCCATCTAGTTGAACAACATGGCGATCTGATGATAAAGATCGCTGCGGATGCTGTCGATATCCCTCATCATGTCCTTGCCGTCACTGTAGCGCACCGCCAGACCGTCGGTATAGGCCCGGAAGATATTCATGCAGCGGTAAAGCTTGTCTTCATGCACAATATCGATCTTATCGGCATCGACCAGTGCTTCAGCCAGTGTCTTGGTCAGTTCAAAATGCATTGCGTCCTGCACTTCCTTTCCGCATGATGCAAATGTCTGCCGGAACCAGCGCGGCTGGATCAGCAGTTTTTTGACGACACTGCAGAAATCGTCAAGCACGATCAGATTGTCGCTGCGCTCCACTTCAAAGAGCACCGTGAAAAATACATGCCAGCGGAAGTTGGTGTTGATTACCGTCTGCATGTATTTGCCGAGGATGTCGCAGAAAATATCACGGGAATGATATTCACCGCTCATTTTCAGCGTTTCGCTGAAATCGATCGGTGCCTCGTTGATCACCGAGATCCGCTCCATATAGTCGAGCATGCGGACACGGTTTTCGGTGCCGGAAAGAAAATCATGCAGGTAAATATACTGCGATATGGTGGCACTGCATTTCTTGAAGTCGGTTGTGAATCCGACCGATTCCTTCATCTTGCGGTTGACAAGGTCATTGATGCTGCGGGAAATAAACAGCTTGAAGCCCTGTTCATCCATGCCGATCTGATTGCGCCTGGATTCATGGGAAATCTCGTTGTACATGATCTCCAGCTGCCGGTCGACAACATCGAGATTGTCGCGGATGGCTCCCAGCATGCTGCGGTTGAAATTGTCGTACATGACAAAGTCAGGATTCTTATAGACAACTTCATGCTCGATTTCACTCCAGAACGTATGAACCAGGGATTTGATCTGCAGTTCAAAATTGATGCGGGAGTAATTGAACATGTAGAAACCGTCGATCCGGAATATCGTAAAGCCGTTGCGCTGGATCTGAGGCTGCGGCATGCGCAGATTCATATAGATGTTCTTATCCATGATGCATACGCTGTAGCCGTTGTCGGCATTCTCGAAGAACTGAAACAGTTTCTTGTAGATCTCTGTCTCATTGCGGATAAAACGGCACTGAATGGTAATGCCGATCAGATCGGACAGATGCTCGATGGCTTCCTCCGGTGTCCTGTAATCCAGATAGAACTGATTGCGGATCAGCTTCTCCTTCAGACTGGTAACCTTCTTGATACGGGTATAAAAATTGACTACCGAGTCTTCCTTTTCGGAAAACATGTTCTGAAAGGCAGTCATGACCTGCTTCTGGGCATACTGAAAAGAAGGCATTTTCCTTTCGTAATACTCCAGGGTCTCATCGATAAAATCAAACAGTTGGATTCGCATATTACTTTAACCTGTAGTTTTTTGGATATTTATTCTTCAATGCTCTGCCGTCGCTTCGGGCGCCGCCGGCTGTATGCCCTTTCCAGCACATGGCATACCAGCCTTTTGTGACTGCCGCATTGATCTGCTCACCGTGCAGGTAGCGCCGGCATTCTTCATCACTCATATCATAACAGTTTTTGAAGGACGTGTAAGCAGACGCAAACAGATGATGTGAAGGTTCAAACCTGTCCCTGACGATTTCTCCGAGATATACCTGATGGCGCAGAAGATGCAGCCCCTTCGGCATGATGAACGGAAAAGTGCCGCCGTAGACGCGGTTCTGATACATATAGTAATGCGGGTAACCTTTTTCCAGGATATCATCGAGAACCGTCTTTACGGACGAGGGAAGCCGGCTTTCCTTTTCAGGAAGACTGATCTCTTCCGGCGTGCCGTCTTTCCGCATGCGGGCAATGAAATGTCCCTCACCGCTGTCCATCGGAAAGATCCGCACGGCCTTTTCGGTATGATATCCTTCATCAAAGCCGCTTCTGCCGAAGGATACCGGTGCATCTTCCATATGCATGTCGGGATGATCGGCCAGAAACGACGCAATCAGTTTTTCGTTTTCTTCAAGATTCAGGGTACAGGTCGAATAGACAAGCACGCCCCCGCCTTTCAGACAGCGCCAGGCATTCTCGATAATGCGCCGCTGCCGCAGGGCACACTGCTCAACATTCTGCAGGCTCCACATGTTTACGGCATCCGCTTCCTTGCGGAACATCCCTTCACCCGAACACGGCGCATCGCAGAGCACGGCATCAAAATAAGGGCCGAAGGCTTTGGCAATGTCATCCGTATCATTGCTGTAGACGATACAGTTTGCGGCACCGTTGCGTTCGATATTCTCCGTCAGGATTCTGGCTCTCTGACTGTTGATCTCATTGCATACAAGCAGTCCTTCATGTCCGAGCTTTTCAGCAATCTGTGTGGATTTGGAACCGGGTGCAGCACAGAGATCCAGCACCTTCATGCCCGGCTTTGCGTCAAGAACCGTTACCGCTGCCGAAGCACTCGGCTCCTGCAGATAATACAGGCCGCACGCATAGCCCGGTGTCAGTCCCAGTCCCCTTTCTTCCTGCACATAAAAGCCGTTGTCCGCAAACGGACTCGGCGTCATGAAAATCCCGGTATCGGCTTCACACGTCCGGGCATCTGTTTTCAGTGTATTGATGCGCAGCCCCTTCTGCGGTTTTTCCGAAAGCAGACGGATATATTCATCATACTCGTCCTTCAGAAGTTCCCGCATCCGCTGCAGATACAGTTCATTCATAGTCTTTCAGCAGGCTGATTACAGTCCGCCTGTCCTGATACAGCTGCATGCACAGATTGTCCCGGTTCTTAAAGCGGATCTCGGGACGGAGGTAGATCAGCGGATACACACGTATGTATTTCCCGTAGATATCACCGCTGAAACCGATCAGATGTGCTTCCAGCGAAACCGGCTGTGAATAGTTCACGGTCGGATTGTGGCCGAAGTTGATCATTGCCTGATACTGCTTCCCGGATACGACCGCAAATCCGGCATAGACACCGTTTTTCGGAATCTGATACTCCTGGGAGTAGCTGACATTGACGGTCGGAAATCCCAGACCGGTGCCGACATGATTGCCGTGAATGATCTTGCCTTCAATAAAATACGGATATCCTAGCATGGCATTGGCTTCTTCGATTCTGCCTCTCTGCAGACAGGCAGATATCCTTGTGCTGGAAATCTTGCCCTTTTCATCCGTCACCGGATCAATGATCCGCAGTTCACCCGCAAACTGTGATTTCAGTGTTTCACTCGTGCCCCTGCCGCCGCAGCCGTAGCGGAAATCAAAGCCGCAGACAAGTCCTTTCAGATTCAGAGATCCCAGGATCCTGTTCACAAATACATCCGGCTCCATCATGCTCATATCCTTCGTGAATTTCAGGATCACGATATTTTCAATGCCGAAATGCACGGCAAGATTCATGCGCTGCCGCATGGTTGTGATATGCGCGACGGAGGTCAGCCCCTTGATGGTTACCCACGGATCCGGATCAAAGGTGATCAGCGCACTTTCACATCCGTATTTTTCCGCCATTTCCACCGTGCTTCGGATCAGTTCCTGATGGCCTCTGTGCATGCCGTCAAAGTAGCCGATGCAGGCACACAGCGGTGTGTGATGTCTGGCGGTATTGTTTGTCCCGATCGTTATGATACGCATCAGAGCAGCCCCCTGAGACAGTGATAGAGACCGTCTTCACGTTTTTCATATGCGGCAAGAATACTTCCGTCATGCACAAAGATCACTTTGCCGGAATGCGAAGAAAGACGTACCTTCATGCCGCTGCAGATACGCTTCAGATCATCGGTTTCAACGATTTCATATTCTTTCGAAATCACCGACAGCGGATCCGCTGTCCGGATGTTTTCATTCAGTTCTTCCAGAGTGCATGCCTGATCAAGGGAAAGATGCTCGATGCCGTTTCTCACCAGCGATGTCATGACGCCGTATTCACCCATGGCAGCGCAGAAATCCGTAATCAGTGTCCGGATGTAGGTACCGGAAGATACGACTGCATCCATGCTGTAGACGTTGTTTCCGAGGGCATGGCATTCCAGTGATGAGATCACGGCCTCCCGCGGCTGACGCTCCACCGTCTTTCCTTCCCGGGCATACTCATAGAGTCTGCGTCCGTTCACCTTGACAGCTGAGTACATCGGCGGGATCTGCTGAATTCTGCCGATGAACATTTCTGCCGTCCTGCGCAGTTCTTCGTCGTCATGTTCGCGGAATTCCTTTTCCGCAACCTTCTCTCCCCAGATGTCTTCCGTTTCGGTCTTCAGCCCAAGCGTAAAAGAAGCGTGATAGGATTTGTGATCCTTCACACAGTACGGCAGCATCTTGGTATATCTTCCGAGAAGTATGACCATCAGACCGGAGGCTTCCGGATCAAGTGTTCCGGTATGGCCGATCTTTTTCTCACTGCATATGCGGCGGCACTTCCTGACAGCGTCAAAAGAAGTGATTCCGGCCGGTTTGTTCAGCAGTATAACAGCATCCATAATTAACATGAGTATTATAACAACTGCATGCTATAATGGCAAAAGTCAGGAGGAAGACTATGGCAATGCGGCATATCCTCTCAGCGATTCACAAAGCCGACCTGGATTACGGGCTCATTCAAGATAATGACAGGATCTGTGTCGGTGTTTCCGGCGGCAAGGACAGCATGCTGCTGCTCTATGCCCTGCACCTCTATAAGGATATGATTGCCCGCTATGACGGCAGGCATTTTGATGTTGCCGGCATTCATCTGGACATCGGCTTCGGCAATATGGACTTCACTGAAGCAGACAGGTTCTGTCAGGAAAAAGGCATTGAACTGATTCATGTGCCCACTGACATTTATGAAATACTGAAGCTGCATCCCCAGGATGAAAACGGCCGCATTTCCTGCTCGATCTGTTCACGCCTGAAAAAAGGCGCTCTTGCACGCCTTTCCCATCAGTACGGCTTCACCAAGGTTGCCTATGCCCATCATGCCGATGATGCCATTGAGACACTGTTTATGAACATGATCTACGGCGGCCGCATCAATACATTTGATCCTGCCATGCACCTGACCCATAACGATACTGATTTTATCCGTCCTTTCATCTACTGTTTTGAAAGGGATATTGCAAATGTTGTTTCGGCCGAACAGATACCCGTCGTCAGAAGCACCTGTCCGGCTGACCGCCATACCAGCCGTCAGACCGTGAAGGAATTTCTGGAGGATACCTACCGGCGCTTTCCCGATGCCAGACACAATTTCCTGGTATCTCTCAGCAATACCGAACGGACCAAACTGTGGGTCAAAGGCAAAGACTGGAAGAACGTATGAAACAGACGATCCGGCGCGTTTATATTGAAATCACATCACGGTGCAATCTGCATTGTTCTTTCTGCACGGCACCCTTCCGGCTTCAGGAAGAAATGGATGTCTCCTTCTTCCGGGAAATCATCACTCAGGTCAGAGAGATCACACCGTACATCTACCTGCATGTACAGGGTGAACCCCTTCTGCATGAACATTTCGATGAAATCATGACAGTCTGCGATGACAACGGCATGCAGGTTCAGCTGGTTACCAACGGCACCCTGCTTCACCGTTATGCCCTGCTGCAGCATCCCTCCCTGAGAAAGATATCCTTCTCCCTGCAGAGCATCGAATTTCATCAGCGCGATCCGGTTGCCTTTCTGCAGGAGATCCTGCAGTTTGCAGAGCAGGCTTCCGAACGGGGACGCCCCTATTGTGAAATCCGCTTCTGGCGGGATGACCAGCTGCATTCTCCCCGCACGGAAATGTGCATAGACTGGCTGAAGAAAAACTATCCGATGGTTTCCGGCGGCAGAAAAGACAACTATGAGATCATGAAGAATGTCTATGTCGATTTTCATAATTCCTTTGTCTGGCCTTCCATGGATCAGCCCGAAAGAAGCAGTAAAGGCACATGCCTCGGCGGCCTTACGCAGATTGCCGTTCTGTGTGACGGAACGGTCGTACCCTGCTGTCTTGATGCCGACGGCGTGATCCGGCTCGGATCCCTGCATGAGATGACACTGGCGGAAATCCTTTCCGGTGAACGGTACTGCCGGCTGTGCGAAGGCTTCCGGAACCACCGGCTGGAAGAATCCCTCTGCCGGCGCTGCAGCTTCCGGGAACGGTTTTCTCAGTAAACCTCCAGTACCATTCCGTCATATGCACAAAGAGAACTCAGAGAAACATGCGGATCGCACAGGATTCCGCTGTTTTTTTCATGGATTCGGGTCTCTTCATCCGGCTGCCAGAAGTCTTCCATTTCCGCTTTCTGCAGTTCATAGACGGCATTCACGGCATCCATGCACATCATTCCGGCCGGGATCATGCACTCGTAAACCCTGCCTGCCGCCCTGAATTCAATATAGATCCTGATTCGTTTCCATGCGGACAAGATGAATCACCTCCCGGCGTGTTTTCCTGATCAGTATTCCGTCTTCCGATCCCGGCACAGGAACAAGGCCTCGCATGCGTGCTTCCTCGCGGGCGGCTTCACCGATCATCAGAACATCCTTCCGGCGGAATGAAGCAGCTGAAGTGCGGCGGTATTCGGCAAGCGTCAGGAAAGAAACTCCCGAACAGTCTTTCAGATACATTTCAGCCGTTTCCAGTTCGTCTTCAAATTCAGCCGCTACGACAAGATGTTCCGATGCCGTATACCATTCGTAATTCCGGTACAGCATGCCCACCGGTATTCCTTCCATCGTGCAGTCGGAAGGCAGAAGACACTCTTTCATATACGGAAGCCGATAGATATCCTCCGGCATTTCATACTCTTCGATCATTGTTTTCAGCTGTCCGGCATCCGCCTGAAACCAGGCAAAATCCAGTATTTCATCACGGCGGTAAATCCCGTGATGATTTTTCTGCAGCTTTTCCTTCCAGGATGCCTGCATGAAATTCTGTATTTCATTTCTGTTTTCACTGCGCAGACACCAGAAATCCGTCATCAGGGACTGTTCCTGATAATTCATCACCGATGAGGAGCGCATGATCAGCCAGAGATCGGTACGGTGCCTTCCGCCGCTCTGCAGCAGCTGCCGCAGCATTTCACGGCAGAAATCACCGCTCTGATACAGATGTGAAAGATCGGCAATGATCAGACAGCGCCGTTTTCCGTCATCATTCAGCAGACGCCGGAACAGGTTGCGGATCTTTTCCGTTTCTGCCGTTGTCGGACAGCCGCAGAAAACACCTTTTTCTTCCAGATTCCGCAGCGCCGGTATCCGCAGATCACTGATCATATAGAATTCATCGCAGTGAATACCGGAGGTCATCAGCGCATATACAAGTGCACATACAAATGATGCCGTTTCCTCCGTATCCGCTGAAAGAACGGCGTGAAATTCAGTTTTCTGCCGCAGTGCCGGAAGCGGCCCGTACCTCTGATTTTTATAATCATCCAGAAGTGCCAGCAGTCCGTTTTCCCAGTACTCCCGGCCGGCATGCAGGTCCGGCAGAACCTTCAGCCACATATCACCGCATCCCTGCGGACAGCAGTCATATACCGCCTGCAGAACATCGGTGAATTCCGTCCGGGTGATTTCCGTTTCTGATCGTGTGCAGCATACGGTCCGGCCTCTCGCATCCAGAACTGCGGTCTGTTTCTTTTCATTCTGCAGCGGCTGATGAAGATAGCCGCAGCGGCCTGTCACCATTGTTTCATCTGACTGCAGTATGAATGAACCGGGATCCTGCAGATAAACTGCATCGGGACAGTGAATCATCTCTGTTGAATCCTGTTTCTCGGCAACTTTCAGACAGATCCTGAAGCCGGTATTGGACCAGATCTGATCGGTCACGACACCGCCCGGCTTCTGGGTCGACAGCAGCAGATGCAGACCGAGGCTGCGGCCCAGTCTGGCAATCCGCACCAGCTCATCCAGAAAATCGGGACGCTCCCGTTTCAGTTCGGCAAATTCGTCAACGATCAGAATCATATCCGCAAGCTCGGGAAGTTCCGTATCTTTTTTATACAGGTGCCGGTAATCCTTGAGACTGCGCACCGGCATGCGGCAGCGGGTGCTCATTTCACGGAAACAGATCTCCCGCTGTCTGAGAATATCCTTCAGGCAGAACAGAGCCCTTTTCATATCATCCGCATCCAGATCGCAGAGAAGTGCTTTCATATGCGGCAGACGCATGCCTTCCTGCATGATGCTCTGAAAACTGGTTCCGCCCTTGAAGTCTATGACGACAAACTGCAGACGCCGGGGAGAATATCGCACTGCCAGTGACATGATCATGCTCAGAAGCAGTTCGCTTTTTCCCGAGCCGGTCGTTCCGCCAATGAGACCGTGCGGTCCCTGGCCCCTCTCATCGAGATCCAGCATGATCTGTCTGCTTTCATTGTCCAGACCAATCACGCACTGCAGTTCGTCACGGCAGTCATTGGTCTGCCAGGCTTCTTCGATCCGCAGGGCAGCAGTGCTTTCGGCTCTGTTCATGGCCAGAAAGCCGCCGTTGCGGGATGCGGGAAGCCTCTGATCGGCATACGGTGCATGCAGATGCATGAGCAGACTGCAGTCTTCCGGCTCTTTGAGGACCGTTTCAAAGCTTTTGTGCCTTTTCAGATCACTGATCTGCAGATTTTCACCCCGGCAGAGGATTCTCATATCGCATCGGTGTCTGCCCGGTCTTTCTTCAAAGCAGAGAACCGGTGCTTCATAGCCTTCCGGCATAAATCCCTGGGGATGGCGCATCACGATCACTGTTGTGTCTCCGTCTTCTGCATCCAGAAGATACAGCAGTTCCTCTTTTTCAGTGCAGATCATCCGGATGCCGTTTTTTGATCTTCCTGCCGCTTCCCGCAGTTTCATATCTGTTTCAGCCTCTTCCCTGCTGCAGTAAATGCAGATCCGCAGAAACGGATACAGGTATCTGAGAGCAGCCAGCGACAGATCAAAAAGTCTTCCGTCATCATTTTCAATCACAATGCGGCGGTATTCCCATAGATCTCTCAGTACTGCCGTGCCGGTGAGTCCTTTCAGTGTTTCATCGATCATTGCAGTGATCTTCTGCAGGTCTTCTTCCTCTGATGCCAGAGGCTGCTCATATGTGATCTGAAACAGATTTCTGCCCTTGCCGAGATACAGCAATACGGGACCGTCATCATGAACGGCTGCGGGATGGCTCTGCAGATACTCCGGGGAACATGTTTCCGGCAGCAGCGCTGCCATCCGTGCATAACTGCTGACCGCATCGTTTTTCTTTCTGATTTCTTCACAGAACACTTCCGTTTCCCGCCGGAAGACTGCAAGTACGGCGTTTCTCTTCTTCCGGCGCTGCTTCTTTTCATATCTTCTCTGCAGCGGATTCCACAGCAGTGCCGACAGCAGCATCACTGCCGGGAGCAGTATGCCCGGAAAGATTTCCAGGAATGATCTTCCTGACATATAAGCCCGATAGGCATTCAGCGATCCTGCCGTCAGAGAAGCCGACGCCATCATCAATGCCGGCGCCATGGAAAGAAACAGCTGTGACGTAAATGCATCGTCACTCAACTGCGGCAGTTTCAGCCGGCAGGCCAGAAGCGGAAGCTGAATCTCCGGCATGTCACGTGTGCACATGATTTCCTCTCTCGGAGGTATGACCAGAGAAGCCGGCAGCGGACGATCGCGGATCAGTGTCTCCTTCATGGGAAACGGACCGTTGATCATAAATGATGTTTCCTGAAAAATGATCCTGAGATTCAGACACTCAAAGCAGTCACCCTGCCCGAAAGACGTCTCCTCTTCAATGATCTCCCCGTTCAGAAGACCGTTCTTCGGTCCGCCGTTCCGTCTGATTCTGTGCGCTTTGGGATCGATTGTCCAGGCACCGGATACAGATGCCGGAAGATCGAGGCATATATCATCTTCCAGCGATGCTCCGATTGTAAACGGCTGCCCGGGCAGACAGAAATGAATGTATCTGCTGAAATGTGCCGGCAGCGGTACGGCATACAGTTCCGCCCAGCCGCCTGAGGCACGGTCCATGATCATGACGGTCATGTTCTCCCTGAGAGGATTGCGGCGGTCGCAGTGCAGTGCCTTGGGAAGCCGCAGGAACCACTGTCCGTCCTGACGGATCAGGGAGGAAGAATAACCGAGAACCGTGAAATCCCGGCGGTCTTTCTTCAGAACATGGATGCATCCCCTCCCGTTTTCCGTATGCATTACGATCATCCGCCGCTCACCTGGGGAACGATCACACTGCAGGAGGTCCGGTATTTTCCGTCCTTTGTCACTGCCGAAACAGTCGTGCTGCCGCTGCCGGCTGCACTGATGATGCCGTCCTGAATCGAGGCTACGGAAGGATCTTCGCTCTCATAGACAATATCCGAAAGAGAGTATCCTTCCGGCAGTGCCAGAATCTTCAGCGTACCGGTGCTGCCGGCCGGAATGCTCATGGCATAGCTTTCGATCACAATATTGGAAGACACTCGCAGCCGTTCGGTCTTCTCCGGCTTTTCATGATCACGGTAGGTACATTCCTTTACGGCATGCCAGTTCTCATAATGTCCGCCGAGACCTTTGATCAGCGGGGCATTGGCTTCACCCAGCAGCGGCAGATCGGCGCTGAAGCCCAGCCGTCCGCAGGCGGTATCGGCTGAATTGATTTTCAGATTCAGCAGCCAGTTTCCGCTCAGATCGGCACAGACAAATACATTCTCATTGCCGTCCGACATCAGATCGGCCGCAAAGGCATCGACATCGGTGCCGGCATCGGTTTTTCTCCCTTCTTCGTCATACAGATGAACGACCGCATCCGCTTCTCCTTCGGCCCCTGCCTCACACTGCAGATCCAGAAGGCTCATATTCATCATATTCAGGGCAACCCTGACACCCGACAGAAAACGGAAACTGCTTCTGACGACTGCTTCTTCCTTATGATCGAAATCCCTGATCATACGTACGGCACCGTTCCGGATTTCCATGCCGTAAACGGAATCCTGGGAAAAGCTGAGTCCGGCTTTTCCGGACGCATCCAGATTCAGATTCAGGCTTGCCTCAACGGAAAGACCGGGTGCCTGGGGCAGCGGCAGACGTATTCTGCACAGGGTGATCTCTGCCTGGATCACATCTTTCTGCTGCTGATAGAAGCTGCTGATGGTGGAAAGAAAGGAAGCGGGATCGATACGACTGAAATCCCCGTACAGATACTTTTCTTCCATTCCTTCCGCCGCAAAGCTTTCCTCGGTATGAAAGGCAGCCCGGAAATAGGCGTTTTCCAGCCTGCCTTCGGAACTGTTCCAGTCATAGTCGACATTCAGTCCGTTCAGTGATGCTTCAGCCGTTACCAGACCGCCGTGCGGCAGCTTTTTGACGGCAGCTGCCGCAATGCTTCCGGGCGAAGTCCTGAGCGTGATCTGATAGCCGCCGTACTGAAACTGCTTCATAAGCGGCCGCAGCGACATGTTGCTGAATTTTGCATGTTCGGTGTCCTGAAGTTCCGGTTCATTGATCACCGTTCC
>CAMNGB010000017.1 GCA_946537835.1 uncultured Erysipelotrichaceae bacterium
GTTCGAAGTTCTTAGCCTCTTCCTCAGTCGGCTTGATGAACATGTTTCTTACGAAATGTGCCTGCCATGCGACTTCCATGATGAAGCGGACAGCCATGCGGGTATCCTTGTTGGCACCGCAGAAGGCATCGACAACAAACAGTCTCTTGTCAGACAGTTCCTTGATGGCAAGATCCTTCAGAACTGCCCAGTTTTCTTCAGACAGCGGATGGTTGTCATTCGGATATTCCGGTGTGTTCCACCATACCGTATCCTTGGAGTTCTCATCCATGACAATGTACTTGTCCTTAGGAGAACGTCCTGTGTAGATACCTGTCATGACATTGACAGCATCCAGTTCAGTCAGCTGACCTTTTTCATAGCCGGTCAGTTCCGGTTTCATTTCTTCATTGAACAGAAGTTCATAGGAGGGATTGTAAACAATCTCTTTGGCGCCGGTAATTCCATACTTTGTTAAATCAATCTGAGCCATATATACCTCTCTTCTTTCCTGGGAATTTGTTAAAATATTCCCAAATAAAAATAATCCTGTATGATTATATCATGCGAAATAACATAGTCAAAGAAGATAATATGATTAAAAAAATGAACAAAAACGATATTCTCAGGCTACTGAAAAGCCCCGTTTCCGATGTAACCGTTTACACCGTCACCGATTCAACAAACACCCGTGCAAGAGAGATGATGCTGGAAGGAAAAAAGGCTCCGTTCCTTGTCGCAAGCGAAGAGCAGACCGGCGGCAGAGGCCGTCACGGAAACTCCTTTTTCTCACCTGACAGCGGTCTGTACTACACCCTCGTGATTCAGCCCGAGAACCTGGATCTTGCCATACAGAAGACAACCCTTGCGGCGGCTGTCTCACTGTATGAGGCAATACTCGAAACCACCGGCATTGCATGCGGCATCAAATGGGTCAACGACCTGTATCTGGACGGCAGAAAAATCGCCGGCATTCTCTGCGAAGCTCCCCGCAGCAAAAACAATGAAATCATGGGAATCATTATCGGCATCGGCATCAACATTGCCGCAAAGGAATTCCCGGAAGAGCTGAAGGACAAGGCCGGTTCCCTGAACCGGCCGGATCTGGACAGAAGCCTTCTCACTGCCGTTCTGACCGACCGGCTGATGCACTGGACCGCAAAGCTGGACAGCCCGGAACTGATCGAAGCATACCGGAGCCATTCCTTCCTGATCGGAAAAGATGTATCATTCGTACAGAACGGAACCGAGATATCCGGAACCGTTACGGATATCAATGATGAAGGCAATCTGATAGTTGAAGCAGACCGGACTTATATACTGAGTTCCGGCGAAGTGTCGCTGAAATCCTGGAAAGCATGAAAAAAACCTGCAGTTCAATTTGAATTGCAGGTTTACTTTTAATTATGCGCCGAAGATCTTCAGCATGAAGCCCGCGGCAACGGCAGAGCCGATGACACCGGCAACATTCGGACCCATGGCATGCATCAGCAGATAGTTGCTGAAGTTTGCCTTCTGGCCTTCGATCTGGCTGACACGGGCAGCCATCGGAACAGCCGAGACACCGGCAGATCCGATCAGCGGATTGATCTTGCCGCCGGTTACCTTATACATGATCTTGCCGATCAGCAGACCGCCGATGGTGGAGAAGCAGAATGCGATCAGACCGAGAATAATGATCTCGATTGTACGGAATGTCAGGAATGTCGGGGCAACAGCCTTGGCACCTACGGAGATGCCGAGGAAGATGATGACCATATTTGTCAGGGCATTCTGGGCTGTGTCGCTCAGTCTGTCTGTCAGACCTGTTTCTTTCAGCAGATTGCCCAGCATCAGCATGCCGACCAGCGGAGCTGTATCCGGAATCAGCAGCACAACGAATGTCGTAACGGCAATCGGGAAGATGATGCGTTCCTTCTTGGATACCGTACGGGCCTGCTTCATGACCGTCTTGCGTTCCTGTTCGGTTGTCATCATCCGCATCAGCGGCGGCTGAATCATCGGAATCAGCGCCATGTAGGAATATGCGGCAATGGCAATCGCCGGCAGGTAATCCATGGCAAGCTTGGAAGCGGTCAGGATTGCCGTCGGGCCGTCGGCACCGCCGATGACGCCGATGGCAGCTGCGACCTTCGGTTCAAATCCCAGCAGCAGAGCCATCAGGAATGCCGTGAAGATGCCGAACTGTGCTCCCGCGCCCATCAGAAGCGAGGAAGGATTGGCAATCAGCGGTCCGAAGTCAGTCATTGCGCCGGTACCCAGGAAAACCAGGGACGGATAGATTCCGTATTCAACACCGAGCGACAGATAATGAATCAGTCCGTCGGTAATTCCGGTGCGCGGCAGGTTTGCCAGCAGTACGCCGAAAGCGATCGGAACCATGAGCAGCGGCTCATATTTTTTATGAATGCCAAGGTACAGCAGTACGAAGGCAACAATGATCATGACCAGGTAGCGCGGGTCTTCAAGCAGACCGGCGAAACCCGATTCAGAAAAAATCTTACCTAAGATATCAAATATATTCATCGGATGTCTCCCTACAGAATTGTCGCGACGATCTGGTCGGACTGTACGGAAGATCCCTTTGAAACGCTGATCGAAGTGATTGTTCCGGCAACCGGCGCAAGAATTTCATTTTCCATCTTCATGGCTTCAAGGATGAACATTGTATCGCCTTCCTTGACCTTCTGTCCGACCGCAACGCGCACGCCGAGGATCGTTCCCGGCATCGGTGCCTTTACAGGTTCACCGGCGCCTGCAGGTGTGGAAACAACAGCTTCGCCTGCTTCCGGTGCAGCAGCAGCCGGTGCCGGTGCAGCCGGTGCAGAAGCAGTCATCGGTTCAGCCGGTCCGGCATAGACAGCCGTAGCCTGTCCCCGTTCAACTTCCACTTCATACTTCTTATCATTTAACGTAATTACGTATTTCATCTTTTTTCTCCCTTCAGTCCAGTGCCCTGATTGATTTGAAGATCAGTTCGTTCAGCGGAATCTTTGTCTGATCTGCGACAATTGCCATCAGACATGCGGCTGTCTTGTCGTCGACATCAAACAGAAGAATGTCACCGCCGAATGTGCCCTCAACGGCAGGTGCCGGAGCAGCCGGTGCCGGTGTCGGTTCCGGTGCAGGAGCCGGCTGGCTGACTTCTTTTTTCTCAGCTTTCGGTTTCGGTATAAAGATACCGAGAACCTTCTGAATCGGTCTGTCCCAGGAATCGTCTCTCATTTCGCCGAAGGCAAATTTCTTTTCAGACTCGTGCGGAACAAATGTACCGACAACTTTCTGAATCGGTCTGTCCCATGTTTCATCTCGCATTTCACCGAAGGCAAACTGCTTGGCTGCTTCCGGCACTTTCTGTGTCGGTTCGGCAACCTTTTCAAAGCTTTCGGTAAAGGAAACAAACTTGTCGATCAGAACCATGGACGCCCACAGGATGCACAGCATCATGAAGACGACTGCGATGCCTGAGATTGCTATGATTACTGCATCTCCAAATGACATATTATTCAGCCTCCGTAATCGAGTAGCTGACTTTCAGAGCTCTCTTTTCTTCACGGCTCTTAAAATATGCTTCTGCCTGCTGCGGGAAGGCAACATAGCTCAGCACATCTTCTTCACTCTCAGCCATCTTTCCGAGATATTCACGGGCAGCCGGGATTTCCGGTTCGATCGTATCGTCATAGCGGCCTTCGAACGGCTTTTCATCACCGAGAGCCTTCTTCATCAGTTCTTCGGAAATCGGTGCCGGAGAATGACCGTATTCACCGCGGCAGTATGCCTTGACTTCCTTGGAAATGGACTTGTAGCGGGTGCCGGTCAGAACGTTGGTAACTGCCTGGGCGCCGACCATCTGGCTCATCGGTGTAACCAGCGGCGGATATCCCATGTCTTCACGGACGCGCGGTGTTTCTTCCAGTACGGCATCAAGCTGATCCAGCTTGTTGACGGCTGTCAGCTGGGAAATCAGGTTCGACAGCATGCCGCCCGGAATCTGATAGTTCAGGGCATCGATCTTGGTTGTCAGAACGGAAGGATTCAGTCCGCCTTCCTTCAGGAAACGGGCCTGTACCGGCTTGAAGTGATCATTGATCTTCTGGCAGACCTTCAGATCGACACCGGTGTCATAATCCATTTCATGCAGTGTATATACCATGGACTCTGTCGGAGGATGAGAAGTGCCGCCGGAGAAAATGGAGATTGCCGTATCGACACCGTCTGCACCGGCTTCGATAGCCTTCAGCAGCGTCATGGATGCCAGACCGGTTGTGGAATGTGAATGTACATAGACCGGAATCCTGACATCTTTTTTCAGTTCCTTGACAAGGTCATAGCAGACCTGCGGGCTCATGATGCCGGCCATATCCTTGATGCAGATGGAATTGCATCCCATGGATTCCAGCTTCATGCCCAGCTGTACATAGCTTTCAAATGTATGGATCGGGCTGATCGTATAGCAGATCGTTCCCTGGGCATGTCCGCCTGCCTTCAGGCATTCGTCAATGGCCGTTTCCATATTCAGCGGGTCATTCAGAGCGTCAAAGATACGGATGATATCAATGCCGTTCTCGACCGATTTGCGTACAAATGCACGTACTGTATCATCAGAGTAATGTCTGTAGCCGAGAATATTCTGACCGCGCAGCAGCATCTGCAGCTTGGTATTCTTTACCTTTGAGCGGATAAAGCGCAGTCTCTCCCAGGGATCTTCATCCAGGTAGCGCAGGCAGGAATCGAATGTAGCACCGCCCCAGACTTCCATGGAGTAATAGCCGGCCTGATCCATCGTTTCGAGAATATCCTCGAAATCGGATCTTGGCATACGTGTCGCAATCTGTGACTGGTTGGCATCACGCAGCACAACTTCAGTAATATTTACTTTTCTTTTCATTTCTTCTTCTCCTGAAAAAATCAAATCCCCTCTATAATAATAGATTTCTTTCTGTTTTGCTCATTAAATTACCGAAATTCACCCATATTTATACCGATTTTATACGTTTTTTTCATGATTTCTTACAAAAAGAAAAGCATCCTGCAATCTGCAGGATGCCTGTAAACATGTCATTTAAAATAGGAAATACCGTATGTATTGACGATGGCGTCTACTTTCTTTCCCTTTCTGCACAGCGGACATTCATGGGAATTTCTGCTCATGTAGTCATCCAGAATGCCTTCCGGTGCAAATACGGAATGAACCGGATAGCCGAAGCATTCCTTGGCAGAGGAGAAGATTGCACATACGCCGGCAACCGAACCGCCGTAATACTGAATCGCTTCAATGCCGCCCTGCACCGTATAGCCGGTTGTAACCGAAGCAGCCAGGATCAGCACATGCTTGCCCTTGATCATCGGCTGGATATTGTCACGGAACAGCAGCTGGCTTCCGGTGGTATGCTCGGGTGTCACAACATAGATCGTATTGTGAATGTTGATGCTCGAGATTCCTGTTTTTGTCAGTTCGCTGGCCATGCAGGCACCGATGACTTCCGTACCGTCCAGACAGAGAATCGTATCGATGATCGTCGACTGTTTGAACTTCGATGCAAGAATTCTCGCTGCCTCCTTCGCCTCGGAAAGACGATGTTTCGTATATGTCAGATCAACATAGTAGTTGATATGACTGTGGCTGGTCGCAAAGTGTCCCTTGGCGACCCGAAGTTTCAATGATCCTTTCGGATTCGGAAATTCCATAAGTTTCGCTGTCATAATGGCCTCTCAATCTAATACTCTGTATATCTGTATTGTAGCAGATTCACGGAAAGAGAATGCAACGTTTCTGCAATGTCATCCTTAACGGCATTCACTGCACCGCAGAAAAAAGACAGCTTCCGCTGTCAGAGGTTATATCCTGAACAGTTCAGCATGTCCTCATAGAATTCGTAAGGCACTTCCAGATTTCCCCTGCCGGTGCCGAGTTCGATGCCCGGCTTGGTCTGGCCGTGATAGTCAGAGCCGCCGCTCTGTTTCAGTCCGAACCGTTCCGCCAGTGAAACTGCCGTCTGTGTCATTTCCTCGGTAAATTCCGTATAGTGTGTTTCGATTGCATCCAGCCCCGCTTTCCTGGCTTCCGGCAGGAATTCCGTCAGTTCCTCAGGTGTCAGATTCAGCAGCGGATGCGCCATGACTGCTGCTGCCTCATATGTTTTGATAAAACGGATGGCAGCGATCGAGGTGATGCGCTTGGCGGGAAAGTAGTAACCGTGCCCTTCCTTCAGAAGGGTATCGAACGCTTCCGAAACACTCTTGACATAGCCTTTTGCCATCAGCAGCCTGGCAACATGGGACCGGTTGAAATCCTCGTCGCCTTTCAGGGCAACCGCTTCATCGTAGCTGATGTCATATCCGTCAGCCGCCAGATTCTCTAACAGCATGTTGTTGCTGTTGATCTTGGCAATATGCTGCAGTTCCAGGAAGTCCTCAATTTCGTTCCAGGTTTCCGGCCTGAAGAAAAGACCGACAATATGGATTTCCTTCCTGTTCCATTCGGTCGTGAATTCACAGCCCGGCACGGTGATCACACTGCTGTGTTTTCCGGCTTCCATGAATTCCTTCAGTCCGTGCGAAGTATTATGATCGGTCAGAGCCAGAGCCGAAAGGCCCTGCTTTTCGGCAAGGCTGACAAGTTCCGCCGGTGTCAGTGTACCGTCGGAGAATGTGGAATGGCTGTGCAGATCGACTGTCTTTTTCATATATAAAAATATAGCACAAAGAAAGAGAACCGTACCCGGCGGTTCTCCGTTTTGCATGTTCAGCAGGTCTAATCGGGATTATCTGTCCAGGCAGAACGCCAGGGCTCCGATCAGATTGGCATCGTTTCTGAACTCGCAGGTTACGATTTCCGGCTTTGAGAACGGAAGCGGGAATCCGCCCGCGTGCAGTCTGTCCATGCCTCTGCGGATGGAATCAGTCACTTCTTTTCTGGCGCTGATGCCGCCGCCGATCGCATAGCGTTCAAGATCCAGCACGCACTGTACGGAATTGATACCGATTGCCGCATTGAGACCGTATTCCTCAAGTGTTTCAAGTGCTTCCTTTTCACCGGCATCATATGCTTCAAAGAATGTGACGCCGTTAATGGTTCTGAATGCTTCGTTTACCGGAATTCCCTTCTTGGAGGCATACAGCAGAACCAGTCCTGTCGCACTGCCGTAGCCGGCATAGATGCTGCCGAAATCAAACATGCCGTAGCCGTTTTTCGCAATTGTCTTCAGATCGCATACAAGTGCCGAAAGTTCTCCGGCACCGCCGGTCGTTCCCATCCAGACTTCATGATTCAGTACAATTCCGCCGCCTGTTCCGGAACCCAGTACAATGACAGCACCGTTTGCCGTATCCTTCAGTGCCCCTCTGGCAGCCTCCGCCTTGGCCGCACATTTTCCGTCATTCGCAATGACTGCTTTGCAGCCGATCGTTTCTTCCAGTTTCTTTGCAAACGGTGAATTCTGAATAAATGAATATGCGCCTCCGGTATAGGCAATGCCCTCGGCAGTATTGATTCTTCCCGGCATGGAAACTGCCGCCGCTTCGAACTTTCCTTCATAGCGGTCCGCAATTCCTTTCATCGCAGTCAGAAGATTATCCAGGGTGTCTGTCGGAGAAGGAACCTTATCCTGATCCAGAATTTCAAAATTTTCATTCATCAGTGCGAATTTGATAAAAGTACCGCCAAGATCGTAAACCAGGTAGTTTTTCATATGATTGTTTTCCTTTTCTGTTCTTATATTATCAATGTACCATTTCTGCCGGCTGACTGAAAGGCAGTACATATCTGTTTCCTTGTTTACGCTTCAAAGCATGAAAGTGCTACAATGGACTGGCAAGGAGAAATGATATTAATATGAAAATCTTAGTAACCGGCGGTGCCGGATTTATCGGTTCCCATACTGTTGTTGAACTGCTGAACAGCGGCTATGAAGTTGTTGTTGCAGATAATCTGTATAATTCCAAGGCCATGGTCATTGACCGCATCGAAACGATCACCGGAAAGCGTCCGGCTTTCTATGAGATCGATGTCATGGACAGAGATGCCCTGAATGATCTGTTTGACAGGGAAAAGATCGATGCCGTCATCCATTTTGCCGGATACAAGGCAGTCGGCGAATCAACCAGAAAGCCGATTGAATACTATACCAACAACCTGATGACCACACTGGTCCTGACCGATGTCATGAGAAATCACGACTGCTTCAAGATCGTCTTCTCATCTTCCGCTACCGTATACGGTGATCCGGCATTTGTTCCGATCACGGAAGAATGCCCGCTCGGCGAGAGAACCAATCCCTACGGTGAAACCAAGGCCATGCAGGAAAGGATCCTGACCGATATCTATAAGTCCGATAACAGATGGCAGGTCACCCTGCTCCGCTACTTCAATCCGATCGGCGCCCATGAAAGCGGACTGATCGGTGAAGATCCCAAGGGAATCCCGAACAACCTGCTGCCGTATGTTGCCCAGGTCGCTTCCGGCAAGCTGGAAAAAGTACATGTCTTCGGCAATGACTACGACACACCGGACGGAACCGGCGTGCGTGACTATATCCATGTCGTAGACCTTGCCAGAGGGCATCTGGCCGCCATTGAAGGCATGGACAGATATCCCGGCATCAACATCTATAACCTCGGCACCGGCAACGGCTACAGTGTCCTTGATATCATCCGGGCATTCTCAGCCGCCTGCGGCAAGGAACTGCCGTATGTCATTGACCCGAGAAGACCGGGCGATGTCGCCACATGCTATTCAGATCCTTCCAAGGCCCTGAAGGAACTGGGCTGGAAGGCAGAAAAGAATCTGGAAGACATGTGCCGTGATGCCTGGAAATGGCAGTCACAGAATCCGAACGGATACGAAGAATAAGGGAAGCACAGTGCTTCTCTTTTCTTTTCCGGCAGTGTCTTTTACACCTGAAATGATAATTTCGGAGGATTATATTAGCACTTTATGCAAAAGAGTGCTAAACTGCAGTCATAAGGAGGTTTTTGCATATGAATCAGAATGACAAAAACCAGCAGCGCAAGCCGATCATCTATTACTACGCTATCGTAATGGTGATCCTGGTGCTTCTGAATCTGTTTGCCAGACCGTTTCTGGAAACACAGCAGATTCAGCTGGAAGATTACAGTACCTTCATGAAGGAAATCGACAACGGAACCCTGGCAGAAGTTGAAATTCAGTCCAACCAGATCCTGTATAAAAAAACCGGCGATACAACGATTTACCGCACCGGTCTGATGAATGATCCGCAGCTGACCCAGAGGCTGTATGATGCCAACGTCAAGTTCACCGCAGACATTCAGGAACAGGCAACGCCGTGGATTTCACTGATTGTCAGCTGGCTGTTCCCGGTACTGATGGCCACGCTTCTTCTGCGGGCGATCATGAACCGTCCGGGTGCCGGAAACAACCCGTTCAGTCTCGGCAAATCCAATGCCCGCATCTATGACAAGAACGGCAGTGATATCCGCTTCAGGGACGTTGCCGGTGAAGATGAAGCCAAGGAAAATCTGCAGGAGATCGTTACCTACCTGCATGATCCCGGCAAATACAAGGATATCGGTGCCTCAATGCCGAAAGGCATTCTGCTGGTAGGTCCGCCGGGCACCGGCAAGACCATGCTGGCAAAGGCCGTCGCCGGTGAGTCCAATGTGCCGTTTATTTCCATGTCCGGATCGGAATTTGTGGAAATGTTTGTCGGCATGGGCGCTTCCAAGGTAAGGGACCTGTTCAAGCAGGCCAAGGAAAAAGCTCCGTGCATTGTCTTTATCGATGAGATCGATGCCATCGGCGGCAAGCGCAATACCGGCAATATCGGCGGCAATGATGAGCGTGAACAGACGCTGAATCAGCTGCTGACAGAAATGGACGGCTTTGAAAGCAACAACGGTGTTGTCATCCTGGCGGCGACAAACCGCCCCGAAAGCCTCGATCCGGCCCTGCTGAGACCGGGCCGTTTCGACCGCCGGGTTCCGGTGGAACTGCCGGATCTGAAAGGCCGTGAAGACATTCTGAAAGTTCATGCCGCAAAGGTCAGAACAGAACCGGGCATTGACTATAACGTCATCGCCCGCATGGCTTCCGGTGCATCCGGCGCCGAGCTTGCAAACATCATCAACGAAGGTGCCCTGAGAGCCGTCAGGGAAGGCAGAGCGGCAGTCTCCCAGAAGGATCTGGAAGAAAGCATTGAAGTGGTCTTTGCCGGCTACCAGAAGAAGAATGCCATTCTTACGGACGAAGAAAAACTCCGTGTTTCCTACCACGAAGTCGGTCATGCCCTGGTTGCAGCCCTGCAGAGCCACTCGGCACCGGTGCAGAAGATCACGATCATCCCCCGCACCTCCGGCGCCCTGGGCTATACCATGCAGATCGAGGAAGGCAACCATTATCTCTATACCAAGGAAGAACTGGAAAACCGCATTGCCACCATTACCGGCGGCAGAGCGGCCGAGGAAGTCGTCTTCGGCAATTCCTCCACCGGTGCAGCCAACGATATTGAACAGGCGACCAGAATCGCCAGATCCATGATCTCCCGCTACGGCATGTCGGAAGATTTCGACATGGTAGCCATGGAATCCGTCAACAACAAATATCTCGGCGGAGATACCTCTCCCGCCTGCTCCGATGCGACGGCAGCCGAAATCGACCGCAAGGTCGTTGAGCTTGTCCGCACCCAGCATCAGAAAGCAGTACAGATGCTGCAGGAACACCGTGATGATCTCGAGCGGATCGCCCGCTTCCTGTATGAAAAGGAAACGATCACCGGCGAAGAATTCATGGATATCCTGGAACATCGAGGAGAAGATGAAGAACCGACAGAGGCAGCGGAATAACCCGCTGCCTTTTTTCATTTATCTGATTTTCTTTTTTGCCTGAACCCCGTCGCATTCAAGGATGAAATATCCCTTCTCCTTCTTCAGGAAGACTGTCTGCCGGCAGTTGCGGCCATAGCCTTTGACGATGGCTTCTTCATCATTGAGAACGTGCAGATAATAGTTCAGTTTCTCACCGATGATCTTCAGCGTCAGGATCAGTTCACCGTCCTTCAGTTTCAGATCCATGCCCTCAAAGAAGCGTTCCGAAAACCCTTCATCCGGGGCATAGCTGCCGGCTGCCTGCAGCCAGGTTTCATTGATATCGGGATTCATATAGCGGCATCCGATCACCGTCTTGGCTGTGCCGTTGTCCATGATCAGCACCTTATGGCCGAAATAGACGGCCTGTTTCAGATATACCTTGCCGAGAACTCTGAGATCTGCCGGTACATCCTTCACAGGTTTCGGCAGAATCACACGGATCCATCCTTCTGCCAGCGTCTGTGTCTTCATGACAAGAGATCCCGCCTTCAGAACCAGTCTGCCCTGATCACTGAGTTTAAAGGCCAGCGGTCCGAAACCGGTGTCATACTTTCCGACAAGGCGGGTAATATCTGCCGGTACGGGGTTTCTTTTCAGGGTTTCCTTCTTTGCGAATCCGGCCTGACGAAGATACTCATTCAGCAGTGCCCGTTCCAGGGGATTGATGACAGACAGTGCCGTATCAAAATTTGAAAAGATGATGATGCCGATCTTCTCTTCCGGCAGGTAGTCAAACAGCGAATACTGATAGACGGTAGCTCCGCCGTGACCGTGAAACGGACCGGTCTGATAATCCGAAAGATTCTTGTGATGGAACAGGCTGTGTCCGATCACTGCCAGTTCTCTGTCCAGTTCATCATGAACAGGAAGCTGTTCCAGCCATTCGATTGTCTTCTTTTTGTACAGACGCTTCTTCCCGTATTTTCCCTTGTTCATCAGCAGCTGACCGATCTTTGCCAGATCACGGACAGATGTATAGGTATGGGCGCCGGCCGGAATACAGCAGCCAAGCGGATCGTTCTGCCGCTTTCCTTTGCCGTCAAAGTTCCGGGCTGTTCTGTTTCTGACATCATCCGGCAGGTCTGTCTCGGTCAGAAAATACACTTCCATGGCAAGCGGTTCAAACAGATATTTCTGCATGAAATCGGCATATTTCATGCCGCTGATCCGCTCAATGACGATTCCCAGCAGAGTAAAGCCGAGATTGGAATAGGAAAACATTTCAGTCGGCAGAGACGTCCTGTAGGTATGGTGCAGGCCGTCAATGATATCGCCATAGACATGTTTCTCAATTGTCATATACCGGTACATGTCACAGACCAGACCGGTTCTGTGCATCAGGAAGTCTTCGATCGTAAACGGATAGTCTCCCATCCGGCTCCGCACAGAGAATTCCGGAATATAGGTGCGGATATCATCTCCGGGATTCAGTTTCCCGTCCTCCCACAGACGCATGAGCCCGAGTGTTGTCATCACCTTGGTGTTTGATCCGATCATATAAAGACTGTCGGCGGCAGGTACGATTCTGTTTTCCTTGTCAATGTATCCGTCGTGCTTCTCATAAAGGATGTTTTCACCGTCAAAGATCACGGCACTGAGGGCTCCTTTATTGGCCTTTTTCACAGTATCCGCAAAGACGGCATCCAGCTTCGCTCTGTCAATATGCATACATATATTCTCCTGTCTTCATGATAACACGGATGATCAAGAAAAAAATAGCACTCAGGACTTGACAGTGCTAAAACGCAGGACTATAACATGGGTGTAAAGAGAATCAGAGAAGATTCCGAACAGAACAGAATCCAAGCCCTCCATTCCCTTGCATATGAAACATAGTTCAGAAAGAACGATGTCAGAAATGTAAAGGAGGTATTGTGCTATGTTTACACCTGCAATTTTCAGAGATGATCTTTTCGGAAACCTGTTCAGCGATTTCGAACCGGAAAAGGAAATGAACCGCATGAACAGAAAACTGTACGGCCGCAGAGCCGGACGTGAAATGCTGATGGATGTTCGTGAACATGACGATCATTATGAAGCAGTCATTGATCTGCCGGGCTTCAGAAAGGAAGACATACATGCCGAACTGGAAGACGGTTATCTGACCGTTACTGCCGCCAAGGGTCTTGAGGAAGAAGAAAAGGATGATCACGGCACTGTGATCCGCCAGGAACGCTGTGCCGGCACGCTTTCAAGAACCTTCTATGTCGGTGATAATCTGACGACTGAGGATATTCACGGGAAGTATGAAAACGGTGTCCTGACCTTAAGCATCCCGAAAAAGGATGTGCCTGAACTGAAGGAAGACCCGCACCGGATCATGATCGAAGGATGATTTCATAACAGTTTTTACCGGATCAGTGTGATCCGGTTTTCTTTACGGCAAAAAGAAAACCGCACTTCCGTGCGGATTCAGATTTTGGCTTTCACTTCACAGTACAGGCATCTGTACTCCCGCTTTTCCGGATTGCTCAGCCGGAAAATCTGCGGCAGTTCCTGTTCTGTCTGGGAAATGCAGCGGGGATTATGACATCTGATGACATCTACCAGTTCAGCCGGCAGTTCCAGATTCTTCTTCTCGATGATTTCACCGTCCTTGATGATGACAATTGTTGCTTCGGGAGAGATAAACCCGATGGCATCAAGATTGACATCAAGTTCCCGGTCGATCTTGATAATATCCTTGCGTCCGTACTTGGCGGAAAAGACATTGCGCAGCAGTGCCACCGAGCAGTCCAGCTCATCCAGCTTCAGCAGATCATACATGGTTTTGCCTCTGCCGGCTGCGATATGATCGATTACGATTCCGTTCTGAATAGCGTCTATATTCATTGTATCTTACCTGCCTCTCTTAACAGTTTAAGAATCAGCGCCATGCGCATGTATTTGCCGTTAAGCACCTGCTTGAAATAGCAGGCTCTCGGATCATCGTCTACAGCCACCGATATTTCATTGACACGCGGCAGCGGATGCATGATGACCAGATCTTTCCTGGCGTTTGCCAGCTTGTCCGGTGTCAGGATATAGCTGTCCTTCAGTCTCAGATAATCCTCTTCATTGAAGAAGCGCTCTCTCTGCACTCTTGTCATGTAGAGAATGTCCAGCTTCGGCATGACTGCTTCCAGATCTGTCGTCTGTTCATAGGGAATACGTTCATCCTTCAGCTTCTGCTTGACATAGGAAGGAACCTTCAGTTCTTCCGGCGAAATCAGAACCAGCTCCAGGCCGGCATAGCGGGCCATGGCATTGATCAGTGAATGTACGGTGCGGCCGAATTTCAGGTCACCGCACAGACCCAGGGTCAGATTCTCGAAAGTGCCTTTTTCACGGTAGATGGTAAGCAGATCCGCAAGCGTCTGCGTCGGATGGCAGTGACCGCCGTCACCGGCATTGATCACAGGCACCGAAGCGGCTCTTGATGCAACATAGGCAGCGCCTTCCTTGGGATGGCGCATGGCAATGATGTCGGCATAGCAGCTGACTGTCTTGGCTGTATCAGCCACACTCTCCCCTTTTGCCGCAGACGAACTGTTGGCTTCCGAGAAACCGAGTACATTGCCGCCGAGTTCATACATTGCCGCCTCAAAACTGAGACGTGTGCGGGTGCTGGGTTCAAAGAACAGTGTCGCAAGCTTCTTGCCCCGGCAGACTTCGGAATACTTTGCCGGATCGGCAATAATATCCTGAGCCGTGCTGATCAGTTCGCCCAGTTCCTCTACAGAAAGATCCAATACATCAATAATACTGCGCATGTTTCCTCCTCCTGGCAGAAAAAAATCCGCATGTGATTTCACAATACGGATTCAATATGAATAGTCACCGAAGAGAATAAGATGCCCGGAAACGATACTGCCGTAATTCTTGTGTTTTCAGGCGTTCTTTCTCTCATCGCTGTTAAATATACAGGGTTGGTTTTCCGTTGTCAATCATTCTTTTGCGGTACCCGGATTTCCGTTCACAATCCCGGATGTCATGAAACCGGGAACAGCTCTGCACTCCTGTTTCAGCCGTTCTGTTCCCGGGGCACGCCTGCAGATATCCTGTCCGAAAAAGAAACACATCAGTTGCCGAACTTCCGGATAGTGATATGATTGAGTAGGACGCTTTAAGTGCATTATAAGGAGCTTTTATGAAGAAATTGTTTCAGATTCTGATGTGTGCCGTACTCGCCTTTTCCCTGTCGGCATGCGCTGAGGAAACTCTTGATCTCTCTCTGCTGCAGATTCAGTATACCCAGGTCATGGCAGTCCATGCCTCGGGCGGAGATCTTGGTGATGGCGATTATCTGAATGCAAGTAAAATCGAAAAGTTTATCACCAGCATGAATGTCATCAAGACACTGATCCCTGTCGAAGAAAGCGAAGTTGATACCGACAGTGCTCTGAAGGTTGACATTCAGGCCCGTGCCTTTACAAAGACCATCTATCTCCTGCCGCCGTATATCAACGTTGACAGAAGATGGTTCCGTGCTTCCGATGATGATATTCCGCATCTGGAAAACATGGACAAGCTGATTCGTGAAAATCTCGGAAACTAGATATCCTCAGCGGATATCTTTTTTTCTGTTTCCCGGGCAATGAACAGGATTCTGACAGAGCTGTCCATATCCCGGCATGTCACCATCGTCAGCAGTCTGTCACCCTCCTTTACCTCTTCCCTGAAACAGGAGATACAGTCTTCCTGCAGATGCCGGTTGTATTCTTCCAGTTCAGCACCGGTATATTCCCCGGCGGTATAATCAAATGCTCCTTCTTCTCCGTAATCGGCTTCTGCTGCCGCGATCATCCGGTAACTGGTTTCATGGTCGCCTGCAGTTATGCTGAAACAGAGTTCATCCTCACTGACTGTATCATCCAGCAGTTCAAACAGCGGTGTCATCCGGGTCTGTTCAAAGAAGACATGATGTCCGTAAAGGACTCTGTTCATATCCTCCTCGCTGCTGCGGCTGCTGAAAAACAGCGTTCCTTTCTCACTGTATGTCCCGTCACAGAGATGGGTCAGATAATAGCTGTCATCATTCCCCTGTACGATTTCTTCCCGCATATGCAGGCTTTCATACTCAAGGATACCTGCCAGCCCGGCACAGCCGGCCGGCTCCTTCTGTTCGCTGAGCGTTCCTGTTTCCTGCAGATGCTGAAGTTCTTTTCTGATCTTCATATGCCGGATCTCCGCCCTGCCGTACGGATACAGCCGGAACAGACACCCGGCAAACAGAAGACCGCTGCCGAGCTTCAGAAATGCCTTCCTATTCATGTCTTTTCTGCAGGAAGACAAATACTGCCAGTGCCAGGCAGGAGACCATGGCAGTAAACAGCGGTGCTCTGGCTGATGTCTTCGGCACGGTGCGGTCATAGAAACGGAAGGTCAGCGGTGTTTTCGGATCGAAAGCTTCTGCATTCTCAATCATGACCTGCACCTTTTCACTGCCCTTCAGATACCCTGCCGGTGCCCCGGTCTCTCTGATTTCATATCCGTCTTTATCATAGGGCAGAATAAATGTGCACTGTCCCTTTTCATCTGTCTTCATGACGGCATCTCTGCCTTCGGCATCCTTTGCCGGCCTGCCGTCTTTCTTCCTGTATACGGTAAACTCTGCCCCTTTCAGAGGTGTCCTGCGGTCTTCGGCATCATATTTGTAAACCGCAATATATGCATTCTGTCTTTCATCGATCATGACTGCTTCCTGCAGCATTTCCAGCGTGCCGGTAACGGTAAACGGCACATCCTCGGCAGCCGGCACATAGCCGAACGGTGCCTTTTCCTCATGCAGATAGTATGTCCGGCCGGAATACAGCCGGATCTCTTCGCCGTTTTCATCGGTGCGGGTTCCTTCGGAAACGGAAGTAAAGCGGTACAGATAGTCCTCGCCCTGTATGAGATTTTCCTTTTCCTCCTCACTCTTTTCCTTCATGCGTGCTTCCATCTCTTCATCCAGGATCAGGATCACCGCATCTTCCAGCCAGTTCCCGTCTTCATCTTTCTTTCCGAAGACAACGTTATGAATATCATCGACCATTACGATTTCATAGATGTAATCGTCCTCCTGCAGTTTTTCCGATGAAGGCAGTGTAAACTCAACCTCATCGCTCAGATAGTAGCCCGGTGCACTCTCTGTCTCTTTCAGCACATAGGAGCGGCCGGCCCTGACATACTCGGTCACATTCCAGTATTCCTCATTTTCATCTGTGACATGGGAGGCCAGTTCCTTCTCTCCGGCTTCTGTTTTTTCATACAGTTTCAGCATTACTTCAGGAACGATTGATGCGTTTTCTGTATTGTCAACCTTGCGTACATGTACCTGATATGTCTGATCGACCATGGTTACCGATACATACAGAACGGGATCACCGGCTTTCGGTGCAGTGAAGCGGGTATCCGCACTCTTGAAGACACCGCCGATCAGTTCTGTTTCACGCAGGATATATTCCCTGCCTTCCTGCAGGAATTCCGAGCAGTCCCAGTCCGTGTCAGCAGCTGTGCGGCGCCGTGCTTCACGGCCTTCGCCGTTTTTCGCCGGTTCCATCGTCCGGGCATCGAGAACTGTCAGTTCGACATCGGCAATGCGGTCATTCCGCTGCGTATTCTTGCGGACTATCACCTGAAAGGTGCGGTCGGTCATCTGACAGGAAATGCCGCTGCCGAGATCCCTGCGTTCCGGTACAAACGGGATATCATCTGCCCTGACATGGCCGTTGGGCGGGGTGATCTCATGCAGGACATAATGCCGGCCGGGAATCAGGTCATGAATGACATGTTCCTCTTCACCGCTGACAAATTCTTCAACCAGCGGTTCTCCTTCATCAAACAGGCTGTTTTCATTTGTGTCTTCATACAGACCGAGCCGTGCATCCTTCAATGCCATCAGACAGTCCGAAGAAGTTTTGGAAATGCGCAGATCTACACCGCGGGCCCGGAACTTCAGAGAGACATGTTCGGTATCTGAGGCGGCACCGGCAGAAACGATATTCTGACTGCCGCTTGCCCGATAGAAAATGACCCCTCCGTAGGTATCCGTATCTGCCTCCCGGCGGCGCATGACAAGTTCTCCTTCCGGCAGCGGTTCATGCAGGCAGAGGCTGAGGGAACTGCCGTCATGCGATACATCTGTCCCTTCCGGTTCCGATATCAGCTGAAAGTACGGCAGAACACCGGCATTGTCCGTAATCACGATTTCATCTTCAACAGCCACATCGATGACTGCGGCAGAAGAATCGAGATATTCACCGGAAGAGGCGTTGTATATCACCAGGTCGGGATGGGTATGATACCGGCTGATATCGTTTTCGATACGGTTGATATGATCCTGGACAGAGCCTGTGACATCTGTCCCGTCCACCAGCACCATGCTTTCACCGGGCTGAACAAATACCTGGGTTGAAGAAAGTACGGGATTGACTGCCATCCAGATCATCAGCTGTGCCGCCACATAATCCAGGGCCTCATCATGATCCGGCGTACAGCCGAAATGGGCAATATCTGCCAGCCTTTCACGGGTGCTCAGCGGCAGATCTTCATATTGCATAAAATCCTCTGCCGCATAGACATCCTCATATGTCACCAGCACATCCGGATTGATACAGTAAGCTGTGTGTCCGTTCAGATACCATCTTGAACGTGAAACCGACCATACATCGTCAATGACATATCCGCCGGAAGCATTATAGAAAAAATAGACTTCACCGAACATTTCTTCACTGATCGACTCTGCCATCACCTTCTGCCGGAAAGCAGGCATCAGTGAAACGAAACAGATCAGAAGCGACAAAGCCATGCGGCAGATCCGCCGCCGGAATTCTTTGAATTTCATAACAGAATGATTTCTCCTCTCTGTCCGTTATATTGTTCTGAAAATGTCCGTTCCCTAAAAAAAAGAATTCCTCCGCAGAGGAATTCATATTGTCTATTTCAGATTTCTGACTCCGGTTTCCAGCATTTCGATCTGCAGCAGTGTCTGTTCCGGTGTGACCAGCTGCGGCCTGCCGTTCATGACGGTTTCGTACAGGGCATCATAGTAATATGCATAATCGCCTCTGACACTCGGCACCTTTTCCTCATGATATCCGTTCTCATCATAATAGATGAGTGTACCGTACTGTTCCGGCGTATCCTGTCCGAAATCGGGATGACCGGCCGGCAGATAGAATTTCTTCAGGTCTGTTTCCTGACGGTCCTTGTCATATTTCTCAAACATTCCCTTTTTGCCGTAAACAACAAAGGAAGGACGGCTCTTTACCCGGAAATAGGAAGATTTCACGGATACTTTGAGAATTCCGTAATAGAGATCGAGATCAAAGTAATCGTTCATTCTGCCTTCGCCGAGCAGCTGTCTGACATCATAATGCACTCTGTCGGGTTTCCCGAAATAGGAAATGACCTGATCAAGCGTATGGCATCCGTGCCCGTACAGATAGGACCATTCCGGGCGGAATTCCGCAACACTCTCCGGGATTTCCGGACGGTAGTAATCAAAATGCATTTCCAGTTCCAGCAGGTCTCCGAGTTTTCCCGATTCAATGACTTTCTGTACGGTCAGGAAATCACTGTCAAAGCGGCGGTTCTGATAGCACTGCAGCATAACCCCTTTTTCTTCCGCCAGGGCAAAGAGTTCCCGTGCCTCTTCCAGGGTGGACGTAAACGGTTTTTCCACCACGCAGTTCTTTCCTGCCTCAATAACCTTTTTTGCATATCCGTAATGAAGATGATGCGGCAGTGTTACAACAATCACATCGATTTCCGGATCATTCAGAACATCATCAATGTTGTCGGTATAGACAGCACCGTCAATTCTCTGCCAGTCCTGCTTGCTGAGATTGCGGGCATAGATTTTCCGGATTTCCATGGTATCCGGCCGGGAAAGAATAAACGGCGCATGATAGCGGTTGGCGCTCTTGCCGTTGCCGATAAAGCCGATCTGCATTTTTTTCATAGTAGACATTCTCCTGTTTCTATTGTGCCATGATTTGTCAGAAAAAAGAATCTGCGCTGCAGATTCCGTGATGAATTATTTTCCGCCGTATGTCCATCCGTGATCATCATGGTAGATCATCAGGTGCGTCATGCCGCCGTCAATGCAGATGTTCTCACCGGTAATGAATCCGGCCTTTTCAGAGCAGAGATACAGAACCATGCCCGCAATATCTTCCGGTCTTCCGACTCTTCCGGCCGGCTGCTGCAGGGCATCGGGACCGCTGTATACGGTGCCGCCCGTTTCGATCCATCCGGGGGAAATGCTGTTGACACGGATGCGGCAGGCAAAGGAAGCAGCCAGGGCATGGGTCAGTGCCGCAATGCCGCCTTTTGCGGCAGTATAGCTTTCCGTCTGCGGCTGGCTCATCCGGTCCCTGGAAGAAGAAATATTGACAATGGCACCGCCTTCCGCAAAATACGGCGCAAACAGCTTGCTGAGATAAAACGGTGCCGCAGTTCCCACTGCCATGGCATTCATGAATTCTTCATAGGAACATTCATCGATCCCCTTCATCAGCGGCAGGGCATTGTTGATCAGATAATCAATATGACCGTGCTTTTCAATGACATGGCTGACAAAGTCTTCAATGACTTCAGGATCAGCCAGATCCCCCTGATACCAGTCTCCCGGCCGAAGATCTATGATCTCAACGGACGCGCCTTCCATGCGGAACATTTCGGCAATACAGGCCCCGATGCCCCGGGCTCCGCCGGTGACAACGGCAGTCTTTCCTTCAAACTGTCCCATATCAGCGGATATTGGCAAGGCCTGCATTCTGAAGGGCTCTGACAATGATCGGAACCAGAATCAGATCGGCAACGATAGCCGGAGCAGTGCCGATAAAATAGGCGCTGATCCATGCCGAGAAGGAATATTCGCCGGCACTGAGGAATAAAGCCGTCACAAATCCGCCGGCAATTCTGCCAAGGATCATGGCCGCAATCAGTGACAGATAGATCTTTACGGTCGGATTATCGTTTTTGATCATCTTCATGCCCAGTCCGCATACCAGACCGTAGACACCCAGTTCAACCATCATGGCCCACGGACCGTTCGGCGGCAGCTGATTGATCAGATACGACAGGGCCGGTGTCATGATACCGCAGATCATGCCTTCGACAGGCCCGATCACCAGTCCGGCAACGATGACAGGAAAATGCATCGGCGAAAACAGACGCAGGATCGGCTGACCGCCGAAGTTTTTGAGAACCGTGACAATGACGATGCCGATGGCGATCATCAGTCCGGTCAGGACAATATTTCTTGTTTTATTCATAACAAACCTCCATGAAACAAAAGAAAGGCATACAGAGAATTCTTTCGTCTGTGTATGCCTTCTGGAATACGTTTCTTTACTGATTGATGCAGTTCTGCAGCTGTACGATCGCTTCTGCGACCAGTCTGCCGGTATTTGTTTCGCCGACTCCGACAATGACGGAGCCGCAGTGCTGAAACGGAATCAGAATCCTCTCCGCACTGCTCTGACCGACTGCCTGTGCCATCTTCGGCGTCACTTCGCCAAGCATGGCATCAGCGATGGCAATGCCGATCGGGCCGATGATGATATCGGCAGTACGGCAGCCCACCACAACGGCATTCTCGCCGGTTGCGCCGCGGCTGGCACCTGCCTTCAGCATGTTTGTAGTGGCAGCACTGTTGGTTCCGACGGCAGTAATGTCAAGATCAGGCATCTTCTCACGGATGCCGGAAATGATCTGCCTGCCGATGCCGCCGCCCTGGGCGTCAATGACAAGAATATTCATGATTACTTCGTAATCTTCTTGAACGGCTGTACGCCTTCAACTGCCTTCTTCGGACAGATGCGCACTTCGCCGTTGTCCAGATCGATCAGGACATATTTCATGTTGCCCATGCCGAGTTCGTGCATATAGCTCAGCTGTCTGACGCCGTGTCTGGTTTCGATTCTTTCCACCAGGTCCTTGTGGTCTGCTTCACACATTGCATAGACGAGGTCAACGCATGCCTGATCGCCGGCACAGATATCGGTGGAAGCCAGAATAC
>CAMNGB010000018.1 GCA_946537835.1 uncultured Erysipelotrichaceae bacterium
ACGCAATCAGCCCCTGGCTTTTTTCATGCCCTTTTCCTGCGGCATAGGTGCACATCATTGTTTTTCAGTTCTGATGTAAAAGAATGCTTTGTTATCAGTTGTTCTTTTTTCTTTCTCTCTGCGATTCTGTCATGATGCTGTACGATCATTTCATTCATTTCCGATTTCCAGCCATTGTATGCCTTACAGCAATGTCTAAATTCACGAATCCGGTTTTTTACCTCTTCTTCGTTAATAATGTCTCTTTTCAAAGTGCATATACCCCTATTCCCTTCATAAAGCCGCCATACGGCGCGAAATTGATCAGACAGGTAAGAATATACCCATCCATCAGTTCAAAGCTTCTGAACGGGTCTGTATCGCCCTTCTGAAAGTTCTTGAACTTAGTTCAACAAAAACGAAAAAAGCTCAAGTGATATAAACAATCACTCAAGCTTTTTTCGTTTAGGTGGTCCCAGGCAGAATTGAACTGCCGACACATGGATTTTCAGTCCATTGCTCTACCAACTGAGCTACAGGACCAATGGTTGCGAGGGGAGGATTTGAACCTCCGGCCTCCGGGTTATGGGCCCGACGAGCTACCAGGCTGCTCTACCTCGCGATAAGTAATGGATGCCTGCACGGCTTGGCTGTGTCAAGGCGGAGGAACTGGGATTCGAACCCAGGCGCCGGTTTCCCGACCTACCGGTTTTCAAGACCGGACCCTTCAACCACTTGGGTATTCCTCCATAATGGTGGACCCTGAAGGACTCGAACCTTCGACCAATCGGTTATGAGCCGATAGCTCTGACCAACTGAGCTAAGGGTCCAATTCCCGCCTAAGCACGTCTCAGTACACTCTTTTTGAAAAATGGTAGCGAGGGTGAGACTCGAACTCACGACCTACCGGGTATGAACCGATTGCTCTAGCCAACTAAGCTACCTCGCCATATTTATTTGGTCGGGATGGCAGGATTTGAACCTGTGACCCCTTGATCCCAAATCAAGTGCACTACCAAGCTGTGCTACATCCCGATGGCGCGCCGAGCAGGAATCGAACCCGCAACCTCCTGGTTCGTAGCCAGACACTCTATCCAGTTGAGCTATCGGCGCTTGTGCAAAAATTCAGTGCTCAATCATGATAGCAAACATCATTGTACTTTGCAAGAACATATTTCAAAAAAATACAAATCAATGAATTGCTTTCATGGAACGGGATGCAATTACATCAGCTCCGGTATTCAGTATATCACAAATAATGACATCTCCCTCATGAACAGGTGCATTTACTTCTGTCTTTTTTACGATCTCCATGGCATCAAAAATCTGATCAAGCGGAATCTCCTTGCTGGTAATGACCGGCAGGACACGATGAACACCGCCGTTGACTTTTACGGTGCTGGTCAGAATACGTTCGGGACGGATGCATTCCTTGATGGCATATTCACGGCCGCGCGGGCAGCTGTTTCCGCTGACGGATACGACCTGATCATTCTCAAGTTCAACCGTGACCCGGCAGCCCATCGGGCAGTTTACACATACAAGTTCCTTCTGAATCATGACAAAACCTCCTTTACGGCAATCGTGACATCTTCGCTGAGACCTTCAATTTCCTTTGCAGTCAGGATTGCCCTTTCCATTTCACTCGGCATCAGTTTCTTCTTTTTCATTGTCCGGATCACTTTGTCACCGCTGGTGATTTCAAGAACAGCTTCATCCATCGGCTTGCGGACACGGAAGAAGAATTCGACATTGCCGCGTACATCTTCGGGATGCACGCATGCCGGCACGGTATAGCTGACATTCTCGCCCGGATTCACCTTCTGAATGCGGCCGCGGTCTTTTCTGTCCTTCAGATATCCGGCTGCACCTTCGGCAGCTCTGGCAGCCTGCAGTGATACAAAGTCAACAAGGTCATGTACATGCAGACCGTTGCCGCAGGCAAAAATGCCCGGAACAGATGTCATATATGTATCGTCTACGACCGGTCCTCTGGTGATGCGGTTCATGACGATGCCTGCTTCATCGGCAAGATGATTCTCAGGAATCAGGCCTACCGACAGCAGCAGTGTATCGACATCAAAGTACTGTTCCGTTCCCGGAACCGGTCTTCTGTTTTCGTCAACTTCGGAAAGCTCGATTCTTTCCAGTCTGTCTTTCCCGAATGTTTTTGTGACGGTATGAGACAGATAGAGAGGAATATCAAAATCTTCAAGGCACTGCTTGATGTTTCGCGGCAGACCATTGGAATACGGCATGATTTCGGCAACACCGAGAACCTTTGCGCCTTCCAGAGTCATTCTTCTTGCCATGATCAGACCGATATCGCCGGACCCGAGAATAAAGACTCTTCTGCCAACCAGATAGCCTTCGATATTCAGATAGCGCTGGGCCTGACCGGCGGTATAGACACCGGCCGGACGGGTGCCGAGAATGTTGATGGCACCGCGGGCTCTCTCATAGCAGCCGACTGCCAGAATGATTGCATCGCCGCTGATTTTTACGGTTCCTTCTTCCGGATTGACATACTCTACAATTCTGTCAGCCGTCATTTTCGTAACCATCGTATTCAGCTTGATCAGAACACCTGCTTCTTCCGCCATGCGGACATAGCGCTCGGCATATGCCGGACCGGAGAGCTGTTCCTTGAATGTCTGCAGACCGAAGCCGTTGTGAATGCACTGTTCGAGAATGCCGCCCGGTTCACAGTCCTTTTCCAGGATAACAATATCTTCAATGCCGTTTTTCTTGAGTGTTACTGCAGCGGACAGACCGGCACTGCCGCCGCCGATTATAATTGCCTGATAGTTTTTCATCAGCGGTTCTCACTTTCCAGAATTCCGGATTTCACGGAATCCAGTACGACTTCCGTCGGTTTGATATGCAGTTCACGGGAGAGAATTTCCAGCACCAGCGGCTCACAGAATCCGCCCTGACATCTGCCCATTCCCGGACGCACACGCTTCTTGACGCCCTTGACGGAGCGGGCTCCGCATACCCGGCGGATACAATCGACGATTTCCCCTTCCGAAACCTGTTCACAGCGGCAGATGATCCGTCCGTACAGAGGATTCTTCCGGATGAGTTCATTGCGTGCCTCTTCATCCAGTTCGGAAAGAATGACCGGTGCTTCCCGGCTCATGACGGCATCCGGATTCTCCTGCAGGTCAAAATATTTCTTCACAAACTGCTCAATGATATACTGCGAAACACCGGGAGCCGAAGCCAGACCCGGTGATTCGATCGATGCGGCATTGACAAAAGCCGGTGCTCCTTTCGCTTCCTCAATGACAAAATCATGCCTGTCACTGGTCGGACGCAGGCCGGCGAAGGTACGGATCGAACGGTACAGCGGCACATCCTTCATGGTCTTGCCGATATTGTTTCGGACATATGCGAGACCTTCATCACTGGTGCCGTTGTCATCCAGATCTTCCACAAAGTCACTGTTCGGACCGATCAGGGTATTGCCGTAGACGGTCGGAACCGCCAGTACGCCCTTGCCCTTGACCGGGGTAGGCACCGGGAAAATGATATGGTTTACATATCTGGCATCCTGATCCAGGACATAATATTCGCCGCGGCGCGGAGTGATATGAAAGCCCGGATCATCCGTGACCATGGCTGCGATCTTTTCGGTAAATACTCCGGCAGCGTTGATAACCATTCTGGTTTCAAAGTCATGAGAGGAAGTATGAACGGTATAGCCGTTTTCTTTTTTATCGATCGAAGCAACTTCTTCGTTCAGGAAGAGATCGGTTCCGTTCTTCACGGCAACTTCGGCACAGGCAATTGCGACCTCCCACGGATAGATCACGGCTGTTGTCGGAAAATTCAGCACTCTGGTAACATTGTCACTCAGATGTTCTTCTTCCCTGCGGGCCTCATCACCGCTGAGATATTCATACGGGATGCCGCGCTTTACGGCATTCTCTTCCAGTATTTTCAGATGTTCTTCTTCATCTTCGCCGCAGGCAGCGATATAGGCTCCCACAACTTTATACTTGCAGCCGAGATCGCGGCAGATCTGTTCATATCTCCTTGCCCCGGTTACATTCAGCTTTGCCTTCAGTGTCCCTTCTTTCGGGTCATATCCGGTATGCACAATGGCTGAATTGGCCATTGTCGTCCCGTTGGCAATATCGTTTTCCTTATCGATCAGAGCAACCTTCAGACGGTATGCCGAAAGATCGCGGGCCAGCATTGTTCCGGTAATGCCGGCACCAATAATGATGATGTCATACATAGATGTCTTCTCCTTTTGAGAACTATTTTCATTATAATGTGTTTTTGCATTCAGAGTTCAAAAACATGATGCCCGTCATACGACAAACATCATGTTATGTTCAGTATTATTCACCTTCCGGCGGCTGTTCGGCCGGAATCTCTTCAGCAGGAGGGATTTCGGCAGGTATGTCTTCCGTCGGAACTTCTTCCGGCACCGTTTCTGCCGGGATCTCTTCTGCCGGGATCTCTTCTGCCGGCACTTCGGCTTCCCCGCCGGTGATCTCCGGTGCAAACGGCTGGTTGTTCAGCGGGTTTGTATCGAGCAGATCCGTCAGCGGGCCCCAGATTTCCGGTATTTCATCCAGCGGCATCGGCCGGCGGTCTTCACTTTCATATGCATGGGTACGGATATAGCGGAATACTTCCCGGACACCGAGTTCACTGAGATGAAGACCGTCCGTATCCATCATTCCGGCACGGGCAAATCCGGTCAGACTGTCAGACAGGGCTTCAAATGTATTCAGATACTTCCAGCCGCATCTGCCGCACATCTCAGTAATGGCATTGTTGAACAGTCTGATCTGGGAAACCTTCAGATTCGGATACTCATTGATTTCGGCAATCGGGAAAATGGACTGAATGATGATATCGGCATACGGATAAGCTTCCTGTACAGCCCGGATCTGCTTCTCATATGTCTGTATAAAATCACCCGCATCCATGGTAAAACCGTCCAGATGGTTGGTTCCGAACGTCATGATGATGCGGCGCGGCTGCAGAATTGATACGGAATCCAGCATTGTAAAAGTACCGGTTGAAAACTGCATGCACGGCAGAGTCGAAATCGCATCGGCACCCATGCCGATGACGGCAATCGTATTCTCACGGCTTGTATAGGTCAGCCCGTCCTCATCATAGTTCTGAAAAAACCGGACCGTATTGGAATCTCCCAGAAACAGTGTTTCATCAATATATGCCCTGCCGGCATCGGCGGTTTCCGTCAGTACCGTGCCTGCGGCAGGAACTGCCTGCAGCACTTCCCTGTTGTCCGGCATTACATGGCGTACCGCCTTTACCGGTGCAGCAGCTTCCTTTTTCAGATTCATGATCTGAAAAATGCACAGCAAAGCACAGGCCAGGGCCATAATGCTGAGGATAATGATCGCTGTTCTTTCGAACAGGGTGAATTTTTTCCGAAACGGAATTTTCCGATAGTCCGACTTGTTCATAAGGCATTGATATCATACAACAATCACCGTAAATTGTCGCCCGCAGACAAAAGAAAAGACCGTATTTTCATACGGTCATGCAATGGCGCAGGAACAGGGATTTGAACCCTGGCACCGTGTTACCGATCTACGAGCTTTCCAAGCCCGCCCCTTCAACCGCTTGGGTATTCCTGCAAACTATTCAGCGCTAAACTATATTAACATATTTTTGCAAAAAGAAAAGGTTTTTTAGTAGAATATTAATAAGGAAATTTTCCATGCGAGACCTGACCAAGAAGAAACTGTCTGATTCTCTCATGCAGGTTCTGAAAAACAAACCTCTTGATAAAATCACGATCAGCGATCTGACATCTGTCTGCGGTGTAAACCGTCAGACCTTTTACTATCATTTTCATGATATCTATGATCTGATCGACTGGATCTATCTGACCAAAGGTGAAGAAGCCATCGGTGAAAAACGGACCTATTCGACCTGGCAGGAAGGTCTGACCGAGATCATGAAGCTGATGCGGCATTACCGTGACTTTGTCCTGCAGACATTTCATTCCCGCTCCCGCGATCACCTCCAGCAGATCCTGCTGAAGTCTTCCAGCCGGATGATCAAGAAGATCACCCAGGAAGTATCGGGCGGGAAGCTGAATCCGACCGACGAAGAATTCATCGCCGATTTCTACAAATATGCCTTTACCGGCATCGTCCTGGAATGGATCGACCGGGGAATGAAAGAAGATCCCTCAGTCATCGTAAAGCACATGGATCTGATCGTTCACGGCAATATCAGGGATGCGGCACAGCGGCTGTTGCAGAATGACTGATCACTCTGCCAGCCGGGTGATGTCATTAATCCACACACCTTTGCTGACAAGATAGTATCCGATCACGCATTTGATCAGATCGGCAAGCTGTACGAAGAGAAACAGAATCGGCATCGGCAGTGATGTATAGTGCACAAAGAAGAAAGCAAGCGGAATGGAAATGGCCCAGCAGAAGCATGAGTCAAACAGAAATGTTATGACCGTCTTGCCGCCGGAGCGGAGAATAAAGTATGCAGCATTCGCATAGGCATAGATGGGCATGCATACCGCTCCTACCTTTATAAATGACGAGGCCATCTCCCTGATTTCATCCGAAGTATTGTAAATCAGAGGGAAAAATCCGGAAACGGCAAACAGCAATGCTCCCATGATGACGCAGAGTCCCACCGTAAACAAGGTGATGCGCTCGGCGTCTTTTTTTACGGTATCAAAATGACGGGCTCCGAGTTCCTGACCGATAATAATTCCGGTTGCACTGCCGAGGGCAATAAATGCGATATTGAAGACATTGCCGATGGTCTGGGAAATATTAAAGGCCGCAATGACCGAAAGACCGCGGTAGGAATAGGTCTGGGACAGTGTTGCCTGGGAAGCGGACCACAGGAATTCATTGACAAGCAGCGGCATGCCCTTGAAAAAGCACTGCTTAGCAAGCTCTGCCGGTACCTGAAAGGTGCTGTAGGCACCGACAATAAACGGATTGCGTTCATGATGGGTATGCGTCCATCCCGTTACCAGGATCAGTTCGGCAAAGCGGGCAATCACCGTTGCCAGAGCAGCACCGACAACTCCCAGCTGAGGCATTCCGAATTTTCCGTAGATCAGAATGTAATTGCCGGCAAGATTGACAAAGACTGCCGCAAGGCCGGCCCGCATCGGCACGACGGTCTCATTGGTTGAGCGCAGCGTCGAGGTATATACCTGGGTAAAGGCAAACGGCAGCATTCCGAACATCATGACCTTCAGATATTCTTTCGCCCTCGCCATCGTTTCGGCGATTGAAGCAGCCCCTCCCTCACCTTGCAGATAGAGGGTAATCAGCTGCGGACCGAAGGCATGAAAAATCAATGCCCCTGCCAGAGACAGGATCAGGGCAACGATAACTGAAAGCCGGAAGGTATGACGCACTCCGTCATGATTGCGCCGTCCGTAGAACTGGGCGGTAAAGATACCGATACCGGCAAGGCCTCCGAAAATGCACAGGTTGAAAACGAACATCAGCTGATTGACGATGGCAACCGCCGACATCGAATTGGTGCCGATCTGGCCGACCATGATATTGTCCAGCATTGCCACAAAATTGGTGATTCCGTTCTGGATCATGATCGGAACCGATATTCTCAGTACATGCCTGTAAAAATCCCTGTTTTTCATAGTGCCAAAATCATAGCATATCTGCCGGCGCTTTGTACTGCCGACGCAATGCGGTGCATTCCTTTTTCATTTTTCCGGCAAATCAGTATAATGAAAGCCATGGGAAACAATCACACACATACACATGACCCGGCAGAAGTCAGAAAGATTGCCAACAAGCTGTCACGGTCCATCGGCCACCTGAACAAGGTAAAGACGATGGTCGAAAACAATGACGACTGTTCCGACGTGCTGATTCAGCTGGCTGCCGTCAAGGGCGAACTGAACAAGATCGGCAAGGACATCATCAAGCAGCATCTTGAACACTGCATGATTCATGCCATTGAAGACGGTGATCTGGATGCAGTCGATCATATGAATGATGCCATCGAAAAATTCGTGAAATGAAAAATACCGGAAGCTGGATCTTTCCAGCCTCCGGTTCTTTTTTCTTTACAGATATTTCTTCAGGGTTTCCCTGACAGCATGGATGCCGCCGATTTCTTCACGGAAGATCTGTTCGATCAGATCGCCGATGCCTGCTTCATAGAGATCGCTGCCGAAGATATTGGCATTTGCCAGCAGTCCTTTCAGCTGTCCGCGGTAGGTTTCCGGCTGCCCGAGTCTGACATCCTTCAGCAGTTCCTGCAGTTCCTCATTCATCGGATCCGGTGAAAGTTCAAAGGGTCTGTCCTCATCATCCACTGCCAGCAGATATCTCAGCCAGCCGGCAATGGCCAGCGGAATGCCGAGCAGTGCCTTTGCATTGCCGTCTCTGGCAATATACTCCTTGATTGTTTCACCGAAACGAATACCGACCATCTGGGATGTATCGACCGCAATTCTCTGCGGCGTATCGGGAATGTACTCATTCGGAAAGCGGACGTTGATGCATTCTTCAATGAATGCCTGCGGGGAAAGAATACCGGGATTCTTTACGACTGCCATGCCCTCTTTCGGTCCGACCAGCCGCACCAGTTTCAGCATTTCCTCATCCCGCATCACATCGCTGAAACGGCTGTATCCGAGCACGCATCCGTACGGTGCCAGGGCGGTATGCAGAGGATTGAGGCAGACTGTCACCTTCATTCTTTCGGACGCATTGACGGTTTCGCGGTCGGTCATATAGACACCGGCCTTTTCCAGCGGCGGACGTCCGTTCGGGAAGCTGTCCTCAACAACCAGATACTGCGGTGCTTCGGCATTGACAAACGGTGCAATATAGGTGCGCTTGTCGGTGATGACGATATCCATGTCTTCCATTCCGAGCTCTGCAAGCATCGCCGCAACGTCTTCACTCGGACGCGGCGTAATCTTGTCGATCATTGACCACGGGAATGATACCGCCGATTCATCACTGACATAGCGGATGAATTCTTCACTGACATATCCTTTTTCCTGCCAGGCAGCAGCAATTTCCAGCACGGCACTGCGCAGCTTTTCGCCGTTATGGGAAACATTGTCCATCGACACCAGGGCCAGCGGCAGTTTCCCTGCTTCAAAGCGGTCTTTCAGCAGTGATGTGACCAGGGCAACTGCACTCTGCGTACATGCCGGTCCGTTTTCGATATCGGCTTTTACCGATGGAAGCCACTCCCCTGCTGCATCCCGCAAAGCATAGCCTTTTTCGGTGATCGTAAAGGATACCATCTGCAGGGAAGGACTGACAAAGATCTCCTTCAGACGGCTGCGTGATGCTGTATCCCCTGCCTTGGCGGCAATGGCCTCTGCCAGGGATCCGATGACCTTTCTGTCACTGGTGCCGTCACCGTACAGCGTTACCGCCAGGGCCAGGTTGTCATACGGGCGGTAGATTTTTTCGACAACCTCGTAGTCAAATGTTTCCACACAGACAATCCCGGAGTCTGTTTCTTTCCGGTTCAGCAGTTCATCGGCAATGCCGCCGATGAAGATCCGGAAGATATTGCCGATGCCGAAATGAACCCAGCGCGGCGACTGAATGGTTTTATTGCGCATGGAACCGATGTCATAATCGGGCAGACGGATTCCGGCCTTCTCATAGGCCGCCGTATCCTGAATGCCCTGCAGTGTAAGTTTCATATGATATTCCTCGTCTTGATCTGTCTTCATTATAATATAATTCATGCCTGAATTAAGGACTGTATCACGGCAATTCGGTTTTCCTGATGCGGCTGCAGACTTCAGTCAACTGATCATCATACCGGGATGTCCTGTGTTATGATAGTCGGGTAATCCGGACAGGTATTTAATATGACTCAGACTAAAAAGACAACCAGCCGTGATCTGACCCAGGGGAATATTGCCGCTCAGGTACTGATGTTCTCCCTGCCGCTTGTTCTCGGCAACATTTTCCAGATGCTCTACAACACGGTAGATTCCATCGTCGTCGGCAACTTTGTCGGAACCCAGGCCCTGGCGGCAGTCGGCTCCACGACCATGATCGTCAATCTCTATGTTTTCTTCTTCAACGGCTTCTCGATTGGAGCCGGCGTCATCATCGGCAATCTCTTCGGTGCCAGGAATCTGGAACGCCTGCATGAAGCGGTGGAAACGATCATGGCAGCAACATTCATACTCTGCGCCTTGTTTACGGCCGTCAGTGTGGCAGGCGTCAATCCGATGCTGAGACTGATGGCCACACCGGCAGATGTCTTCGGTGATGCATCACTGTATCTGAAGATCTACTGCAGCGGTATTGCCGGCCTGCTGATCTACAATATCGGCAGCGGCATCCTCAGAGCCGTCGGCGATACGACCAGACCGCTGTATTTCCTGATTCTGACCAGCATTCTGAATATCATTCTCGACCTGATGTTTGTCCTGGTATTCCATATGGGAATTGCCGGCGTTGCCCTGGCAACGATCATTTCCCAGTTTGTATCCTCGGTTCTGATCCTTGTCCTGCTCAGCACGACAAAGGATATCTACCGCTTTGACTGGAAAGACATGCGCCTGAACATGGATATTCTGAAGAATGTATTCTCGATCGGCCTTCCGGCCGCGATTCAGTCCGTCATTACTGCTTTTTCCAATATCTTTGTACAGTCCTATATCAATCACTTCGGATCCGGCGTCATGGCCGGCTGGAGCTGCTATAACAAGATCGACATGTTTATCATGCTGCCGATGAACAGCATGGCGCTTGCCGCAACCACCTTCGTTTCCCAGAATATCGGTGCCGGCAAACCCAGGCGGGCCGAAGAAGGAACCCGGACAACGATTCTCCTGACGCTGCTCATCACCGGTGTGATCGCCGCCCTGATCTGGGTCTTCTCAAATGCTGCCGTCCGTCTGTTCTCTTCGGATGCCGATGTCATCAGCTACGGCACACTCTTCCTGCGCACGAATATATTCTTCCTGCTGTTCAACTGCATCACCCATGTTCTGGCAGGTTCCCTGCGCGGACGCGGCGATTCCAGAGCACCGATGGTCATCATGCTGATCGGATTTGTACTTATCCGCCAGATCTACCTGTTCATCATGGCAAATTATATTTCCAATACCCCTGCCGCAATCGGCTTCGGCTATCCGGTCGGCTGGATGGTCGCATGTGTCCTCGAACTTCTGTATTATCACTTCCGGGTCAGATCATCCTATGAAGAAACTGAAAGCCAGGCATGAGAACCTGGCTTTTTTTATATTCAGATTTCCCCGAAGGCATCGATGATTTCGCCGATATAGGCATAGTGCGGCTCAACCCGGGAATAGAGCCTCTCCATCTTCGCCGGTGTCTTTTCCCTGTCAAACTGGGAACCGTACAGTTTGCGGCAGACCAGTGTCAGTGAAGCTTCCTCAAAGCCGACAGTATCTCCGAAATCCTTCGGCGTCAGATGTGACTCGGCAACCTTGTCCCTGTCACGGCCGGAAACACTTCCCAGCATCAGCAGGTCGTCGTTATATTGTTTCGGGAAGAATGTAATCGTAAACAGTTCATTCTTCTCCAGGAATTCCCAGGTATAGCGGCTGGGACTGACATAGATGGTAATGCCGGGTGTGTGTCCCCAGACATTGCCCAGCATTCCCCAGCCGATCGTCATTGTATTGAAATGATCAATCGTTCCGGCAGTTACCAGAGCTGTCTGTTCGGCAAACATCCGGAAGATGTCAAAGGATGTATCCTTCAGGTTTTCCATTGTGATTTTCTGCATCATTATTCCTCCGTCATTGGTGCAAGCACTTCGCTTACTGCCACCAGAACGGCTTCACCGCTGATGGCAATACGGCTGTTTTCCCTGATCTCACAGTGCAGATATCCGCCCCTCGCCGATGCCTGATATGCTTCGATTACCTGCCTGTTCAGTACCTTTGCCCAGTAATCGGCAATCTGACAGTGGGCCGATCCGCAGACCGGATCTTCAGGCACGGCCAGTTCCGGACAGAAGCTGCGTGATACACAGTCGGTTTCCCTGCCGCGGGCAGTCGCATTCTGCAGGCGTCCGGACAGGCCTGCCAGAAGCTTCTGATCAGGATTCATACTGCGCACCTGTTCTTCATTCTCAAACACACAGATCAGATCGAGACCGAGTATCGCTTTCACCGGACGGTATCCGAAAGCTGCCTCCATCTCATCGCTTACCGGGATCTCATGAAGCGGATAGCGCGGAAGATCCATGACATAGCGGTTTTCTTCCTTAACCACATGCAGATCCCCGCTGACGGTATGAAATGTCACTTCTCTGCTTCCAGGCCGGATATGATTCATGATCACGAATGATGACGCAAGCGTCGCATGTCCGCAAAGCTCCACTTCTGCTTTCGGCGTAAACCAGCGCAGACGGTAGCCGTCTCCTTCCGGGACCAGATATGCCGTCTCGGAAAGACTGTTTTCCATCGCCAGTTTCTTCATCGCCGTTTCCGAAGGCCATGTTTCCATGACACAGACCGCTGCCGGATTGCCTGCAAACGGAACTGCCGTAAAGGCATCCACTATATATTGTTTCATCTCTTCTCCATATCTTTTCCTGTATCATACCGCATTTCATTTATTTCTTCTTCTGCCGCACTCATAAAAAAACTGCATTTCTGCAGTTCATTCAGCTGTTTCGGTTTTTCGGAAAAGATCAAAGGTGCACATCAGCAGCGGAATGATCATGATCAGTACACCCAGGAAAGCCACGAACTTGGCTCCGAAAGCATCCATCAGAATACCGCTGTACAGCAGTGCAAATACGCCGGCAAAGCTTCCGAACATCGCATCGGTCAGCGAATGGGCAGTGTTCTTCAGATTTTCCGGAACATTCTTCTCGGTGATCTCGCGCATTGTCGGCAGCTGCAGACCGTAGGAAACATTCATCATGACCGTTCCGATGATGACCATGAACGGATTGACGGCAAGCCATACAAACAGCAGCATCAGTGTTGCAAAGACAGTCACCAGCAGCATCCGCAGTTTGGCCGGCATGCGGCGCAGACTGCCGGAGATGAAAATAAATACCGCCTGAACCATGACACCGATAAAGGAGTCAACGCCCAGTACCGACACATCACCGCCGACACTTTCCAGAATGACAATTTTCAGATTGTTGACGGGAGCTGAGGACAGACCGGTCAGAAAGAGTGTTATGACGAGGAATACATAAGGTCTGATCTTCAGCAGATCGCGGATGTTTCCGGATGATTCCCTGCGCTTCATGACCTGATACGGCTTCTCTTCCGTCAGTGCTGCCAGAACCAGAATTACCGCAAACAGTGTTCCCGTCACAAACGGGATCAGCTGAAATCCGATCCGGTTATAGATCTGTCCCAGCACCAGCATGGATACTGCATATCCGACAGATCCGAGTGCTCTTGATCTTCCGAAGGCACCGGCATCGTGATTGAATGACCGCAGCATCCAGGCATCCAGATTGGTGCCGAGCGGCGGTGCCATAAAGCCGACAAGAGGATGGATCACAACAGCAAACCAGATACTGATTTTTACCAGATAGAATTCCGCAATGCAGAGGACCGTCATGATGATCAGCTCGGGAATGAATACCTTCTTGTTGGACTGTCTGCGGTCGGACATGCCGCCCCAGAAGAAAGCCCCGAAAAAGGCAAACAGCATATAGGCAGCAATGACAAGAGACAGCATCGAACTGCTCATGCCGCTGCTGAGGAAGTATGTTGTAACAAAACCGATGAAGGATGCGAAGTACGCCCAGTAAAGAAAATCGAGCATTCCGAATTTCAGGAATTTTCCGAAACTGTTCTCCATAGTCCCTCTTTCTGCCGGCAGACCGGTGCAGAAATACTACTACACTTTCCATACATCGTCCATACATTTGAAAATGTACACAGATACATCTGCCGTGCTACACTGAAATCAGATAAGAAAGAAGGAATGTGATCATGATCTGCAAGAAATGCGGCAAAGAACTGCCTGACCTTACCATGTACTGCACCAACTGCGGTGCCCCTCAGTTCGAGGCATCGAAACCGGAAGTCCATCTCGAACTTGCGGACCCGTCCTCCAGCAAGGTTGTCATCAATTCCTGCCCGAACATAACCAATGCCGTGACAGCGATCCGGGGTCTGACCGGCATGACTGTCCCTGAGATCCGCAGACTCCTGCAGGAACTTCCGGCGGTACTGCTTTCTTCACTGACGAGAGAAGAAGCAGAAAACACCGCATCGATGCTGAAAGAAAACGGCGTCGATGCCGAAGCCGTTCATAAAGAAAAGAAGGAACCCGAAGCTGCGCCGGCAGAAACAGAACCGGAGCCCGCCGCACCGGAAGCACAGCCGGCAGAAGAAGTTCAGAATGATACACCTGCCGCCAGTGAAGAACCGTCCTTTGAAGAACAGATGGAAGCCTTCATGAATGAGGGCAAAAAGGAAGAACAGCCCGCGCCGGAAAACAGCACTGATGAAAAAGTTCCGGTACTGACACTGGAACCTTCACTGATGACCGATGAAAGCTTCATGCAGGAAATGGAAGAATTCCTGAACAAAAAATAATCATAAAAAGCTGTCTGTCTGATCGGTATTATGATCAGGACAGACAGCTGTTTTTTATCATGCAGCAGCGGCTGCAGCAGACTGCTGGCGGGAAATCTCCAGCAGCACACTGATGATCACGGCGCTGGAAAGTTCAATGATGCCGGAGGCGTGATAGCTGCAGAGAATCATGCAGGCGTGCATCAGACGGGCCGCTCTTCCGAATCCGAAGAAGCCATATCCGCTTTCATGTCCAAGCCATTCATAGACTTCGATCAGATCACGGCAGAGATCATCCAGATCCAGTCCGATATTGGCAAGAATGCCGAGCGGAATCATTTCGTAATCCTTTCCGTACGGGATGCTGGACATCTGCAGCATACGGCACAGTTCCTGCAGATTGTCAAATTTCGTTCTGGCATTTCCCTGGCAGAGTGTCAGGGCATGGCTCAGTGACTGCATGGCATCACGGTGGAATATGCTGTCCTTGGACAGTTTTTCATACAGGTATTCAATTTCATTCAGGAGATCATATTTCCGGCGGGTGCGGTTCATCGTCAGAAGACCGGCAAAGATGACATCTTCAAAACTGGTCAGGAAGGAATGTATGCGGTCCATATCGTCATACAGCTTTCTGGTTTCTTCGGCAAAGCGGTCAAACTCGGAAGCCGGCATCATATCCGGCATGATCATGGCCAGAAACGGAAGATAATTCGTGCTTGGAAAATAATTTCTCAGGCTGCGGTAGGCAACGGAAGCCGCCTGCATCTTCAGTCCCGGATCTTCCTCTGTCGCCAGCATTGTCACAAAGATCGGTTCGCCGGTTGAGCGGAACGAAGAAAACAGACCGCTGTTTTCACGCAGAATATCCTTGCACAGTTTTATCATTTCCTGGTTCGGCTCTGTCTTGTGATTCAGATAGATATATGCACATACCGGAAAAACCTGGCGGTATCCCGTCCAGAGAAATTCCTGTCTTGCGGTATCCCGGTAACTGATAAAGTCCTGGCATGTCTGAAGAAGTGTCTCTTCCATAGTTTTACCTCATTACTTCTAATATAGTACAAAAAGAAAACCATGCAATGATTCACTGCATGGCTTTTTTGACAGATCGGAAGGAAATTATCTTCTCTTCTTCTTCCTTGCGGCTTCGCTCTTCAGTCTTCTTCTGACACCCGGCTTCACATAGTATTCCTTGCTGCGAACCTTGGCGAGAATCCCACTGCTATTAACCTGTCTCTTGAATCTGCGCATTGCGGAATCAAGATCCTCATTTTCCTTAACAACGACTCTAGGCATTTTTTCACCTCCCATCATTTTTACGGAAATCATCTGTAAAAAGACGGATCTCCTGACAGTTGATAATTTTACCTTAACAAAGCGATGTAAATCAATAGGAAATCGGAATTAATCCTGATTTTTCAGTGCAGATGCAACTTCTTTCACCTGCGAGCCGTCCCTGGTTCCGAACAGGTATACATCCCCGTCCGCTGTTCTGATCAGCAGAAACGGTCCCTGCCGGGGATCAAGGTTCAGTCTTGCCGTGCCGATTTCCTCCGACGCATAGCTGCCCTCAAGCAGCGTGTCTGTTGCCGTGCCGAAGCGGCGTCTCAGATCGGAAGGCAGTTCCTCCAGTACCCGGACTTCGCTGATATCTTCCCTGCTGACACTGTAGTTTCCCATGCCGGAAGTGCAGACAACTTTATTGTCATCCATTGTCAGGGTGATTTCTTTCGTCATTCCGATATCCAGGAAGCCGCCGAGCAGCGGCATTCCCAGCAGCATCAGCACCAGCAGAACGGTCATGATTTTGCCGCCGGGATGAGCCAGATTGACAGATGAATTCAGACCGATTCGCTGATTGATGATGAAGCGGCTGTCATCGGGATTGTAATAGAACACGCCGCCGATCCAGTGATCGTCGTCATCAACATACCAGTCGCCGCCGCTGTCTGCAGTCAGCTTCTCCTGCAGTCTTCTGGTTTTCATTTCCAGCCGGAAGGCATAGAAACAGATGACGGCCGTGATTCCAACTGTCACCAGAACGCTGACGAGGACACTGCGGTAACTCATGCATGCGGCGATGGCATAGGCAGCCATGCCATAGGATATCAGCAGCCACATTTTGCCCCAGTTATATCTGCGGATACGGGTAAGGACTTCTGTCAGTCCGGCATTTTCATCCACCATTTCCGCCTTGTTGCGGTAAAGCCAGCGGTAGCCGAACCAGAAACCGGCACACATCAGGGCAAAGATGATATAAAGAACCGCCATGTTCCGGTCAAAGATCAAAGGCACGAGACAGAGAATCACCGGCGGCACAAACAGCCATGGCGAAAGCCATTTCTGCGATTTCAGAACCGATGTGTCAACCCGGATGGTTCGTTTTTCCTGCACCCATCCCTTCTCGTTCTTCAATGTTTTCAGACGGGTATTGCTGATGAAATAAGGAACATAGGGAAGAATGATACTGAAGACAAGCCAGGTCATCCACATTGTCATGAATGCGTTGTTATCGGAGAAGAAATACATCAGCACTGCCATGGCTGTCAGAATTCCGATCATGGTCCAGGCATTCTTTTTGAATGATGCAATTTCCTTCAGCACATCGGCATCTTTCCTGGCCTCCTGCGGCAGAGTGACACCGAGAACGATATTCTTTTTGAACTTCGTTTCATTGATCAGCAGGTATACCATCAGAAACGGCAGCCAGATAACACTGAGCCAGAGAATCAGCTTGCTCATTTTTTGCCCTCCTCATACATGGTCTCAATCATGGTCAGAATGTCTTCTTTCTTCATTCCGGCCAGACGCAGTTCCGAGATCTTCAGACGCAGATCACGCAGCGTCTCTTCGCTGACGGAAACAGCAGGACGTCCTGCTACGACAGCCCCCTTGCGGCGGTCGGTCACAATATACCCTTCCTGCTTCAGGATCTGATAGGCTTTGGAGACTGTCATCATATTGATGCCGCTCTCATCCGCAAGTGCCCGGATTGTCGGAAGCTTTTCACCGGGAATCAGTTTTCCTTCGGCAATTCCGATGACGATCTGATTGCGCAGCTGCTGATACAGCGGCACATCACTTGAAAAATCAAATGTCAGGATCATAACAATCACCTCTTTGCATTATCTACAGTAATGCATATAATGCATTATGTCAATTCCAAAAGAAAAAGGATCCCGCAGGATCCTCTGTAATCATCATACTCTGTCGAGATGATTCAGTGCTTTGAGGCCGTCGATTGCAAACTGAACTTCTGCCGCAATGCCGAACGGGAATGCCTCTTCATTGAAATTGACATAATTGCTGTGGAGCGGATAGCCGCCGTCACAGCCGAGATGGGCAAAGACACACGGTGCATATTCGGTATAGACAGCAAAGTCTTCACCGATCATCTCCTGTCTGCATTCACCGAAGAGAGACGGATCATCCAGAACCTTCAGCGCTGACTTTTTCAGAATATTGTATGCGAACTCATTGTTGACCAGTGACTTGATCGGGCGTTCCACCTTTACTTCCGCCGTGCAGCGGAAGCTTTCGGCAGTGTGTCTGGCAATTCTCTCCATGGCTCCGGGGATCATCTCCCAGATATCTTCATCAAAGGAACGGCATGTCCCTTCCAAATATCCTTCGGAGGCAATGATATTGAAAGCAGTTCCGGCAGACATTTTGCCGATGGTCACAACCAGCGGCTTCATCGGATCACACTCACGGCTGACCATGGTCTGCAGATTCATTGCCAGTGATGCCGTGGCAATCGCCGCATCCCATCCTTTATGCGGGGTTGCGCCGTGCGCACCGCTGCCGTGAATCTTGATATAGAAATGATCGACTGCTGCCCAGTCCGGACCGATCCTGCTTTTCAGGGTGCCGACAGGGCTCAGCGGATCCATGTGGATTCCGAGTCCGAGTCCGACGCCTTCCATGGCTCCGTAGGGAATCATATAATCAGCGCCGATACCGATTTCCTCTGCCGGCTGGAACAGCAGACGGACATTGCCTTCCAGTTCCCCTCTGATCTTCATCAGCACTCTGGCAGTTCCCAGCAGCATTGCCGTATGCATGTCATGACCGCAGGCATGCATGCGTCCGGGAATCTTTGAAGCAAAGTCCAGACCGGTCTTTTCTTCCAGTTCCAGAGCATCCATATCCGCTCTCAGCATGACAGTTTTTTCGCTGTTTCCTTTTTCGCCTTTGATTTCCGCAATCACACCGGCTTTCGGACATCTCCGGTAAGGAATGCCGATATCGTCGAGTTCCCTGCAGATCAGATCTGTCGTTTTCTCACAGTCCATGGCAATTTCCGGATGAGAGTGTATTTCCCTGCGTATCCGGGATACTCTGGCCAGCAGTTCCTCGTCTTCACAATAATCTCTGATTTCCATAGTTAAAATCTCCTGATTCAATAGTAAAGAAAAACAGATGACAATGCATCTGTTTTTACAATCATTTTTTCTTCTTTTTGCTGTGATTGTGAATTCCGATCAGATATCTCAGCTCGAATCCCTTGGAAAGATTGCCTTCCAGTTTCATCTGTCCGTTGACAAAAAGACGGCTCGGTCCGGTCGTACCGATGGCAATATTATAAAGATTGTCGAACGTTGTGCTGATCGAAACATCCGCACCTTCGTAGCTGTACGGTTCCATCTCCATTCCGTCACGGGTAAACTTCAGATAGAATGTACCCTCGCCGGGTCCCTCGATATGAACCTGTACGACTGTCTGATAATCATCCGGCTGTGCTTCCAGGAAAACCTCACGGTTTTTCTTCTGATCGGTATAGACGATCTTCAGTGCTTCAAAGGCATCTTCGAAGGTAACATTCGGATCGGTGCCGAAGCCGCAGATGTCGGAATACATCTTCATATAGGTCAGGGCTGATTTCTTCCATGAGAAATCCTTGCGCATGCATCTGTCTCTGATCACTTCAAAGACATCACGCTCGGCAAAATAGACCTTCATTGCTTCATCGATCGCCAGCATCAGCGATTTGGCATTGTAGTCACTGAAGGAGAAACCGTCACCGATACCGTCAAAATCGGAATACGGTCTGACCGTATCCTTCAGGCCGCCGGTCTCATGCACGATCGGAACGGTTCCGTAGCGCATCGCCATCATCTGTGACAGTCCGCACGGTTCAAAGGCAGACGGCATCAGATAGAAGTCGGCACCGGCAAATACCTTTGCGGCCATCTCCTCCGTATACTGATCGGAAAAGCCGAACTGTCCCGGATACTGTTCACGGCAGTGATTGAAGAAGTCGACATACTTCTGATCACCCTGTCCGAAGATCACCAGCTGAACGCCTTTTTTCATCAGCTGCGGCAGCAGTTCCCTGATCAGTTCCACGCCCTTCTGCTCGACCAGTCTTGCGACAACGGCAAACAGCGGCCAGAGTTCTTCCTTCTTCAGTCCGAAAGTTTCCTGAATGTATTCCTTGCATTCTGCCTTTCCGCCCTTGTCGGCAGCCGTAAAGTTTGCCGGAATGCGGGGATCCTTGCCGGGATCATAGTGAGCGGGATCGATGCCGTTGAGAATGCCGTACATCTTGGACTCAACGATATCGCATACACCTTCCAGTCCCTTTCCGAATTCCGGTGTATGCAGTTCACGGGCATAGGTCGGTGAAACGGTCGATACAGCATCCGCCATCAGCATGGCGCCTTTCATCAGATTGACATCATGACGTCCCTGATATTCATAGCCGAGACCGCCGTCATACCAGCCCGGATTCAGGGCAAATGTATCGCCGAGTTCATTGGCGCCGAACTGGCCCTGATAGGCAATGTTATGAATGGTATAGACCGTTCGGATCGAACGGTAATCGGTTCTTACTGCCATTGCATCCTTCAGATAGATAATGCTGAGAGCTGTTTCCCAGTCGTTGCAGTGCAGGATCTCCGGCAGGAAGTCCAGTTCATCGAGAACATCGATGACAGCCTTGGAGAACCAGGCAAAACGGAACTTGTCATCATCATATCCGTAAAGTCTGTCACGATGGAACAGATCTTCATTATCCACAAACCATACCGGAACACCGTTCAGTGTCCCTTTCAGAAGACCGCAGTAGAGTTCGGCATTGCCGAGTCTGACCGTCATGCTTTTGACGAACTTCACTTCCTCTGCAAAGCGTTCCTTGACACACTTGTAATACGGGGTGATGATCATGATCCTGTTGCCGGCTTTTTTCAGAGCCGGCGGCAGGGAAAAGGCTACATCTGCCAGACCGCCCGATTTGGAAAACGGTGCGCATTCACTCGTTACAAAAAGAATTTTCATTTTAGGCTCCCATTATTCCGTTCTGCTTTTCAGAACGGCATCACTGTCATCATTATATCGCAAAGCGCTGCCGAATGAGCTTTGATCTCAGACAGCCGTCATGTTTTCTTTGCGAAATCACCTTTCCTGCAGTAAGGTGAGAATGGAGACATGACAATGGACAGGATCAAGAAAATCATACCTGCCTCCGTCATCATCTGTCTTGCCGTTCTTTTCTTCAGGCGTGCGCCGCAGGGAATATCGATGAATCTCAGCAATGTTCCCATTGAGCACGAGACATAATTCGGAGGCTGCTATATTAAAATCACGATCGATGACTTCCTCGATCTCGGCTACCGCTTCGGCGACAGTGTACGGGTAGAATTCTCCAACGGCTATATTCTGGAGAGCCTGCCCTTCTACAGCGGCTATTATGTCGGAGAAGAAGAACCGCTGCTGGTAGGCTATCCCGGCTATCCGTATATCAAGGCGGCGGTATACAACGGTGAGGATCTCTGGGAAGAGGCCGGGCTTGATGAAAGCGACACTGCATCCGTCAGCCTGAATGAAGCCGGACGGTACTCTGCCATCCATGATGCCCGGGATGTTCATCAGACGACCGACCGCAGCCATTATGACAGCGA
>CAMNGB010000019.1 GCA_946537835.1 uncultured Erysipelotrichaceae bacterium
ATAAAAGGCCGCATGGCCTTTTTGTTATGTGATGATCTGAACGATTTCGGCATCTTCCAGAATGATATCGGTCGTGAACTGGTTCATCTGATACCGGAATGTCCCTTCGACATCAAACCACTGGCCTTCCTGAGGATATTCACCTCCGGCAAGCCTGATGATGAATCCCTGCTGACAGCAGGCAGTCGCATCGGGAATGATGCAGCCGTAAACTGTATTGCCTTCCCTGTCTTTTCCGACGGCAAAATAGCCCCGTACCCGGATCTTCTGTCCGTCGTAATGCGCCGGATCGCTGACCATGTTGAGAACCATGCTGTAGAGCGTGCTGCCGCTCATGAATGTCAGATCCTGTAGTTCGTCCTTTTCAGATGTTTCTGCCGGTACTGTCTCTGCCGGAGCCGTTTCTTCCTGTCCGGTTTCTTCCGGATCCTTTACAGCTGTTTCCCTGGTTCCGCAGGCAGACAGAAAGACCGGAATCATGATCAGCATCGTTTTTTTCAGAAATCTGTTCATCCTCTGCCTACCTTCAGGGCGGAAAAGACATATACAATGCAGAATACGGCAAGATCACAGGCAACGATCGTCGATCCCACCGGTGTGCCGAAGACGATCGCCGTCAGCATTCCCGCTATGGCACAGGCTACCGAAACAACGGCAGAGAAGATCGAAACCGAGCGGAAGTCATGGCATACCAGCATGGCCGTGATGGCGGGGAAAATGACAAGCGCCGAAATCAGCAGTGATCCGACCAGGTTCATGGCCAGAACAATGATGACGGCGGTTACCGTTGCGATCAGCAGATTGTAGAAATCCGTATTCATGCCGGAAGCACGGGCAAAATCTTCATCAAACGTTACGGCAAATATACGCGGATACAGCAGAATATAGATTGCCGAAACAGCCACCGAAAGGAATATGCACAGCCATACTTCACCGGTTGTCAGGGTCAGAATGGATGTGGATCCGAACAGTGTGCTGCAGACATCTGCCGATACATTGGCAGATGCTGAGAAGCGGTTCATCAGCAGATAGCCGATGGCCAGGGAACTCACCGACAGCATTGCCAGCTTGGCATCCCCCTGTATCTTCGCATCCCTGCCCCGTTTCAGAAGCAGGATCGCTGCCGCAACCGTGATCGGCAGAATAATCAGCATCTTCTGCGATGTCATCTTCAGAACCGCGGAGACAGCCATGGCACCGAATGCCACATGGGACAGTCCGTCACCGATATAGGAATAGCGTTTCAGAACCAGCAGCACCCCCAGCAGTGCCGAGCACAGGGAAATCAGAACCCCGACGATCAGTGCATAGCGGACAAAGGGATACTGGAAATATTCGGAAAGGATTGCAGGGTTCATGCCTGTTCTCCTTTCTTTTTCATATATTCTTCTTTCGTTCCGAAGAAGTGCGTATCTTCCAGGGAAAGAATATGTGTCGCATATTTCAGAGCAGCATCGATGTCATGGGAAATCATGATCACTGTCATGCCGTCCTTATGCAGACTTTCAATCGTGTCATACATGATCCTGGTAATCTGGGAATCCAGCCCTGTCACCGGTTCATCCAGCACCAGCAGCTGATCGGTCGCACAGAGTGCCCTGGCCAGCAGAACGCGCTGCTGCTGACCGCCGGAAAGATGCCGGTAGCTGCGTTTTTTCAGAGAAGTGATCTGCAGCCGCTCCATCTGTTTTTCGGCAGTTTCATGATCATTCTTCCGATAGAAGAAGTGTTTTCCCAGATGGTTCTGTCTTCCGGAGAGGACAACTTCCCATACCGAGGCAGGAAAGTCTTTCTGAACCAGCGTCTGCTGCGGCAGATAGCCGATCATTTCCTGCTTCAGACCATCGCCGAAAAGGACCTCTCCGCCGTACGGCTTCAGAAGTCCGAGAAGTGTTTTCATCAGGGTTGTCTTGCCGGATCCGTTTTCGCCGATGATACAGAGATAATCACCTTTTGATACGGTGAAATTCAGATTTCTGACAATCGGACCGTCCTCATATCCGAGGACAAGATCACGGCATGTGATCAGGCTCATATATTTCAGTTCAGACCTTTCTTAAGTACTTCAAGATTCTCTTCCATGACGGAAAGATATGTCAGACCGCCGTCGGTCATTTCGGTATTGACCGACTGCATGGAATCGAGAACGAGAATATCGGCATTCATTCCCGATGTTTCTATGACGGTACGGGCAATGGAATCGGAAGAATTCTCAATCGTAAAGACATGTTTCAGCTGCAGTTCCTTCAGTTTGTCAGCCAGGAATACAACCGTTTCAAAACTGGCTTCGGTTTCAGCCGAGCAGCCGGCAAACGCGGCATAGTAATCAAGTCCGTAGTCCTTCACCAGGTAGGCAAACGGGAATCTGTCACAGAATATCACTGTTCTGTTTTCTGCATTTTCACAGACATCCGCATAGTCCATGTCCAGTGCCATCAGTTTTTCAATATAGGCATCGGCATTCTTTTTGTAGATATCGGCATGATCCGGATCCAGACTCTGCAGCTGATCGGAAAGCATCGCCGTATAATGAACGGCATTCTTCAGCGACAGCCAGACATGTTCATCGGTTTCATGTTCTCCTTCGTGTTCATGTTCCTCTTCATGTTCTTCGGAAACTGTCATGCCTTCCTTGACTTCCTCTTCCAGCAGGGTCACATCATCGGCATTCATCAGACGGACCGATGTCAGACTGCCGGAAGCTTCCCTGAGAACACCGTCTGTCCATTCATCGCTTTCACCGCCGATACAGACAAACAGATCGGCATCATGAATGCTGATGATATCCTGGGCACTCGGCTGAAAGTTATGCAGATCGGTGCCGTTCTTCATCAGCATCGTCACTTGAGAATCCGTTCCTTCACTCAGAATGCGGATCCAGTCATAGATCGGAAAGACCGTCGTCACGATCTGCAGCGAATCTGTATCTTTCTTTTCTGCAGCCGGAGCACATCCGCCCGCAAAAATCATAGCTGCCGCAAGCACGGCTGCTGCTGTTTTCTTAAACATGTTCTTCTCCCCCTTCACGGCATTCCCTGCAGATGCCGAAGAATACCGTCCTCTCCGGCATGACCATGAAATCATGATCTGCCAGGATGTGCTTCTCCAGTTTGGTGATCTCATCACAATGCAGATGAATCAGTTTTCCGCACCGGATGCACTTGCAGTGATAACAGGATGAATGCGCATGTCCTTCATGTCCGCTCAGTTCGTAACAGGCGGGGGTATTTTCATCCACGACCGATTTGATCAGAATCCCCTCATCCACCAGCCGGTCGATATGGCGGTATACCGTTGTCAGACCGATCCTGTTTCCGTCCTGTTTCAGATTCATGAAAAGATCCGCTGCCGTAAAGTGTTCGTGCGGATATCTTTCAATATAGTCCAGAATCAGTTCTTTCTGGTTTGTCCGGTAGATCTTCTTATGATTCATAAATTGAAAACCATTTTCAATTTACTCTCGCTGCCGAGGATTGTCAAGCGTGACACATCTGCACGGAAACACAGAAAAGCCCGTGCCGGGCACGGGCTGGTGTATAAACAGTGTTTTCAGTCGATCTCCAGATCACCGGTATACAGACGATAGTAGATTCCCTTCTTTTCAAGAAGCTGCTTATGATTGCCGCGTTCAATGATGCGGCCGTGGTCCATGACCATGATGGCATGGGAATTCTTGATGGTGGACAGACGATGGGCAATGACGAATGTGGTGCGGTGGCGCATCAGGTTGTCGAGACCGTTCTGTACCAGCTTCTCGGTGCGGGAGTCGATCGATGATGTCGCTTCGTCAAGGATCAGGACCGGCGGATTGGCAAGGGCTGCCCTGGCGATTGCCAGCAGCTGCCTCTGTCCCTGGGAAAGAGAGCTTCCGTCGCCGCTCAGCTTCGTTTCATAGCCGTTTTCCAGATGCTGGATAAAGGAATCGGCATTGGCAAACTTTGCGGCATCGACGACTTCTTCATGCGTCGCCTCAGGTCTTGCATACTTGATGTTTTCTTCAATCGTTCCGGTGAACAGATGGGTATCCTGCAGAACGATGCCGAGTGATTTTCTCAGATCGCTCTTTTTGATCAGCTTGACATCAATGCCGTCATAGGTAATACTGCCGGACTGAACATCATAAAAGCGGTTGATCAGGTTGATCATGGTTGTCTTGCCGGCACCGGTGGCACCGACGAATGCCAGCTTCTGTCCCGGTTCGGCATACAGATTGATATCAAAGAGGATCTGCTTGCCTTCCACATAGGAGAACTGGACATCATTGAAGCGGACTTCGCCCTTCAGCAGTACATAGTCAATTGAACCGTCGCTGTGTACATGTTTCCATGCCCACTGCGATGTTTCATAATCGGATTCCTGCACTTCGCCGTTGACGACTCTGGCATTGACTAGCGTTACGGTTCCTTCGTCAGTTTCCGGTTCTTCATCGAGCAGCGCAAAGATACGTCTTGCGCCGGCCATGGCCATGATGACGGCATTCATCTGCTGGGCCACCTGGGAGAACGGCATGTTGAAGGACTTGTTCAGAGCCAGGAAGCTTGCCAGCTGTCCCAGTGTCAGGTTGGTGAATCCGCCGAGAACCAGCAGTGAACCGATGACGGCTGTCAGCACATAGGAGATGTTGCCGACATTGTTGGTGACAGGTCCGGTGATATTGGCATAGCGGTTGGCTTTGTTTCCGGAATCACGGAGATTGTTGTTCAGTTCATTGAAATGGGTGATCGCCTTGTTTTCGTAGTTGAAGACCTTGACGACCTTTGCCCCTTCCATCATTTCTTCGATATAGGCATTTTCCTTGCCGAGGTCATTCTGCTGCCGGATAAAGTATGTTCCGGATTTCTTCATGATGCTGCGGAGAATATACTGCAGGATGAAGACCATGAACACTGCCAGCAGTGTCAGCGGCACTGAGATCGTGATCATGGAAATGAATACCATCACGACCGTCAGCAGTGAATTGAAGAACTGCGGAATCGACTGGGAAATGACCTGGCGCAGCGTATCGGTGTCGTTGGTATAGATCGACATGATATCGCCGTGGGCATTGGTATCGAAATATTTGATCGGCAGCTTTTCCATATGTTCAAACAGCTGCTCGCGGATCTCTTCGATCGATCCCTGGGTGACACGGATCATGATGCGCTGATGAATGAAGTTGGCAAGAATGCCGCAGCCGTAGATCATGGCCATCTGCATCAGCTTGGCTGCCAGCGGTCCGAAATCATTCGATCCGCTTTCGACCATCGGCGTAATATAGCCGTCGATCAGCGTTCTCTGGAACAGTGAACCCTGTACCTGTACCCAGGCCGCAAGAACGATACAGCAGAGAACGATGATGATCTGAATGCTGTAGCGCTTCATGACAAAGCTGATCAGCCGTCCGAGAACCTTGGTGTCAAGTTTTTCGCCGGTGATCATTGCCCGTCCGCGGGGACCTCCGGACGGTGCTCTTCGCGTTCTGTTCTGACTCATTCTTCGTCCTCTCCTTTCTTCTGTGTCTCATAGATTTCCTGATAGATCCTGTTGTTTCTGACCAGGTTTTCCGGCGTGTCGAAGCCGGAAATATATCCGTTGTCCAGAACCAGGACACGGTCGGCGTCTTCAATGGAGGAGATGCGCTGGGAAATGATGATTTTCGTTACTTCCGGCATCGTGCTCTTCAGGGCTGTGCGGATGCGCTGATCGGTAGCCGTATCGCAGGCAGATGTGGAATCATCCAGGATCAGCACCTTCGGCTTTTTCAGCAGTGCCCTGGCAATGCACAGACGCTGCTTCTGGCCGCCTGATACATTGGCTCCGCCCTGTTCGATATAGGTGTCATAGCCGTCCGGGAAAGAACGGATGAAGTCATCGGCATTTGCCTTTCTGCAGACATCGGCCATTTCTTCGTCGGTGGCATTCTCATTGCCCCATCTCAGGTTGTCCTTGATGGTGCCGGAGAACAGAACATTTTTCTGCAGAACCATGGCTACGGAATCACGCAGTGCTTCCAGATCATATTCCTTTACGTTTCTGCCGCCGATCAGGACTTCGCCTTCACTGACGTCATACAGACGCGGCAGCAGCAGTGTCAGGGAACTCTTGCCGGAACCGGTGGCACCGATGATGCCGATCGTTTCTCCGGATCTGATATGAAGATCGATATCATGGAGGACTTCCTTGTCCTTTCCTTCGTAATAGCCGAATCCGACATGATTCAGGTCGATCGATCCGTCCCTGATTTCCTTTACGGGATTTTCGGGATTGACGATGGACGGCTTCTCATCGAGAACTTCGACGATACGGCCGGCACTTGCGGCTGACATTGTCAGCATGACAAAGATCATCGACAGCATCATCAGTCCCATCAGGATATTCATTGTATATGTAAACATCGACATCAGCTGGCCGGTGCCGAGCTCGCCGCCGGTGATCATATGGGCACCGAACCAGGACAGTGCGATCATGCATGAGTAGGCTGTCAGCGACATGATCGGTCCGTTGAGCACGATCAGGGATTCTGCCTTTTCAAACAGTCCCTGCAGGGTTCTGGCGGCTTTCTTGAATTTCGCCGTTTCCGCATCTTCCTTGACAAAGGCCTTGACGACACGGATGTTCGTAACATTTTCCTGCACGCTTTCGTTGAGTGCATCATACTGACGGAACACGCGTGAGAATCTGGCATGCGTCTTTGTCGTAATGAAGCCGAGCGATATCGCCAGGAATACAAGAGCTACCATGAATACCCGTGACAGGCTCGGAGAGATCCGGAATGTCATGATCATGGCCACGATGATCGTCAGCGGCGCGCGGATGCACATGCGCAGGATCATCATGAAGGCATTCTGGACATTGGTACAGTCCGTTCCCAGACGCGTCATCAGACCCGAAGTAGAGAATTTGTCGATATTCGCAAAACTGAAGCGCTGAATATTGGCAAACATATCTTCACGGACATTCTTGATAAAACCGGTGGATGCGTAAGCCGCAAGGTTGCCGCTCATGACACCGCAGAACAGCGATGCAAAAGCGCATATGATCATGATCAGTCCGTATTTGTAGACAACGGACATATCACCCATACCGACGCCTTTGTCGACGATCACCGACATGATATACGGCAGACTCAGTTCCATGACAACTTCGCCCACCATAAACAGCGGTGCACCGATCGAGGCGCCTTTGTATTCACGGATTTCCTGTGCCAGGCGTTTGATCATAGTCTTTTTTCCTCCTCCCTGATATTTTCCCTGATTCTTTCCAGAGCATCGAACAGCTGTTTCTTTTCTTCTTCGCTGAAGCCCCGGAAGAAAACCTTTTCATTTTCGCTGAACATGCGGTGCATGTCTTTCTCCATGACAGCCGACTTGCCGGTCAGAACGATCTGCTTGAGGCGGCCGTCATCGGGAACGGACAGTCTTTCGATATATCCGTTTTTCTCCAGCCCCTGCAGCAGTCCGGTAACCGTCGACCGTCTGAGATCAAATGCTTTTTCGATTTCCCGCTGATAGACGGGATGGTCGCGGTTGCGGTGCAGATAATGCACAATACCGCCCTGGGCAAAGCTGATGTCGTCATAGCCGAGTTTCGCCCTTCTGCCGTCGGTATAACGGTTCATGACGATCTTCAGTTCCCTCAGTTCAAAACCCAGTCTCTTTGTTTCTCTGGACATAAAATAGTTCGCTCCCTAACAATTATAATGTTAGGCTGCGAACTATTTCCTGTCAAGATTCAGAGATCGATTTCCTTCATCCATTTGCGGCTGATGACCCGCCATGAGCCGATCAGCGACTTGATCACCCAGTCAATGCGCAGCGACAGCATGACAATGAATGCGTTCATATGCAGAACAAGACCGGTCAGATATCCGAGCGGCACGGAAACGATCCAGAGGAAGCCGGCGTCGATCAGCATGACAAAGCGGGTGTCTCCCCCGCCCCGCAGGATGCCCTTGGTAATGGTTGACTGCATGGCCTGAAAGAGAATCATCAGTGACATCGCATTCAGCATCTGAATGCTGATGGCATAGGTTTCTTCCGAAATGTCATAAAAGCGGATGATGGACGGTCCGATCAGACGCATGATCACTGCCGTGATCAGACCGAAGACTACCGAGAGCGAAAGCAGCGTAATGGCCTCATGATAGGCCTGTTCGCGGCGTCCTTCACCGATGCGGTTGCCGATAACGGTATGTGCCGCCTGTCCCATGCCGGAAGTAAAGACGGTGCAGAAGCGCTGGATCATGGCAATGATCGCATTCGCTGCCACAAAGGCAGTTCCCATATGTCCGATAATGACGGCAACGGCGCTGTTGCCGAAAGCCAGAAGCGAATCGGATGCCATGACCGGCAGACTGTAGCTGAAATACTTGCCTGTGACATCTCCGCACGGCATCAGTATATCCTTCGGACGATAGGCAATATTTCTTTCACGGAAGAAGAAATAGCCGCCGATCAGCACTGTCTCCACGATTCTTGCAATGACCGTGCCGAGCGCCGCACCGGCGATCTCCATCCGCGGCATGCCGAAATGCCCGAAGATGAACAGCCAGTTGAAGAAGATATTCACAAGGAAACTGATGATTGATGTCCAAAGCGGTACCCTGACATCCCGCACGGAGCGGAGGATCTGTGTCAGTGTCAGGGATATTCCCATCAGAATGAACGTCGGGACACTCCATTCAAAATACAGGACGCCCTTTTCAATGACAGCCGGATCGGATGTGTATATGTGCATGATCAGCGGGGCACAGAAAATGACCGCCAGCGTAAACAGCAGTGAGATGACTATCATGAACCGCAGCATCGTCGTCACGGCTTTCTTCAGCGAATCGATATTGCGGCTTCCCCAGTACTGGGCGGTCAGGACTGTTGCTCCGCATCCCATGCCCATGCAAAGGATCTGGAAGATATTGATGAAGTCATTTGCCAGCGAGGAAGCCGAAAGCTGTACCTCACCGAACTTTCCGAGCATGACCGTATCCATCATGTTGACACCGATGGTGATAATATTCTGGGCGATAATCGGAACCGCTACACGGAATACCCTTTCATAGAAGCCGCGGTCATCCACAAACAGTTTTTCAGGCATTTTCATACTCCTTACGCTGTTAATGATAATGCTTTTTCGTTTGATGAGACCATAAAAAAACTGCATCATGTGATGCAGTCTTCGTTATTCCCACAGCAGTGAATCTGTTTCTGCCAGCAGTTCATGGAGATGCGTGCGGCAGTTTTCGATCGTTGCCCTGCCCGTTTCGGTTTCAAAGCCCCTGCGGCGGATGGTGCGGCGCATGATGCGCGTATAGCCGATGATCTGGGCCTTTCTTGAGATTGCTTCGATTTCTTCTTCACTCTTGTCATCGAAGTAGTCCCTGAGGGTCAGACGGTAGATTTCCTGGCATGTCTCATAGGGAATTCCGAGGAATTCCATGGCATTGTTGTGATCCAGTTCAATATATCCCTGATAAGCATTGTAGATGGATGCAAATTCAAATACCGGATGTCCGTGGCAGATGGTATCCATGTCAATCAGAAGTGCTTCATCATCCTGCAGCATGACGTTCTTCAGGTGGTAGTCGCCGTGCATCATATGATTGTCATCCGGCACGGCCGTAATCAGATCATGCAGCTTCGTATATTCTTCTTCCGGCAGGTAATCCTTCAGGAATTCAGCCCAGTCAACAGCGACAGCCTTCATATCCGGCATATCCTCCGGCTTGACGACTGTGCCGTGAATCTTCTTCAGAAGATCGACGGACATCTTCACCAGTTCACTCAGACGGGAAGGATCCTCCCTGATCAGCTGTATGAACGACGCGGCATTCAGCAGTTCAAATACCGAACCGTAGCTGCTTCCGACTCTGACGACATCATACGGAATGGCTGTCGGGATGCCGAGCACAAATGCCCTTCTCGCCAGTTCACGCTCTCTTTTGATATCCGGCAGTGAATTCTCATCGTAATATACCTTGACGATCGTATCGGAATCGATGCGGTATACCTTGCCGTTGGCACCCTGGCCGATGACTTCACAGCCGTCGACGGAAATCTTCCGGAATGCTTTCTGGACATTGACCATTTCGGTAAAGCCTGTCATTTCCAGAACTTCATAAACGTCTTTGCCGACATTGATGATGGCAAGATCCGGATATTCCTTGCGCAGGCGCAGAATGATTCTCAGTCCGGCACTGGAAATATATTCCAGTTCATCGGCATCGATGACAATACCGGAAATGTCATTTCCGTTCAGTGCTTCCCTGATCTCCGCTTCCACGTCCGGCGCATTTCCGGAATCAATATGTCCTTTCAGGAATATTGTTATGATGCTTTCATCTGTTCTTGTATCTATCAGACTCATGTTATCTCTCCTCTGCTCTCCATTCATTGCTGATACGTTGCTGCCCGATGTCATCACAGCAGCTTTCTGACCTTCAGGATATTTTTGCCGTCCTTGTATTCGTACGACAGATCATCCATCATCTTCCGGACCAGGAATATGCCCAGACCGCCGATTTCCCTTTCCTCAGCCGGCAGGGAAACGTCCGGATCACTCTTGCCGAGCGGATTATACGGCAGACCGCTGTCAATGAAGGTTATCACTGCCGCAGCCGGATTCTCTTCCGTTTCCACCCTGACCGTTACCGATCCGGTATCCGGCTTGTAGGCATATCTTGCAACATTGCTGAAGAGTTCGTCGACAGCAATATTGATCTGGGTAATCGTCTTTGTACTGCATGATTTCTTTTCCAGTATCCTGTCAACAAAATCCGTAACAGCCGGAATGTTTTCCAGTACAGCCTCTGTTTTCATCTCTTGCATACCTGTATCTCCGTAATACCTCAGACCCAGCATGGTAATATCATCGAACTGTTCCGTATCCCTGCTGAATTCATCCAGGTCTTCCTTTGTTTCCTTCAGCAGTGCTTCCATTCCGCGTTCGGGGTCTTTGTTCAGAGCTTCGCCGATACGTGCTTCCCCGTACATTTCACCTGCGGTATTCACTGCTTCGGGAACACCGTCGGTGTATACGTATACTGCATCGCCTTTTTCCAGCTGAATCTCATAGTTGTGATATTTGATCATATCCATTCCGCCGATGACAAATCCGTGCTTATCCTTGAACAGTTCGAATCTGCCGCCTGCCTTCTGAATGAACGGATACTCATGACCGGCATTGGCTGCAATCAGCCTGCCGCTGTGAATATCAAGAATACCGAGCCATACGGTAACAAACATTTCTGCCTTGTTGTTCTCCATGATGCCGGTATTGACTGCTTCCAGGATCAGAGCCGGATCCGGTCCGATCATCTTGGCACTGTTGAAGATCATGATCTTGGATATCATCATGAACAGAGCGCCGGGAATTCCCTTGCCGGATACATCGGCAATCAGGAATACCATCTGATCTTCATTCAGCATGAAGAAATCGTAGAAGTCGCCGCCCACTTCCTTGGCAGGATCCATCAGGGCGTAGATGTCAAAGAAGTCCGTCAGATTGGGGAACGGCGGGAAGGTGCTCGGGAGCGTTCCTTCCTGGATCCGTTCGGCAATTTCCATCTCGGAGCTCAGGCGCTCCTGTTCCCTGGACGCTTCGATCATATTCATATAGTATTCCGAGACATCCTTTTCCATTTCCTTCAGGACTTCACTCAGATTCTGTATCTCATCTCCGGTCCGGATGTTGATATTCGCAAAGTGATCATCTCTGATGTTTCCGCTTTCCCTGTCGATGCTGTATTCGCCGGCGGCAGAGGCAAGACTGTTGATCGGTCTGACAACCTTATATTGCATGTACCAGCTGAAGGTAAAGGCAGTGATCAGAGAAACGATCAGAAGGACCATGATAAATACTGCCATGAAACTGAGCGAGTCACTCACGACGCGCGTCAGATTGACACCGCAGAATACGGCATATACATAGTCCTTGTCATTTCTGATGATATAGGAACTGGAGCAGGCATAGCCTATGTCCGGGTCGACCATCAGCATGAACCGGTTTGTTGTCTTGTTCGCCTTGATGTCAATCACCACCGACCTGTCAAAGCTGATAAACTGTCCGGGCGGCTGATCCTCCGCGTTCAGATTCGCATCCAGGATAAACAGCATGCGGTTGTTTGCCCTGTCAAAGATGCCGCAGTAGAGCCGGTCGACATCACAGCTCCGGCAGAGCATTTTCAGATAGGACTGGGCTGCCAGATAGTTTTCATCGACAATGGTGCCGGTCTTTGAAAGATATGCATCATCCGGTGCAGCATTGCCCTGGGTAAAGCTCCTGTATTCGTCAAAGACCGTATTCATGTATCCGGTGATGAGATCCCTGTCCATCGTATTCCACGCCGTCCTTGCCGTGTGATATGTCGTACGGGCATATTCACCGGTAGCTGCACCGGAATACAGGGAAAAGCCGATGCCTGCCGCAAAAATAGACAATACAAAAGTAAAGGTAAAAATTACGCGGAACAGTCTCGGCCCGAGCGAATACTTCAGGCGCTCAAAAAATGACCATTTCTGCGGAGATGCAGACATTATCCTTCCTCTTCTACATCAAGAATATCCAGGAAGCCGGTGATATCCAGCACCTCGTGAACGGTTTCGTTGACATGGATCAGCTTCATGCCGCCGCGGGGAGCCATCTGCTTATGCAGCACAAGGAGAACTCTGAGTCCGGCGGAAGATATATAGTCCACCTCACTGAAATCGAGGACAAGTGAATCGACTCCGTCGAGCTGTTCCGTTATCTGTGTTTCGGCATCGGGTGCACTGTTGGTGTCAATGCGTCCCTTCACCGCTGCTGTCAGTCTGTTTTCTTCACGTTTGAATTCAATGTTCATATTTATTCAACCTGTCCTTCCATGTACTTCAGAGCACCTGCATACAGATACTCACGGATGCTGTCGATCTTGACAAGCTCCGGTATATATTCTTCTTCGATAAAAACTCCGATTTTTTTCCGCAGTTCTTCCGGGTCGGGAATACGTTTGGCATAGAATACCACGTGATCGCAGCCCGTATATGTGATCAGTCCCGTCAGATAGCGGGCCGCAAGTTCCACATTGCCTTCCGGCGTGGCTGCCAGCGTATAGGGATTCTGCGGGAATGTGGTGATCGTACTGATGCCGTCAAGCTGTCTGCCGCCCATATGGCCGCCGGTATGGTGGACTAGACGGTTGTTGACAACCATGCTGATATTTCCGAGATATGAGCCGGTCGGCAGAAAGTAGAACGCTGTGTCTTCGCCCTTGTTCTCTTCAGCCGCATAGCCGAGCACGACCGCATCGGCAAAGTTCATCAGCCATACCTTGGTATCATATTCCTTTTCCAGGGATTCCCTGATGTCTTCATTAAAGATATTGGCCTTCTCATAGGTCAGTTTTCCGCCGCTGACCGATCCCGGTGTCACCAGACATACGGCATTGATCTGCGGGTTCATGGCCTTGACCAGGGAAATGACATCCTTGACATCGGAGAAACGGTAGCGGTTCTTGACAATCTGGCTGGAGGCAGTGATTTTGCCGTGGTCATACAGACGGTAGGCAAGCTGTGTTCTCCGTTCCAGATCAACGATTGAGACAACCAGCAGCGTGCCGTCCGCTTCTTCCAGTTTCCTCACGCTTTCGATTTCTTCCGTGCCGGCGGAAACGGCAGTCTTCTTCTCGCACAGTTCCCTGACCATGTTCAGTACACCCAGCACGTCATAATTGGAAAACATCTGTACCGGAATTTCCACCACGATCTTATCGGTCAGGATCGACCGTGCATTTTTCAGCTGATAGCCGATCTGCGGTGCAATCAGGATGATATCCTTATCCTGGGCAGTATCATACAGTCCTTCATACGGAACGGCATCAAAATGGAATTTGACACCCATCGATTCTGCCGCTTCGTTGAGCTTCATCATAAAGTAGGATGTTGTCAGTCCGCAGGAACAGCACAGCAGCACTTCGGTCACCCTGGCCTGATTGAGCTTGCGCAGGCTTTCCAGCATTTCATGATACAGCTCCTGCGCATGTTCGGCATCATCAAGTTCGAAATGCAGATAGAATACCGTTTCCGAATTCTCATCGAGAATCCGGTATTCGGCGATCGTAAACTGCAGAAAATATACTGTCACAAGGCCGGTTACACGGTCGCTTTTCAGTTCCAGACTGACGGCATCATCCGATTTTTTCTCGCTCTGCACAAGATTGCTGTCGGCGTGCTTCTTACAGTATTCGATCAGTTCATCGGCGAGTTTTCTTTTATCATCCATGACTGTTCACCTTCTCCCTGTCCTTATCTTTCATCAGTACTTTTTTATTGACCAGTCCGATCCTGTTCGCTTCCGTCAGCATTTCCAGCTGCAGAAGCATCTGGTTGAATGCCCCTGCCGCAATGCCGAGAATGATATCGGCGATCATGCCGCCGACAAGTGCCTCGGCGGGAATATTCAGCTGACTGAAAATCGTCATGAAGGAAATCAGGCTGACACCGGCAACCGGCGGTGAAGCCATTGACAGAACGACTGTCAGGAACAGCAGCAGGAAATACCATCCGAATGATGCTTCACAGCGGTAGATCCATGCCGCATAAACGGAAAATACGATCAGTTCCATCGTCGATACCGGCATATACAGGACCAGTCCCGGCGGCAGCAGTGCCCGGGAAAAATGTCTTTCGATACCGAGTGACTTGATGCATCCGTTTTCGATATAAGTATACGCTTCATTCAGGGAACCTGTCCGCAAAGACACCGTAAATGAAGGCTTCAGCTTTCTGATCAGCAGTGAAACCGGCGCCTGTGTGCGCAGACCGGCATGAATCAGCGATATGGCCGCAATGCCGGCTGCCAGTACGGCAAAGATCAGGAACGGGATCCACATATACAGGAACAGATCCGTCTGTTCATTCCAGAATGCGAGCATCAGCAGCGTTACCGCAAAAAACGGAACGGCGGCACCGACCCAGTCCGCCAGCAGCAGTCCGACATCATAGCACTGTTTGACAAACCGGGTCAGGATATCTCCTTCCCCTCTCAGCATGGCAATGGCATTGCCGGAGCAGATCGCCATGAATACCAGCTGGGCGGTATTGACTTCGATGAACGGGTTGATCATGTCTTTCGGAACGATGCCTAGAATAACATCCAGAAGTCCGGACACCTGGCTGGCACCGATCGCTTCATTCTGATATGCCAGCGGCAGGATCAGATTCATAATGAGCAGCGATACAACGCCGACTGTCACGCTGGTGATGATAAACCTTGCCAGAATCCTCTTTCTGTCACCGCCCTGGGCATCGATGCGTCCCATGTTCAGAATCGTTGTCAGAACCAGAATGAAGATCAGCGGTCCCGACAGCAGTGTCAGTGTATTCATCCACATGTCAAAGAACGGCTGCAGAACACCTGTAATGATCTCGCTTCTGATCTGCAGCGGTACGATTGCCTTGCCGGCAAGTCCGAAAAATGTTCCCAGAGCCACACAGATCAGCAGCTTATAGACCGGATTCATCTTTTCCGAAGGAAGAACCAGGCGCAGGTTGTTGCGTCCGTTTGTATAGTAATAGCTCGGTGAGATGCCGATCTTGGTCAGCAGCGAACTGCTCCAGTTGTCAAGATCGTTTTCTTTCAGCGTCAGCGGATTATATGCCTCTCCGGCCAGTTCGACCTGTATCTCATAGTGCCTCAGGATACGCCCGATAAAGACATGGATCTCCTGTTCTTCCCCGAAACGGTCCCGGAAACGCAGCAGAGCCTCCTCAACGGAAAGCCGGATGCGCAGGGTTGAGGCACGTTCCGTTCTGGCTTCTTTCAGAAACCGTCCCAAGACATGCGATACTTCATCGATCGAAGAACCGTTCAGTTTTAATTTCTTGCTGAAATTGTCCATATATCATCTTTCAGTTTACCAAATTGTCGACTCCAGTTGTAAAAAACAGCAAAGATTCACAGCGGTTTGTCACCGAAAAGCACTGTCTGAATCAGACAGTGCATTGTTTCAGGGCAGAGTGATTTCGTGTACGGCTGCCTCTTCGGTATCGGAAGCATAGCACCAGGTAAAGGAAACATTGGTTCCGATGCCGCAGGATCCGTCTTTTGCCAGAACGATCAGTGACATCGGATTGGCATGGCCGTTTCTTTCCTTCAGTTCCCTGTCCAGTTCAAAGACCGCTGTTTCGGCTGCTTCCTGAGCGCTCATCCCGTCCTTCATCATTCTGATGGCCGCATAGGAAAGTGCACCCTTCATGATCTCTTCCCCCATGCCGGTTGCCGCGGCTGCCCCGACTTTGGAATCGGCATAATAGCCGACACCGGGAAGCGGTGTATCACCGACACGGCCCGGCTGTTTCATAAACAGACCGGACGTAGATGTGGCCGCACAGAGGGTGCCGTTCTGATCAAGGGCAAGGAAACAGACCGTATCATGTCCGTCATATGCGCTCAGTTCCTGCAGTCTGTCCTTTTCCTTCATATAGAGTTCCATGGCTTCTTCCGTCACATTGTCACGCTTTTCAAAGCCGTGTTCCTCGGCATATCGTTCAGCTCCTTCACCGACCAGGAAATTGTTTGCGTCGCCTTCCTGCAGACTGTATGCAATGCGGACGGCAGAGCGGAAATTCTCAATGGATCCGACAGCCCCGAAGTGCAGTGTATCGCCATCCATATACCCGCCGTCCAGAAACACCCGGCCTTCCGCATTCGGCCGGCCGCCGAAGCCGACGGAATGGAAAGAAGGCTCATCTTCAACCATAGTGATGCCTTCGACGATCGCTCTGCCGCTGTGTTCCCCTTCCTTCAGAAGCGCAGCAGCTTTTCTGGTCCCTTCCAGAGCCATTTTCCATGTCGCAAGAACTGCATATTTCATAGTTTTCCTCGATTCTTTTCAAGAAACATACCCGGCAGTGCCGGGTATGTCGGTTACAGTACGCCGCTGCCGATCAGCTGATGGATCGGCTGCAGATTCAGACTCCGGTCGGTATTGATCACATACTGATCCAGCAGAGTCCAGATTTCCAGAACAGCATGGGCATCGGTAATGGCTGCGGCATTGGCAGTCTGCCATTTGATGATGCTTTTATACGGGACTGATGTCAGAGTGTGCCTTGCGGCAAGCAGCCCGTCCCGCTTGTCAATGACAATGCGGCGGTCGGTAAATACGATGATGTCCTGGCCGTTGGAAAAACAGTAGCGGACGGTTTCCCCTTCCGTCAGTACGGCAGTGATCTCAGCCGGCGGCTTCACACTGCGGTCAAAGTTCATGATGACCGGTTCCATCTTATTCTGCCTCCAGGAAACCGAAGGCAAAGCGCGGTCTGATCCAGTCAAGCAGGATCTGTTCCTCTTCCGGCAGACGTCCGGCCAGATTGTACTGATCGGACAGTTCGATATCCTTCAGCACGACCCAGACTTCGCCGCGGTAGTGTTCGAGATTGTCATTGACGATCACGACATCGCCGCGGTGTGCCGTTCTGTCTTTACGCGGACGGACGGGAATGCTGCGGCCCTTGAATACCACCCGCGGCCAGCTCGAGCGTACGATCAGATCGTTGCAGTCATCGCGGTGGGTATGCTGGTTCCAGAAGACGATTTCCTTTTCCGTATCGGTGATGTCATCTTCAAGGCGTACACGCATGTTGATTTTGGTCAGATCGGTCTCTGCCAGCAGTTTCAGTTCTTCTTCCGAGGCAAAGCAGTTGCCGATCAGGATGTCCTGACAGAGATTGATGGCATTGAGATGCCGCAGCTGCAGATCGATCGGCAGATCACGGTGCATCTCCAGCGTCGGCAGGCCGTCATAGACCGGCCATGGTCCGAAGGTATCAGGCTGCTGGGAGGAGACAAATGATGCGACTCTCATGCCGGCATTCTTATACCTTGATGACAGTTCGATATAGCGGTCCAGTCCCATGCCGGTATGTCTCTGCGGGAAGAAATTCGAGCAGAAGCACATATTTTCGGCGTCGGCGCCGCATGTCAGCATATTCTCGATGCCGATCGTGCCGGACGCATTGTATTCGATGCGGATACCGTAGGGATTATGGGTGATGGCAATATCTTCCATCTCACCGAAATGACCGTCCAGACGGATGATATCCAGTCCGATTTCATGGAATACGGACAGATCGAACGGTGTTGCCCCGAGGTCTTCAAAAACGCGGGGATTGGTATCGGCAGAAACGATCATGCCGGCTTCATGGGCCACTTCACAGAACTCCCGGAAGTTGCGCACTGCCTCTTCCTTTCCTTCCGTAATCGAAAGGAAACAGGTAAAGACACGTTTATAGCCAAGGCTGCCGGCCAGACGCATATAGGCATATGCCTTTTCCTTTGTTGTATGTTCAGGATATACAGAAATACCGAGCTGTTTCATTCTTCATTCCCTTCCAGCAGCACTTCGCCGTTGCTTTCAATAATCTCTTTAAAACGATAGTAGGATTTCTTGATCTTTCTTTCCAGCGTTCCGTGTCCGTCATTGAAGCGGTCAACATAGACAAAGCCGTAGCGCTTCTTCATTTCACCGGTGCCGGCAGAAACGACATCGATCGGTCCCCAGTACAGATAGCCGCGGCAGTCAACTCCGTCTTCGAGCGCCAGATTGACATTCTTCAGATGTTCTTCGATATAGTGAACGCGGAAATCATCATCGATGGTTCCTTCCTCATTCAGGTTTTCATCCAGGCCGACACCGTTTTCAACGATATACAGCGGCAGATGGTAGCGGTCATAGAGAACATTCAGCGTATAGCGGATGCCTTCCGGATCGACCGGCCAGCCCCACGGCTGCGGTGCCTTGTCCTTCAGATACGGGTTTTCCTTTCCGACCAGTCCGCCGGTATCGCCCTTCATGGCATATTCACGGTCATAGGTGCTGGAACGGTAATAGCTGAAGGAGAAGAAATCGACGGTATTCTCTTTGATCAGTGCCAGTTCCTCAGGTGTGAAATTCACCGTGACGCCGTCCTTCTTCCAGACTTTCTTCAGATAGGTCGGAACAATGCCGAGGCAGAACGGATCGCCCATGTAGAAGTTGGCCATGCGCTGCGATTCAAGCGCACCGAAGACATTCTGCGGATCGCAGTTATACGGATAGACGGCAACGCTGGATGATGTCAGCATGCAGCCGACCTGGTTTTCGGGATCGATCTCATGACCGATCCTTACCGTTTCGGCATTGGCAACCAGAATGTTGTGATAGGCATCCCAGATGTCCTGCTTTGTCGTCGAACCGATCGGATCTTCCGGATCAGCCGGGTCCTTAACGGTCATGACACCGGCCGCAACCAGCGGAATGCGGAACATGTTGTTGACTTCATTGAAGGTCAGCCAGAGTTTTACAATGCCCTTATATCTTGTAAATACCGTTGTGACATAACGCTTCCAGAATGTGATCAGACGGGGATCGGACCAGCCGCCGTATTCGGTAATCAGATGCAGCGGAGTTTCATAATGGGACAGGGTAATGACCGGTTCCATTTCAAGTTCCCGCATGCAGCGGAACATGTCTTCGTAGAAGGCAAGTCCGGCTTCGTTCGGTTCTTCTTCATCGCCGTTCGGGAAAATGCGTCCCCAGGCAATCGAAGTGCGGAAGGAATTGAATCCCATGCCCTTCATCAGTTTCAGGTCTTCACGGTAGCGGTGATAGCCGTCTACAGCATCATGGGAAAGATAGACCTTGTCGGGATCAAGGCACATCTCATACTTTTTTGTTTCCTTGTTCCATTTCAGGCCCGGCTTTCTGGACATGATGCCGACAAGAATATCGGTAACATTCGGCTGCTTGCCGTCTGCCAGCCAGGCGCCTTCATACTGATTGGCGGCGATTGCACCGCCCCACAAAAAATCTTTCGGAAAGCTCATAAATGATCCACCTCTTTTAATCTGTTAATTCCATTATGCAACAAAACAATCCTGTTTTTCGATTGAAATCATCTGCCGCAAAAAAAGACACAGCTGGATCAGCTGTGTCATTCTCTGCTATTCGGCACCGATCATGAAACTGTAGACCGGCTGGCCGCCGTCTTCCAGATCCACATCGACATCATAGTGTTCTTCGATATATGCCTGAATTTCTTCGCATTCGGCATCCGTTCCGTCTTCGCCCTTGATCAGGGTAATGATTTCGGTATCCTCGTCACACATGACATCGATCAGATGGGTGACTGCTTCGACCTTGTTCTTTGAAGTGAAGACAATGTCCTTCTCAAAGATGCTCATATAGTCGCCTTCATGGATCTCGACGCCGTCAACCGTTGTATCCTTGATGGAATAGGTAACGGAACCGGATCTGACATTGTCGATGGCATCCAGCATATTGGCCTTGTTGGCATCGACGTCATCATCGGGATTGAAGTTGATGCAGGCTCCGATTCCCTGCGGAATCGACTTTGTCTCAAGGACAATGACATCCTTGTCTTCCGTTACTTCAGCAGCCTGCTTGGCAGCCATCACAATATTGGAATTGTTCGGAAGGACGAAAATATGTCTGGCATTGACCCTGGCAATTGCCTTGACGAAGTCTTCGGTGGAAGGATTCATCGTCTGGCCGCCGGAAACAACGACATCGACACGGTAATCGGTAAAGAGCTTCTTCAGTCCCTCTCCGGCTGCAGTGGCAATGATGCCGTATTCCTTTTCCTCGGCTGCCGGCTGTTCTTCTTCAATGATCGAAGGCTTCAGTTCATCCTGAATGTTTTCGATCTGCACCTTGGAGAATGTACCGTAGCGCTGACCGAGCAGCAGGATTTCACCCGGTGTCATGGTATTGACGCGGAGTCTGACTTCATCTTCAGAAGCGATCACCGTGATCTTGTTGGCAAGCTGTTCCAGCTGGCGGCGGAAACGCTCTTCCTTGAAGGAAAGCTTTCCCTGGCGGCTGAGCTGCAGAATATATTCGGTTCTGTAGCCGGAAGCCTTTTCATTCTTTTCTTCTGCCTTGACTTCCTGCACAGCCCCTTCCTGTATCGGGGTTCCGTCTAGATATGCCCTGAAGCCGTCCAGCACTGCCAGAAGGCCGCTGCCGCCGGAGTCAACGACATGTGCTTCCTTCAGAACCGGAAGCAGTTCCGGAGTTCTCTGCAGGGAAGCATCGGCTGCTTCGCATACACAGTGCATATACGGCTGGAACTCGGAATCCGGATTTTCTTCGGCATATGCCGTTCCGGCTTCGCATGCCTCGCGGATGACGGTAAGAATCGTTCCTTCAACCGGTCTCATGACTGCCTTGTAGGCAAGTCTTGAACCGTTGGCCAGCGCTTCGGCAAATTCCGCAACCGAGATTTCTTCCTTTTCCTTGACGGCCTGATAAAAGCCGCGGAAGATCTGGGAAAGGATAACACCGGAGTTGCCGCGTGCTCCCATCAGCAGTCCTCTGGAAAGTGTCTTGGCAACGACCGGCAGGGAATCACTGCCGCTCTTTCTGACCTCGG
>CAMNGB010000020.1 GCA_946537835.1 uncultured Erysipelotrichaceae bacterium
CATCGGCAACAATTTCACCGACGGCTCTGTACTTGTTCATGGCAGAGTCAAACGTGATCGGCTGCATCTTGCCGAGGTCAACCTTGCCGTCAGTCAGAATTGATTCATCGGCACTCATGTTCACGGTTTCGCCGATCAGCAGATATCCGTCTCCGTCCGGTTTCATTTCCGCCACCCGGCATTCCAGCGTCAGCGGATATTCCGTGAAAACCGGTGCATCCACAAAGGCACTCTTTACGGCATGGAAGCCTGCCTTTTCGATCTTGTTGACGTTTCTGCCGGATTCGATGCCGAAATAATCGGATGCCGTGACCGTATCCTTTGTCGCAAAGGAAACTGTGAATTCTTTCTTCCGTTCCAGATTGTCCGTCGTCTTGTGCTTTGAAAGACTGACAATGATCTGATGGGCATCCACCTGTCCGGCCCATGCCGCATTCATGGCATTCGGTGTGCCGTCTTCATCATATGTGCCGAGAATCACAACCGGCAGAGGAGTAATGATCGTTTTCTTTCCGAAATCTTTTCTCATATCGTCTCTCACTTTCTGTCTTTATTATTTCACAGATTCATTTTTGAAGTGCCGTTAATCATCCGTAGTGCAACTTGAAGTTGCACTTGCTACAATAATATTCAAATAGAGGAAGGTTGATGATGAAGCGTCTGGTCTGTTTTGGAAGCTGCTGTATTGACTTTTATTCCAATCTTGACGGCGGCAAGCCGTTTGTCGGCGGCGGTCCTGTAAACACTGCTGTATATGCGGCAGAAAAAGGAGTGCCTGTTTCTCTTCTCAGCTGTATCGGAAATGACACTTACGGCGATCTGGTTCTGCAGAGACTGCAGGAAAAACCGATCGATCTTTCGCATTTCCGCAGAGAAAACGGAAACACCGCACTCTGTGAAGTTACCATTGAAAACAATGAACGCATTCTCGGCGATTATGATGAAGGTGTCATGCGTGACTACCGCCTGAGTCGCGAAGACATAGCCTTTATCAAGACCCATGACATTGCCCTGACCGATCTCTGGGGACAGCAGGAAGGACTGCTGAAAGAACTGAAGCAGGACGGTGGTCTCACCCTGGCTTTTGATGCGGCTGACCGGCCGGATGACCCGGCGGCTGTGGAAGCCATGAAATCCTGTGACATTTTCTTCTTCTCTTCTGAGGAAGACTGTGAAACAGTGGTCGGTGAAATGCTGGAAATCATCCGGCACGGTCCCTCTCTGGCCGTAGCCATGTGCGGATCCAGAGGTTCGGTATGCATGGACAGTTCCGGCATCTGCAGATACCGCATTGTGCCGGAAGTTGAAATCGTCGATACACTGGGAGCCGGTGACAGCTATATCGCCGGATTCCTGTACGGATATCTTGCCGGAAAGGACATTGAGGAATGCATGCGCATTGCCTCGGAGACAGTTCTTCCGGTGCTTCAGTACCACGGTGCCTTCCGGCAATAGGAGAAATCGTATGTATACCGGTGAACTCTGGAAAGAAAACCCTTCCGCCCTGCGTGACTTTGATGAAAATGCCCTGCTCAGAAGCATCAACGGAGCCCTCGCACTGCGCCCGGCAATCGAAAACATCATCGATGAAATCTGGAACAATGATTTTGACGGCATCTGGTTCATCGGCATCGGCGGCACCTATGCCTCCTGCATGCAGGCAGAAGTCTATATGCGGGGACATTCCGCCCTTCCCGTCTACTGCGAAAATGCGGCTGAATTTGTCACCACCGGAAACAGACGCTTTACCTCCCAGTCTGTTGTCATCTGTTCGTCCGAATCAGGGACGACAAAGGAAATGGCAGATATGTTCCGGAAGGTTCATGAGGCCGGCGCCGGTATTTTTGCCTTTGTTGATACACCGGATACCGTACTGGCACAGAATGCCGACTGGCTGATCTCCTATCCGAAAAACGAACAGCTGAAATTCTATATGGTCTGCAATTATCTCATGCATCTCAATCACGAATTCGATGACTATGAAGAATATAACCGGCAGATGGAAACATACCTGGCCAAAGGCCTTGTGAATGCTGAAAAGGAAAGTGATTCATGGGCCCGGAAATATGCCGGAATCACAGCAGCGGGACTGAAGGAACATCCCGACATGCCGCATTACTTCATCGCATCCGGAAGCCTGTACGGCGCCGCATATTCTGCCGCCATGTGCTACTGGGCAGAACAGCTGTGGATCAGGACTGTCTGCATTTCCGCCCAGGACTTCTTCCACGGCATGCAGGAAGTCATTGAAAAGAACGTTCCGGTTCTTGTCTTTGTCGGCGAAGATGAACAGAGACCTCTGGCTGAGCGGGCTGCCCGCTTCCTGCCGAAGGTCTGCAGCAATTATGCCGTCATCGATACCAGCGAATTTGCCATGGACGGCATCGATGACAGATACCGCGGCACAATCAGTCATCTGATCATGCGGGCTGTCATGAACCGGGTGGACGCATGGCTGGAATATGAACTCCGTCATCCCCGTACGATCCGCCGCTATTACCGTCAGTTTGAGTACTGAAAAACATGCCCTGCGGCATGTCATTTCAGATATTCAGTGATTCCTTCAAAATCCCTGACGGTGTGAATCACATTCGGATACTGCCCGTATACATCCTTCATGCTGGGTGTTTCCAGGGCAATGACATCCGCGCCGATTTCCCCGGCACATCTGATACCCGAAAGAGAATCCTCAAAGATCAGTACCCGATCTGCCCGGATTCTTTTTTTTGCCTCCAGGAACATGTTGACCTTATCGGCATAGGATCCGTCATCATAGACGATCATCTGCGGATCCAGCCAGCGGTCCAGATGAAAGTAATCCACAAAGAAACTGATGTTTTCAATGATCGAAGCACTGGCAATCGTAAAAGGAATGCTGTTTTCCTTCAGCCAGGAAAACAGTTCCTCAGCCCCCTTCACCAGATGTTCCCCGCCCGGGGCATTCTGCACAAAGCCGCGGTACAGTTCTTCCTTCTTTCTTGAATACTCTTCCGCTTCTGCCCTTGACAGTTCCGGTTTCATTTTCAGAATGGCTTCGGCATTGGGAACCCCGGAGATTTCCTTGTCCATGATCTCTTCCGTCACTTCCCGGCCGCACAGTTCCATGGATATTTCATTCCATGCCAGAACATGGTATTTCGTATCGAAAAACAGGGTTCCGTTAAAGTCGAATATGATACCGTCGTATTTCATATAATCGTCCTCATTTGTATAATGTATCTTAACATACGGAGGTACCAGCCATGAATATTCCTTTTGATGTTACCGGCATTGAAATACAGACAGAACGGCTGCGTCTGAGACCGTGGCGTACGGATGACCTGGACGATCTGTATGCCTATGCCTCAACCGACGGTGTCGGCCAGATGGCCGGCTGGTCACCGCACCAGTCTAAGGAAGAATCCGCAAAGATTCTGCAGATGTTCATTGACGGCAGAAAAACCTTTGCTGTTGAATATCAGGGGCATGTCATCGGCTCCCTCGGCATCGAATACTATGATGAAACCCTGAGCCCGGAGCTGAAAGATCTCAAAGGCCGGGAAATCGGCTATGTTCTTTCAAAGGAACACTGGGGAAAAGGCATGATGCCGGAAGCCGTGAAGGCCGTCATTGACTGGATGTTCGAACATACCGAAGCGGACTTTCTGACCTGCGGATACTTTGTATGGAACAGACAGTCACAGCGGGTCCAGGAAAAATGCGGATTCCGCTTTCTGAAATACATCGAATTTGAAACAATGTACGGAACAACAGAAAAAACCAGTCTGAATATCCTTTACAGGACAGACTGGCTGAAAATCAAAGGAGCTGGGTAATTCAGCTCCTTTTCATTGATTCTTATTTCTTGCCCTGGTTCAGCAGGATCCTGATACCGCGCTTTGCGGCATACGGCAGGATTGCCTTGACCTTGCCTTCTTCGGCAGTGTACATGCGGGATGCTTCCGGAATGTCTCTGGTGAGATGAATGGCATCAAATTCGCATCTGGTTGTGCACAGGCCGCAGCCGATGCATCTGTTTGTATCAACAACAGTGGCACCGCACTTCAGGCATCTGTTGGCTTCTGCCTTGACCTGTTCCTCGGTCAGCGGCAGACGCAGATCTTCGAATGTCTTTGCGGCATCGCCCGGCTTCATGCCCGGAACCTGACGCTTGGCATTGTCATAGCCTTCGGCCAGAATGTCATCACGGTCGAATTCGATGAATTCACGCAGGTCACGGCCGACCGTCATGGACTGTCCCGGATGGACAAAACGCTTGACGGAGTCTGCCAGAGTTCTGCCGTTGGCAATGGCATCAATGGCAAACTTTGCACCGTGTCGGATATCGCCGCCGACGAAGATGTCCGGTTCAGCTGTCTGCAGGGAGACAGGATCTGACTCGGCTGTGCCGTTGCCTCTGAGAACGACCTTTGTACCCTTGAGCAGATCGCCCCATACAGCAGCCTGGCCGATGGACAGCAGCACGTTTTCGCACGGTACTGTCTTTGTTTCATTCTCGTCATAGAGCGGGCTGAACTTTCCGTCCTTGTCGAAGACCTGGGTGCACTGCTTCATGACAATGGCAGTGATCTTTCCGTTTTCGGCAATGATTTCCTTCGGACCCCAGCAGTTCTTGATGACAACGCCTTCCGCCTTTGCTTCAGCGATTTCATCCGCTGCTGCCGGCATCTGATCCGGACTTTCCAGACAGTACATTTCAACTTCGGAAGATCCGGCACGAAGAGCTGTTCTGGCAACGTCGATGGCAACGTTTCCGCCGCCGATGACAACTGTCCTGCCGGAAAGCTTTGCGCCTTCACTGCTGTTGACTCTTCTCAGGAAGTCAACACCGGATTCTGTCAGTTCTTCGTTCGGGATACCGGCCTTACGTCCGGCCTGCATGCCGATGGCAACATAGAATGCCTTATAGCCCTGCTCGCGCAGTTCCTGAATTGTGACATCTTTTCCTACTTCAACACCGCATCTGATATCAGCGCCCATGGCTTTGATGACATCGATTTCAGCCTCAATGACATCCTTTTCCAGACGGAAGTTCGGAATGCCGTACTGCAGCATGCCGCCCGGCTTCTCTTCCTTTTCGAAGACTGTTACCGGATAGCCGTTCATGCGCAGATAGTAGGCGGCAGAGAGACCTGCCGGACCGGCACCGATGACGGCAACCTTGTATTCGTCGCCCCACTGTTCGCCGATATCATTCATGCACTCAGGAATGTAGCGGTTCTCTTCCTTCAGTTCCTGGGCAGCGATGAACTTCTTGATTTCGTCGATGGCAACCGGCTGGTCGATCGTACCTCTGGTGCATCTGTCTTCGCAGCGTCTGTTGCAGATGGCGCCGCAGACTGCCGGGAACGGGTTGTCCTGCTTGATCAGCTTCAGAGCATCCATGAAACGGCCGTCGGCAGCCATCTTGACATAGCCCTGTACGGCAAGATGTGCCGGGCAGGCTGTCTTGCAGGGAGCCGTACCTGTTTCATAGCAGTTGATCTTGGCATCTTCACGGTAGTTCTTGTTCCACTTGTCGTGGCCCCACTTTGTCGCATCCGGAAGCAGAGCCTTCGGATAGACAGTGGAACTGCCGTCCTTGTGGCAGAGTTTCTGACCCAGCTTGGCAGCGCCGACCGGGCAGACTTCCACGCACTTGCCGCAGGCAACACACTTCATCATGTCGACATGGGCACGGTATGCGGATGCGGACATGTTCGGTGTATTGAACAGCTGTGATGTACGGATGGCGTTGCAGGTGCCGGCCGAGCAGTTGCAGATGCCGACGATCTTGTCTTCGCCGTCCAGGTTTGTAATCTGATGTACGAAGCCCTTCTTTTCGGATACTTCGAGAATGTGCATGACTTCTTCATATGTGATGTAGCGGGCATCCTTCTTGGTTTCAACAAGGTATTCAGCCATATCGCCGACTGCCAGGCACTGATACATGGCGATGTCGCCGTTGCCTTCGCCGCGCATTGCCTGCTGACGGCGGCAGGAACAGATATCAACACAGAACTTGTCATACTTCTTCAGCCAGTGTGACAGATGTTCGACACTGACTGATTTATTCTCATGCTCGATTGCCTTTTCAACCGGGATGACATGCATTCCCAGGCCGCCGCCTCCCGGCGGAACCATGTGGGCAACCTTGCCGACCGGTACGGAAGACATGTGATTGAACAGCGTGGCAATTTCCGGAACACGTTCCAGAAGTTTGGAGTTCATCATCATGTATTCACCGGAGCCGACAACAAACTTCGGAATGAAGTACTGTCTGTGACGGTCTTCTGTTTCACGGTCAAATTCGAGAATGCCGGTCTGGCACAGGCCGTCGCAGAATTTCTGGGCATCTTCAACAGAGATATGGTTCATCTCAGCCAGTTCTTCGACGGAATACTTATTGACACGCTTTTTCTTGAATGACAGCATGAAGCGGACTTCATCCTTGGTCATGATCTTGTCCAGAGCCCAGACTTCCGGGTCATTCGGACTGATTTTCTTGGCATTCGGCTTGCCGATATCATCGGTGATCAGAGCGCCGAGTTCTTTCAGCAGTTCCAGTTTTTCAGGATCGTCAACCTGATAATCTGTCGGCAGAAAATCATTTTCGTTGAACATATAATCCTGGTATTGTTTTGGGATCATATTGTTTTTCCTCCACACACTTATCTATCGTTATTGTAGCATTTTGTCATTGTCAATCATATTGAAATCTGACAGACACACTACAAACAGCCGCCTTTGTCAAAAGAAAAACTGACTGCCGATGCAGTCAGTCTGTCAGTGTTTTTTCAGCCGCATCCACAACATGGCGCACCAGCAGGGATGTTGTTACGGCGCCGACCCCGCCAGGCACCGGCGTGATCGCATCTGCCAGCGGTTCCGCTTCCTCAAACAGAACATCGCCGCTGACCTTCTGCTTTGCCTCGTTCCAGGTAATGCCGACATCGATGATTGTCTGTCCTCTGGAGAAGTACTCAGCATTCAGTGCTTCGATCCTTCCCATGCAGGAGACAACAATATCGGCCCGGCGGGTCATTTCCGGAATGTCCCGGGTCCGGGTATGACAGATCGTTACGGTGGCATTTCTTTCCATCAGCATCATTGCCAGCGGTCTTCCCACGACCAGGGAGCGGCCGATGATGACAGCGTTCTTTCCCGACACTTCAATGCCGTAATGATCGAGGATGGCAACTGCCGCCTCTGCCGTACACGGGGCATAGCCGCGTCCGTTGCCGGTGAAAACCCCGGCCAGGGATCCGTCCGAGCAGCCGTCAATATCCTTTTCCGGAGCGATGGCATTTCTGGCCTTTTCATTATTCAGATGCTTCGGCAGCGGCCGGAACATCAGGATGCCGTGTACGGACGGATCATGATTCAGATCATCGATGGTCTGATAGAATGTCTCCTGATCCGTGTCCTGCGGCAGGATGACATTTTTCACTGCCACGCCGATATTCGCACAGCGTTTCATCGCTCCTTTTTCATAGGAGATGTCATCGCCTTTTTCACCGACTCTGAGAATTGCCAGGGTCGGAATGATTCCTTTTTCCTTCAGTGCCGCAGCGCGTTCCTTTGAATCCGCATTGACTGCAGCCGCTACTTCTTTTCCCTTTAACAGTTTTGCCATTACAGCCTCTCTCTGACTGCATTGAAGCAGTTCATTGCCCTTCCGGCATATTCTTCCAGCAGTGCTTCTGCCCTTCCTTCAACATCCTGCGCATAGGCAGTATCCTTCATCAGCCGGGTATTGACCCTGACGTTCAGACAGGCACCGTACATGGCACCGTGCGCCAGCATCACCGATGTGCCGGCATCGGAAACTGCCAGTTTCGAACCGATGACAGCCAGCCTTTCATCCAGTTCAATGACCTTTGTGCAGTATTCCAGGATCATGAACGGCGGCTTTGCGGCTTCATGAAGGCAGGCCTCCATCTTTTCGGCATACCCTTCCGTATTTTTGTCCATGGCATAGGCCCTGGCCAGCGGCTCAAACGCTTCGGCATCCTTTTCGATGCATTCCAGCAGCCGGACGCGCAGTTCTTCCGCCTGTTTCATGACGGACTGTATTTCTTCTTCATATTGGGCATATCTTTTCTTGCCGGCTGTCAGATGCGTCACCATTTCCGCAAGCGATGCGGAAAGAGCACCGCACATGGCGCTGACACCGCCGCCGCCCGGCACTGGTGCCTTCGAAGCCGAGGCAGCCGCAAATTCTCTGATTGTCATATCAAGCATGGCGTTCTCCTTGTAATCCGTATTCATCATATCTTTTTTTCATATATCAGTCTGCACAATCATTTTAACGGTTTTATATAAAAAATAACCTGTTTTTCACGGATACCTGGCGGGCTGTATGACCGCTATGATTAAATCAGATTCCCGGGAAGGAATAAAAACCATAATTACAGGAGGAAAAACACATGGCATTATCACTCGATTCCAAAATCAGAGACATTATGAGATCACCGGAAGGCAAAGCCGTTATGGAAAAATGGGCACCGGGCTCAACCAAGGATCCGCGCATGAAGCTGGTCGGAGGCCTGACATACCGCAAGCTGCTGAGCTATCCTGAATCAGCGGAAGTTGCCGTTCATGCGGACGAGATCGATGCCGATCTGAAAGCCTGCTCCAGATAATTGCAGACCAACTGAAAACAGATGCATAAGCACCTGTTTTTTTTACTGCATGCGAAGGATTTCTTCGATATCGATTGCTTTCAGCAGGATCTCCAGCTGCAGCCTCTGATCGGAATCTGAGAGATCGATCTTCAGCTCCCTTTCGATTCTGCTGATCCTGTCGATCATTGTGGAACGGTGAATATACAGTTTCTGGGCTGCAGCGGTATAGGACTGGTTCTCTTCCAGAAATACCTTCAGCGTTTCCAGATAGGAAACTCCGGAAGTCCGGTCATGTTCAATGACTGCCTTCAGACCGGCCGGGAAATATGCTTCAGCCGGCAGGCCGCCGAGGGAATTGATGATCATTTCCGTCAGTGCATAGCTGGCAAAATAGAACAGATTGCCGTCCGGACTCATGATCCTGCCGTTTTCCAGCGCCGATCTTGCCTGCAGGTAATGAATGCGGATATCAAAGAGATCATCAAATTCATTGGAAATGCCGACATTCAGACGCATGCGGGCTATGAAATCCTTCAGCAGACGGTTCAGGTTTGCCCTGTAATCCTTCAGCTTCGGATCCGTCAGCGGAGCAGTATCAATAAAGCCGATCATTGCCGTATCGCTGCGGAAGGCAAAGGAGGTCTCGAATGTTTCCTCAAAGCTGTCACAGATATAGGAAGCCGGCAGCGGCGGCTGATTCTGTCTGTATTCCAGCAGGACACAGACAAATGTATTCTTGTGATTCGACGCTGTCAGCACCCATCTCTGGGCATGGGAAAGCGGCATTTCCTCCACCAGTGTCTGCATGACCCTTTTCAGCGATGACTGTTCATCATTGATCACTGTCGGATTCTTGGCAACTGCCAGTTCCAGCATGGATGCCAGATATTCCGCCAGCGGTCCTTCCGCCGGGGTATCGCTTCCCTCCTGTTCAATATACAGACAGCCTTCATATTCTCCGTTCCGGTTAAACAGGTTGACACAGAGTGTTTTCCTGTCATCAAAATCAACGATGATCGCACCTTTCTTTTCCGTCATCAGATCATAGGAAGAAAGAAAGGTATCAATGGCATCGGGATCCAGAGAACCGTTGACACTGATATCCCTGTCTTCTTCACCGGCAATCATGCGGAATGATTTGTCGAGCAGATTGACCGGCCTGCGGAAGAGATGGGCCGAATCTGCCAGAATCTGCTGGATGCCGGCATCATTGAACAGATCCTGATACAGCTTCTGTTCCCACTCTTCATAGAAATCGAAGATCTTCTGCAGATACTGATAGACCCGGAAGAAATCCGCCTTGTTGCGGATGACGATCAGGCAGAGCCGGTTCCGGTAATTCTTCAGATTGATATGTTCGCCGATGCATACAAGCACTGCTCCCTCCCGGATCGCCGGCCGGGCAGGAAGATGGTCGGCAGTGGCCAGATACAGGTGATCGGAAAGGAATGTCCTTTCGTCTTCCATATAGAATTCCGGCCGCGGCAAAACCAGGGCACTGCTTCTCTTCCCGAAAATTTCTGTCCTGTAATTCTTTTTCAGTTCATGATAGATGATATCGGCATTCAGTTTCATGATATGTACTGTCCCAAGTCAATTATACAGGACTGTCGCCGTTTGTGCCCGTCATTTTGTAGGTGTTCATCCGTTTTTCAGTCATACTTGCCGACGGCAGGTCCGGCGGTTTTTCTTCTCCTTTGGCACGGTTATGAAGAAGCAGAACATCCGCCGCCTCCCCGAGCCCGCCAAAACAGTCTGAAAAAGTGCCGGAATTCCCTTTTATTTCAGCATATTTCCGGATCGGTCTTCTTTTTAAAATGAAGATGTATTCAATCCCGGGAATACCGTTTTTCTGATCAATGAACAGAGGAGGATCCAATCATATGACTTTTACACCGGCCGACAAAAAAATGCTTGAAGGCTATATTAAGAACGCCCGTCCTTTTGAGGAGATGTTCTCTGTCAAAGGCAAAACCGCACTGGTTACGGGCGGCACTTCCGGCCTCGGCTTTGACATTGCCCTGCGGCTTCTGCAGGGCGGCGCCAATGTCGTCGTCGCATCCAATTCCCATATCGAAGAGGAAGCCGCAATGCCGCTGTTTGCCGAACAGGGTTTCGGTGACAGGGCTGCTTTCTGCTTTACCGATGTCAGACACGAAGAAGAAGTCAGGAATCTCGTTGACTTTACGGCAGAGAAATTCGGTTCGCTGGATATCTTTGTCAACAGTGCTGCCATCTGGAACTATGCCAAGGTCTATGATCTGCCGAAAGAAGATCTGGAACTGATTTTTGAAACCAATGTCTACGGAGCTTTCTTCGGCGTCAAATATGTCAGCCGCTACATGAAGGAGCACGGCATTGAAGGCAAGATCGTTCTGATTTCTTCCAACAGTCCGATCGTGCCGTATCCGGTATTCGGCGGCTATCCGCATTATGCCTCCAGCAAGGCGGCTGTCATGGGTCTGACAACCGAAGCCGCCAAGGAACTGAAGCGCTACGGCATCATGGTCAATACCGTCGCACCCGGCGGCATGGTTACACCGGGTGCTGCCGGCAACCTTGCGAGTGAACATATCACCGAAGAACAGCAGGATGAATTCTATGACGAACTGATGGTATGGTCCGTTGACGGCCAGCTGCCGGTCGATCAGGTCGGCATCATCGCCTATGCCCTCTGCACCCCGATGGGTGACGGCATCACCGGCGAAACGATTCTGGCAGACGGCGGTGCTTCCCATAACATCGTCAGATACCAGCCGGCCATCGATGCCTATCCGGAAGAACAGTGAGGAATGAACATGACGAAAAAGATCAATGAAAGAATTCCTGCCGATTCCGGCAATGAAGCCGGATTCACGCAGTACAACGCTGTCCAGTCACCCTGGAACAAACTGATGTCCTACCAGGATGCACTGCATTATGCATCCCGTTTTGAAGCCGTCCTGTCCGCTGCCGTCGCCCAGGCCTACCGCATCATCATTCCCGACTATGCGACCCGTGCTTCGGAAATGTGCAATGAAGCATATCAGCGCCTTCTCTATACCGGCATGAATTATCCGAACGATGACGGCTTCGGCATTCATCCCTTCATGTGCGGCTCCTACCCCGGCGCTCTGATCGGCGACAAGGGCGACGATGCCCTGCTGATGTGCGGACGCTGCCAGGATTTCGGCACCTACCGCTGCGAAAAGGAACTGGATGTCTGTGACTGGGATATCTGCGGTTCCGAACTCTGCCGTGCCACGACAATGTCTCTGCAAGGCCAGGCCGATGCCACCGAGTCAAGACACAGAAAAGGCAAGAAGCTGGACTACATGATGGTCGAAGCCAAAGGATGCGGCGACAGACACTGCCGCATCATTGCCGAAAGCAGAGAAAAATACCCGGCTCCGGAACATGAGCGCTGGCAGTCCTTCGGCCCGGCTGTTTCCGATGAATACAAGAAATATACAGAGGAAGAAGACTGCGTCGAAGAATCCATGATGTTCCGCGAGGAATGCGACTACCATTTCGTCAACGGCACCAACAACGAAACCGATTCCTCGAACCAGATGGTCAACCTCTCCACTGCCGCTTCGCTGTATCTTCTGCCGGCCATCGACAATGCCGTAAACCACGGCTATACCACCAAGGAAAATGCCGAATGGATCAAGAAGTGCGTGCTCGAAGCAGCCGGCAAGGCCATGTTCGGAGAGCGCTATGCGATCCGTGCCTGCCGCGAATGGCTCGGTGTGCCGAATACGATCGGCGAAGACGGAAGACTGCTGGGCGGTGTCATTGAAATGCTGCTGCAGTCCCTGGTCTGCCACTACGAAATCGAAGCTTTCAACAAGGATGAAGTCATCTACGTCATCAACCGCAATGACCTTGCCATTACCGGCACCCAGTCACTTTGCGAAGCACATCTGTATATGTGGCAGGGTATGGTCAAGACACTTGTCAATGCCCAGTGGTCGGTCTGGGAAGAAGATTCTCCGCAGGGAAAGATGAGAATCAAGATTGCCCGCAGGATCGACAAATTCATGTAAGGAGGACTTCCCGTGTATAAAAACATATTCAAAGATGATGAATGGAAACGTTCCGAGCACATGGCTGTACGTGAAAATGTCGGCTATTATCTGTTTACCCATCAGCTGATGGAAGTCACCGGTCCCGATGCCTGCCGTTTCCTTGACTACATTTATCCCAACAAGATTTCCACGCTGAAAGTCGGCCGTGACCGCTATACCACCATGCTCAATGAAAACGGCGAAATCATCGATGATGTCGTCGTCATGCGCCTGGAAGAAGAAAAATACTGGGTCTCCACCCTGTACGGTACAAAATGCGACGACTGGTTCTATTACCATTCCGAAGACTATGATGTCGAGTCTTATGAGATCACCGAAGACTGGCACATGTTCTCCGTACAGGGGCCGAAGTCGAAAGATGTCATAAATCAGATCTCTGAAAACGGAGTGGAAGATCTGAAGTTCTTCCGCCACCGTACGGATGTGATTGCCGGCCATGAAGTGCTGATCAACCGCGGCGGCTTTACCGGCGAACAGTTCGGCTATGAGGTCTACTGTCACGCCGATGATGCCGATGACGTACAGGATGCCATCGATGCCGCTGTCAAGGAAGCAGGCGGAAAGGAAGTCACCGAATTCCAGGTATTCGCATGGACCCTTCCGACCGAAGCCGGTTTCTATTACATGCGCGATCTGGCCCATACCAATCCCTTCGAAGTCGGTCTGGAAAAGAACATTGACTGGGACAAGGACTTCATCGGCAAGGATGCCCTGCTGAAAATAAAGGAAAACGGTCCGGAAAGAGAGATGGTAGGCTTCGAAGTCTGTGATGAGAACCAGGATTTCTATATCCGTGCCAAGCAGTACGGCGGACCGGGTGAACCCGTCTATGTGGACGGCGAAGAAGTCGGCCGTGTTTCCAAGCTTGTCTATTCCTATGTCAAAAACGTCAACAACGGCTATATTCTCGCAAAAAAAGACACACTGCATATCGGTGATCATCTGATGATCCACGGATACGAATGTGTCATTACCGAAAAGAACTGGCTGCAGTAATCATACAGCCGTCCGGCTGGGAGCGATGCTCTCAGCCTTTTTTCATACGATTTCCTTCAGCGGAGAAAGAACGATTCCTTCTTTCTCACAGGCAGAACGGATGCGGCGGATGAATTCCAGCGCGCTTTCCCCGTCGCCGTGCACGCAGACGGAATCCGCCCTGACGCTGATATCCCGGCCGGTGACGGCTGTAACCTTTCCTTCTTTGATCATGCGCAGCACTCTTGCCAGTGCTTCATCGGGATCGGTGATCACGGCGCCCGGCTTCGATCTTGCGACCAGGGTTCCGTCTTCTTCATAGGCTCTGTCGGCAAAGACTTCGGCAGCTGCCGGCAGTCCCAGTTCCCCTGCACACTGATACAGCTGTCCGCTTTCCTGGGCAAGAATGATCAGATTCGGATCATACATTTTTACGGCTTCGCAGACGGCCATGGCCATGGTCCTGTCCTTTGCGGCCATGTTGTACATTGCCCCGTGCGGCTTGACATGAGCCAGCTTCATTCCTTCTGCCTTTACAAAGGCATCGAGGGCACCGAGCTGATACAGCACGCATGCCTGCAGTTCATCGGATGACAGGTTCATGTTTCTGCGGCCGAATCCCTGCAGATCATCAAAGCCGGGATGGGCGCCAACGGATACACCTGCCTCCTTTGCCAGTTTTACGGTCTTCCGCATGACCGACGGGTCACCGGCATGAAAGCCGCAGGCGGCATTGATCGATGTGACAAGAGGAACCACCTGTTCATCACATCCCAGAGTATATCTTCCGAAGCTTTCGCCGAGGTCGCTGTTCAGATCGATTTTCATTTCCTTCTCCTTTTCTCTGCCAGCAGCTTCATCAGTGCACTGCCGGCAAATACTGTCTTTTTTGCGTCCATGTATTCATTCATTTCCTGCATTGCCTTTTCTGCTGTCTCCATATTGACCGGTACAAACTGTACCTTGTCAAATGCCTTCAGCTGGGCAGCCCGGGACAGATCGGCACTGATGACCACGGCAATGATCGGATAGCCGCCGGTTGTCGCATGGTCCTTCAGCATCAGGATCGGCTGCTTCGGCGTGATCTGGATCGCACCGGTCACGATGCCGGCCGAAAGAATATCATTGCCTGCCGATGTTTCCACATGAGGACCTTTCAGCCGCAGTCCCATCTTGTCGGACTTTTCCGATACGGTATAGAGACTGCCGAAAAAGGTGCCGAGTCCATTGCCGGTAAAGGCATCATCATTCGGACCGCTGATGACCCGCAGACGGGTGATCTCCTCCTTTTCGGCATAGAGCGGAAACGAACGTTCGTTTTCGTTCTTCAGTCTGTTTCTGACATTGATCAGTTCCAGCCGGTCACCGGCCTGCAGTTTCTTTCCCTGCATGGGTCCGATGCCGCTTCTGACATCGGTTGAAAGGCTCCCCATGACCGGTGCCAGATCAAAGTCAGCCCCGAAGGCAATCACACAGGTATTGTAATGCGGCGCATAGGTGACTTTCAGAACATCACCGGCCCGGGAACGGTACAGCCGGTTTACGGTGATTTCTTCATCATTCAGGAATACCCGGAAGCTGCCGCCGCAGACTGTAAAATATACAGACCCGGAAAATTCCAGTTCCGGTCCGATGCCGATGCATTCGATGACCGGATGATTTTCATCATTGCCGACGATCAGATTGGCTATTCTCATGGCCAGCGGATCAAGAACACCGGAAGAAGGAATTCCCTGTCCCTGCCGGCCATAGCGGCCCTGATCCTGAATCGTCGTGAGGGCGCCCGGCTTTCTTACGGTTATATGCATAGCCGGCCTCCGTTCCTGCGGATTTCATCAAACTCTTCTTTTCCGACAGCGCGGAAGCGGATGATATCTCCGCTCTGCAGCAGAACCGGTGTTCCGGAACCGGGATCATACAGCTTCACAGGTGTCAGGCCGATGATATGCCAGCCGCCGGGAGATTCCATCGGATAGATGCCGGTCTGGGCACCGCCGATTCCCACCGCTCCGGCCGGAATGGCAGTGCGCGGTTCGCTGCGGCGCGGCGTATGGATCCTTTCATCAAGATTTCCGAGATACGGAAACCCGGGCAGAAATCCCATCATATAGACCGGATACTCGTTCGCAGTATGGATCCGGATCACGTCTTCTCGTGAAAGACCGGCATGTTCTGCCACAAAGGCTAGATCTTCCGCAAACGGTTCTCCGTACAGTACCGGGATATCCACATGCCGCACGGCAGAAGCAGTTCTGCTGTCCGGCTGAGAAGCCAGCACTTCGATTTTCTGTTTCAATATCGTATAGGAAAAAACGGCCGGATCGAATATCACCAGCAAAGCCGCATAGGAAGGGATCAGATCAATGATCCCTTTCAGATGCGCATTCCTGATCTTCTCAGCCATCTGACTCACATCCTGCAGAACGGCCGGATCAATCTTCTGTTCAAACTGAATCATCAGTGCCGTATCGCCGCACGGCCTGAAAACATATGTAGGCATACCCGTATTGTAAACGATTTTCCTGTTTCTGTAGACAGCCATGCATAATGAAAAGACTGTACGCATACAGTCTTTCGATTCATACAGTTCACTTTTACATCAGATCCTGCAGGCCGTCATACAGAGCCCGGAAGGCTTTTTCATACTGCGGTGCACTGATGCCGATAATGACGTTCATTTCACTGAAACCGGCATCGATCATGCGCACATGGATCCCTTCTTCTGCCAGGATGGCAAACATTCTTGCGGCAAAACCGACATTTTTCCAGAGTCCTTCACCGACAACGGCGATCAGCGCGATGCCGTCTTCGATCATGATCCTGTCGGGATTCAGCTCACGGTCAATTTCGGTGATGATCTGATTGCGGCAGGGTTCCAGTGCAGCGGTTTCGACAATGACTGACATCGAGTCGATCGAGGTCGGAGTGTGCTCATACGGCACGCCGTTGCGGGCAATGATATTCATGACCCTGGCACCGAAGCCGACTTCGGCATTCATCATCGCTTTTTCAATGAACAGATCGGAGAGTCCCTTCTTGCCGGCAATGCCGGTAACGGTATGTGCCCGTGCTTCTTTCGGCAGAACCGGTACGATTCTTGTTCCGGCTGCGGAAGGGTCCATTGTATTCCTGATCTCAATCGGTATTCCGGCAGCACGGATCGGGAAAACAGCTTCCTCATGCAGCACCGAAGCACCCATATAGGACATTTCCCTGAGTTCACGGTAACTGATCCAGTCTACCTTGCGGGGATGATCCACAATTCTCGGATCAGCACTCATGATGCCGGAGACATCGGTCCAGTTCTCATAGAGACTGGCTTTGACACTTCTTGCGACCACTGCCCCGCTGACATCGGAGCCGCCGCGTGAGAAAACGGTGATCTTTCCGTCTTCATCTTTTCCGTAGAATCCGGGAATGACCGCCCGGTCCATGTTCTTCAGTATTTTTCCGGCCAGCGGATATGTCACTTCTTCATCCAGACGGTGACTGCGGAAGCGGATCAGCAGACCGGCATCAACAAACGGCCAGTCAAGATATCTGGCAATGATCCTGGCATTGAGATATTCACCGCGGCTGGCAAGATAATCTGCAGTCTCATACTGCACCATCTCCTTCTCGATGATATCGATTTCCTTGTCCAGATCAAAGGAAACATTCAGTTCTTCAATGATCTCTGAAAAATGTTCCCTGACTTCCTGCAGCGGCCGGTGATAATCACTTCCTTCCTGCAGGGCCCGGTGAACCTGATACAGCAGGTCAGTGACCTTGATATCTTCTTTGTATCGCTTGCCGGGGGCAGAGACAACAACGAATCTGCGCTCGGGATTGCTTTTTACGATATTGACTGCATGGCGGATGTTTTCAGCACTTGCCAGTGATGTTCCGCCGAATTTCACAACGATCATAGTATCTTCCTTACCGGGAATCTTCCCGTTCTGCGAACAACGCTATCATTTTACATAAACCCAAAGGTTATTTCAGTTGAAATACATCAATGCAGATGATATCATACCTCACAAAGATAGAGGTGCGGAAACGACGAAAACAGGCAGAGCCGGCAGGCGTCTGATGTCTGTCACAAGCAATTCCGCCGAACTGCTGAACGGGGCACCGGACAGCGGTGGGCTGCGGGAGAACATCCCCCAGACTGTCTACATGCGTAGGAGTGCTATCTGTAGGTGATTTACATATGCCGGCAGAATGCACTGCCGGCATTTTATATTAAGAAGGAGGAACACCGCCTATGTCAGGAATCAGCGGAGTAAAAGAACAGGATCTCATCCGGCAGTACGGCTCACCGCTGTTTGTCTATGACGAACATGAACTGCGTCAGAAACTGCAGGCATTCACATCCTGTTTCCGGAGCGAAACATTTGCCACCCGGGTCCTGTATGCCTCCAAGGCCTTCAGCTGCAAGGCGATGATCAGTCTAGCGGCAGAATACGGCTGCGGTCTCGATGTCGTTTCCGGCGGCGAACTGTATACCGCCCTCAGAACCGGCTTCGATCCGTCACGGATCTGGTTTCACGGCAACAACAAGACACCGGCTGAAATCCGGATGGCTCTGGACGCAAAGGTCGGAACATTTGTAGTCGACAATGAAATGGAAGCGGAGGAAATCCTTGCCCAGATCAAAGACAGGGATACGGAAACAGATGTGCTGCTCAGAATCAATCCCGGCATTGAAGCCCATACCCACCAGTATATCGTCACAGCTCATGTCGACAGCAAATTCGGCTTCTCCCTGCTGGAAAAAGACGTGATCTTCGACACTGCCGAAAAGCTGCAGGATTCCGGCAAGGTCCGTGTCAGAGGCATCCACGCCCATATCGGCTCCCAGATCTTCGACAAGCAGGCATATGTCGAACTGATCCGCAAAATGTTCTCGTTTGCAAAGGAACTGCATGACAGAGGCATAGCCGTGACTGATATCAATCTCGGCGGCGGGTTCGGTGCATATTACACACCGGAAGATCATCCGGTTCCCGTAAAGGAAGTCTGTGAGACAATCCTGCAGACATGCGAAGAAGAAAACGAAAGGGTCGGCGGCTTCATCAGGCAGATCCTGATCGAACCGGGCCGCAGCATTGTTGCCGAGGCCGGCTATACCCTTTATACGGTCGGCTATCTGAAACAGACACCGAACAAAACCTATGCCTTCGTGGACGGCGGCATGAGCGACAATATCCGCCCGGCTCTGTACCAGGCAAAATATGAGGCCTATCTTGCCGGCAAGGAAAATCTTCCGGCTGAAACAGATTATACGATTGCCGGAAAATGCTGTGAATCAGGTGATATCCTGATCGAAAGCATTCCCCTTCCCAAAGCTGAAAAGGGAGACATTCTCGTCATGAAGACGACCGGAGCCTACGGTTACTCCATGGCTTCCCATTACAACAAGCTTCCTCTCCCCGCTGTCGTCTTTGTCAATGAAGGCAGGGCCAGAACAGTGATCGAAAGAGAATCCTATGAACATATGACAGAACTGGAATTACAGGAGGGAAAATCATGATCAAAGGTTCCATCGTCGCACTCATTACACCGTTCCATGAAGACGGATCTGTCAATTTCGAAAAGCTCGGTGAACTGATCGACTGGCATATCGCCAGCCATACCGACGGTATTCTTGTGCTCGGAACAACCGGTGAAAGCACAACCATGACCCATGAAGAAGATGATGCTGTTGTCGAATTTACCCTGAAAAGAGTCAATCACCGCATTCCGGTCATTGCCGGCTCCGGTTCCAACGACACCAGAACCATGCTGGAAAAATCGAAGAAGTATGCCGATATGGGAGTCGATGCCCTGCTGGCAATCACCCCCTACTACAACAAGGCCAATGAAGAAGGAATGATCCGGCACTTTACGACTGTCGCCGACGCTGTCAGCGCCCCGCTGATCCTCTATAACGTACCGGGCAGAACCGGATGTTCCCTGAGTGTCAGCGCCGTGGAAAGACTCTCGAAGCACCCGAACATCATCGGAATCAAGGAAGCTTCCGGAAATATCAGCTTCGCTGTCAGTGTTTCCCGCTGTATCAGTGATGACTTTGCGATGTACAGCGGCAACGATGACATGATCGTTCCGATCCTGTCTCTTGGCGGCTCCGGTGTCATCAGTGTCTTCGCCAATACCAATCCGAAAGAAGCACATGATCTTGTCCAGAACTGGTTTGACGGCAATCAGGCAGAATCCCTGGCCATCCAGCAGAAATATCTGGATTACATCCATGCCCTCTTCTGCGAAGTCAATCCGATTCCGGTCAAGGAAGCAATGAATCAGATGGGCAGGGAAGTCGGCGGCTACCGTCTGCCGCTGTATCCGATGGCAGAAAAAAACCGGCAGCACCTGATTGATGAAATGAAGAAAGCAGGCATCCTATGAGAGTCGTCATCGGCGGCAGAGGAAAAATGGGACAGCTTCTCGCAGCAGAAGCAGAAAAAGCCGGCTTTGAAGTGATGGGAATGTTTGATGCCTTCAATCTCGATGAACTGAAAGAGATGGAACCGGCAGATATGATCATCGATTTCTCGCACCGTGACAATCTGTCATGGATCATCAGCTATGTAAAGGAACACAACTGTTCCCTGGTATACGGCACAACCGGACTGGATGCAGAACAGAAAGCTGCGCTGCAGGAACTGTCCGCAGATCATCCGGTCTTCTACAGTGCCAACTATTCCTACGGCGTTGCCGTGCTGCAGGAAATTATCCGTACAGCCGCACCGCTGCTGAAGGATTCCTTTGATATCGAACTGACGGAAACCCACCACAACCAGAAACAGGATGCGCCGAGCGGCACTGCCAAGGCGCTGCTGGAAATCCTGAATTCCGGCAATGAATTCAGGGAAGTCTACGGACGTTCCGGAATGACCGGTGCCAGACAGAAAGAAATCGGCATTCATTCCCTGCGCGGCGGTACCGAAGCCGGTGAACATACCGTTCATTTCTTCGGCACGAATGAGCACATCTCAATTACCCACCACGCTGACAGCCGCATGATCTTTGTCAGCGGTGCAGTCAAGGCAGCATTATTCCTGCAGAACATGCCGGCCGGCATGTATACGATGCAGGATCTGGTATTCCAGCAGAAATGAGGATGAAAAAATGAAAACAAGAATCGGTATCCTGGGTTACGGAAATCTCGGCCGCGGCGTTGAATACGCTGTGCAGGAAACAAACGACATGGAACTGACGGCAGTCTTTACCCGCCGTGATCCCGCATCTGTAACAATTCAGACAGAAAACGTTCCGGTCCTTTCCGTCAATGAAATCCTGGACTGGAAAGACAGGATCGACGTTCTCGTACTATGCGGCGGCAGTGCCACCGATCTTCCGGTACAGACACC
>CAMNGB010000021.1 GCA_946537835.1 uncultured Erysipelotrichaceae bacterium
CCGCGGTAGGCACGAATTCCGCCGCCACCGGAGCAATGCTCAAAGCCGGTGCCGATCAGGCCGCGACCGGGGAAAATGCGGTTCGTGTATGCGTGCGGCATGCGGACATCATCATCGGACCCATCGGCATCGTCATCGCAGATGCCATGCTGGGGGAAGTGACGCCGGAAATGGCAGTATGCATCGGACAAAGTGATGCAGAGCGCATTCTGATCCCGTTTGTCAACTGCGGATCGGTGATCGTCGGCGTTGGTGAAACGTCCACCGGAAAACTGGTGCAGGAGGCTGTCATGCGCCTGCAGATGATTCTGGAAAGCTGATTACAGCGGCTGTGTAAGCGCTGAACAGAGCGATTTTTGTGCAGAATCAGCGAATAATTAAGCCTTTTTTCCAAAAGCGTATATAATATCGGATGGGAAAAGAGGTTTTTTTATGGACACAACTACAGTAAAGACACCGTGGTATGACGAGTATGTCGGTATGCCGGTGCATCTGAAGTATTTTGAGGGTTCAATGTACGAAGCTGTTGAAGCTATCGCAAATAAATATCCCGATCAGATCGCCTTTACCTTCATGGGACGTCATACGACATATAAGCGGCTGATCCAGGAGATCAACCGCTGTGCGCGTTCGCTGCGCACAATTGGTGTGCGCAAGGGGGACAGAGTCACCATTGCCATGCCGAACTGCCCGCAGGCAATCTTCATGTTCTATGGCGTCAATCTGATCGGCGCCGTTGCCAACATGATCCACCCGCTGTCAGCGGAAAAGGAAATTGAATTCTATCTGAATGCATCGGAGAGCGTTACGGCCATTACACTTGACCAGTTCTATCATAAGTTTGAGAAGATCCGTGCCAACACGAAGATTGTCAATATCATCATCGCATCCGTCAAGGATGAGCTGTCCCAGCCGCTGCGGACCGGATATATGCTGACGGAGGGAAGAAAGATCCAGAAGATTCCGGCCGATGCACCGGTGATCCGCTGGAATGAATTCATGAACCTCGGAAAGTACTGTTTCTATAACTACAAGGTAAAGTCACAGTCCGATGACACTGCCGTCATTCTGTATTCCGGCGGCACGACCGGAACAACAAAGGGCATCATGCTGACAAACAAGAACTTCAATGCTCTCGGTCAGCAGGTTGTTGCCGCAAACCCGATGTTCCGTCCCGGTGACAAGATGCTGGCTGCGATGCCGCTGTTCCACGGCTTCGGTCTGGGTGTATGCATTCATACCATGCTGTCGCAGGGCGGCCGCTGCATTCTTGTGCCGCGCTTTACGGCAAAGAGCTATGCCAAGCTGATCACCAAGTACAAGTGCAATTTCATTGCCGGTGTTCCGACACTGTATGAGGCGCTGCTGCGTCTGCCGTCCATGGACAATGCCGATCTCAGCAGTCTGAAGGGTGTCTTCTCCGGCGGTGATTCACTGTCCATTGAACTGAAAAAGAAATTTGACCGTTTCCTGGCTGATCACAAGGCAGCCATTCAGGTCAGAGAAGGCTACGGCACGACCGAGACCGTCACTGCCTGCTGTCTGACCCCGCGTGACAGATACAAGGAAGGCAGTATCGGACTGCCGTTCCCGGATACCTATATCAAGATCGTCAAGCCGGGTACGGACGAAGAACTGCCGTACGGTGAGGAGGGCGAAATTCTGCTGGCAGGTCCGACCGTCATGAAGGGATATATGAACAATCCCGAAGAAACAGCCGCAACACTGCGCACGCATGCCGACGGTCTGACATGGGTCTATACCGGCGATCTCGGAATCATGGATGATGAAGGCTTTATCTATTTCCGCGGCCGTGCCAAGAGAATGATCATTTCTTCCGGATACAATATCTATCCGGCCCAGCTCGAGAATATTCTCGATGCCCATGAGAAGGTACAGATGAGCTGCATCATCGGTATTCCGGATCCGTACCGCATCCAGGCTGTCAAAGCCTTTGTCATGCTGAAGCCGGGTGTGCATGCCAATGAAGAAACAAAAGAAGAACTGATGGCATACTGCCGTTCACATATTGCCAAATATGCAATGCCGAAGGATATCGAATTCCGTCAGGAACTGCCGAAGACACTCGTCGGCAAAGTCGCATACAGGCAGCTTGAAGAAGAGGAACTGGCAAAGCTGAAAGCACAGAAAAAAGCAGAAGAAGCAGCCGAAAAGCAGTAACTGCAGGAGAACTGAAAAGTTCTCCTTTTTTGGTGTATAGCCGTTGCTGAAGATGAAAACACAGTGATACGATTAAGTTGACAACAGGAGTGACGCACTCCGGAAAGGAAAACATAATTATGCTGCACGAAGTGAAGTTTTTGTCATTCAATGAACGCGACCAGGTATACGGCTGGATCTATGTTCCGGCCTGCCGTCCTGCCGGTGTCATTCAGCTGATTCACGGTTTCGGCGAACATTCCCGACGCTATCTGCATATGATCACAAGTTTCATGGAAGCCGGTTATATCGTTGCTGCCGATGACCATGTCGGACACGGCAAGACGGCAATTGAAAATGACCGCTGGGGCGACTGGGGCGATAAAGGCTATACCACCATGGTCGAAGACGAGAAGAGATTCCATGATATTGTCGCAGATAAATATCCGGATGTTCCCTATTACATGTTCGGCCACAGCATGGGCTCGTTCATTGCCAGGATGTATATTGCCAGATACGGCAGTGACCTGAACGGTGTAACGATCTGCGGCACGACCGGAGAATGGCCGAATCTGGACGCCGGAATTGCCCGTGTTCAGAAACTTGTCGATGAAGGAAAGGGCTGTGAAGCCGATCCGAACATCGGCGGTGAACTGATGGGATGGATGTTCAGCCGCTGTGCTGAGGGAGTGACACTCGGCAATGAATGGATCTGTGATGATCCGTTTGTCCAGCAGGATCATGCCGAAGATCCGTTTGATGCCTTTACGAAACCATGCCTGAACAGATCCTGGCTGTATTTCATGCAGATGATGGAAGAAATCAGCAGCAGGGAATGGGCTGAAAAGGTTCCGAAGGAACTGCCGGTTTACAACATTGCCGGCGATCAGGATCCGGTCGGACAGTTCGGAACCGGCATTTATCAGGTCACCAACTGGCTGATCGAAACCGGTCATGATGTCACGACCAGACTGTATCCGGGCTATCGGCATGAAATTCATAATTACGCCGATATCAAGGAAGATGTGGAAGAAGGCATCATTGACTTCTTTGACTGGTGTGACTGAAACATATGAAAAGGCTTCCTGCGGGAAGTCTTTTTCTTTTGCGCACCGCATAAGTGCTGTATGATGGGGTGCGGGAGATTCATTATGATTTCATTGCTGCTTACAAAACAGATCATCCAGCTGTTTCTGATGATGCTCTGCGGATACCTTCTGGTCAGAGCCGGACTTCTCAGGGCATCGGATTCCAAAGTACTGTCGATTCTGATCGTCTATATTATCTGTCCGTGTACGATTCTGAATGCTTTTCAGATCAGCTTCACACCGGAGACCGCAAACAATTTCATGCTGTCATTTGCCGCTGCTGCCGGCATCCATGCACTGCTGTTTGCCATCGTATATCTGCTGAGCAATATCTTTCATTTTACCGGCATCGAGAAGGCATCACTGATCTATTCCAATGCCGGCAATCTGATCATTCCGCTGGTGACAGCCGTACTCGGTGAAGAATGGGTCATCTATGCCAGTGCATTCATGGTTGTGCAGCTGTTTATCATCTGGACCCACGGGAAGTCACTGGTGGAAGGAAAATGGGCGATGGATATGAAATCGATTCTGACCAACGTTAATCTGATTGCCTGTCTGATCGGTCTGTTTCTTTTCCTGACACATCTGCAGCTGCCGGGAATCCTCAGAGATACCGTAAAGTCTCTCGGTTCTGCCATCGGCCCAGTCAGCATGATGATGCTGGGCATGATTCTGGCCGGTGTGAATCTGGCAGAGATGATCAAGGGAAAGAGGATCTGGCTGATCACGTTCCTGAAGATGGTCGCCATTCCTGCCGCTGTCATTCTCATCATGAAGTTCAGCGGTCTTGCCGCATTGAGTCCGGACGGGGAAACAATCTTATTCATCAGCCTGATGGCGACGATGACTCCGTCTGCCACCACCGTGACCCAGATGGCGCAGCTGTACGATAAGGAAGTCAGCTATGCGACAGCCATCAATACCGTGACAACACTTGTCTGTCTTGTGACGATGCCGCTGCTGACAATGCTGTATTATCTGTAAAAGAAAAAAGGCGAAAGCCTTTTTTCAGATCATATGGTTCGGTTTGAGATAATGATCGATCATATAGCGGCCGACGCCGCCTTCGGAACAATCGTATTCCGTGATGTCATCAGCAATTGCCTTTGTCCTGTCAGTGCCGTTTTTCAGTGAAACACCCCAGCCGGCTTCTTCCAGAAGCGGGTTGTCATTTTCATTGTCTCCGAAGGCAATGACATTTTCGGCGTCAATTCCGTATTTCTGCAGATATCTCTGCAGGCCTGTGCCTTTATCAAAGCCCTTGCGGAAGATTTCAACGGTGCCCGGGAAAGTCCCGATGATCTGCCAGTCTTCAGCGTACCGGCGGGTGAAATAGTCCCTGATTTCCTGCTCGTTGTCCGGCTCGGTGCGGAAGAGCAGCTTGTATGCCTGCTTTTCACAGAAGCCGTCGATATCTCCGGTCTTGTCAACAAAGTCGAAACCATGGCGTCTTGAAGAAGCCAGCAGTTCACCCTGAATATTCATGGCGTTGTGATTGCCGCCGCCTTCGGCATTGATGGAGATTCTGTATTTGTCGATCAGCGGCATCATGTAGGTCAGGATTTCCTTCAGGTCTTCCCGGCTGATCAGTTCAACAGCCCAGAGGGAATCATCCGCCAGATCATACAGCATCCCGCCGTTCATGCCGATGACAAAGTCAAAATCAAAGCTGAGCCCCCAGTCCCTGCCCTGATGTTTCAGTTTATCCGTGATTTCCCTTCCGGTCGCAAGACCGAGCCGGATGCTGTTTCCGTGCATGATTTCAAATGCCTGCCGGACAATATCCGGGAGTGATCCTCCCTTGGCGGTCAGTGTCATATCAATATCTGCCGCCAGGGCATCGATTTTTCTGATCATATTCTGTGCCTCGTTTTCCGGGAAGTATTATACACGTTATTGCACAAAAAGAAATAATCATATGATCTTCACTGAAAACACGGTCTTTGTATATTATAATGAGCATGCAAAAAACAGGAGTCGTTATGGAAATCACCAAGATCGTCATTACCGGCGGACCGTGTGCAGGAAAAACCACGGCCATGAGCTGGATCCAGCATCACTTTTCCCGGATGGGATATACCGTACTGTTTATTCCCGAAACAGCAACCGAACTGATTACCGGCGGTGTTGCGCCGTGGACCTGCGGAACCAATCTGGACTATCAGAAATGTCAGGTCAGACTGCAGCTGGTCAAGGAAGAACTGTTTGAACAGGCTGCCAGAACCATGATTGCGGATAAGATTCTGATTGTATGTGACCGCGGCTTTATGGACAACAAGGCGTATATGAATGATGAAGAATTTGCCGAAGCAGTTGCGTCTGTAGGCGGCAATGTCGTCGATCTGAGAGATTCCTATGATGCAGTATTTCATCTCGTTACGGCTGCCAAGGGGGCTGTAGAGTTCTATACGACAGAAAACAACGCTGCCCGATATGAGAGCGTCGAAGAAGCCTGTGCCATGGATGACAAGCTGATTGCGGCATGGACCGGGCATCCTCATCTGAGAGTGATTGACAACAGCACTTCCTTCGATGAAAAACTGAAAAAACTGATGAATGAGATCATCAGTTTCCTCGGCATCGACAACCCGATCGAGACAGAAAAGAAATTCCTGATTGCCTATCCGGATCTGGAATGGCTGGACCGGAATCCGTACTGCCATAAGATCGATATCGTGCAGACCTATCTCAATTCTCCTCCCGGAGAAGAACGCCGCATCCGCCAGAGAGGGGAAGACGGTCATTACATGTGCTATGTCACGACCAAGATCCCGATGGATGAGACCGGCCTCAAGCGGATCGAGACCGAGCACCGGATCAGTGAGAATGAATATAACCGGTTGCTGAAGACTGCCGACGAAAGCAAGGCTCCGGTGCACAAGACCAGATACTGCCTTACTTTCGAACAGCAGTACTTTGAAATCGATGTCTATCCGTTTTGGAATGACAGAGCGATTCTGGAAATCGAACTGAGTCAGGATGATCAGAAGATCATTTTCCCGCCTGAGCTGCATATCTACCGGGAAATCACCGGCGAGAAAGAATACAAGAGTACGGCACTGGCCGAAATGATCAAGAAAAAGCAGAAAGCAGCCTGATCATCACCGGATGCATCATACATCGGTCCGTATTACGGAACAGATGGGATGATTGTAAGAGCACAATTTAAAATGCCCGGGAAAATCCGGGCATTTTTTTGTTCCTGAAGCTGTTCTGATGAGGAAGCAGTATCTTACTTTGCAACGTGGGCTGTCAGTACGGTTCCGTTGGATATTTCGTTCATGCCTAAGGTGCCGTTATAGTCCATCTCATGGCCGTCCTGAAAATAAATGTGCACGGATTCAACCGGTACAGTATTATGTTTGCTGATGATCTGTCTGAATATACCCGCAATATTGTTTGCATATCCGATACAGGGCATCCAGTCAGAATAAACACCGTTCACGTAAACATCTATCCGGAACTCACAACGCTCTCCCGGCTCAAAAGGGTCTTTGATCGGAGTCCGGTCCTGACCTCCTGCGACCAGTGTCATGTCACCAAGATCCAGCACCTGTTTTTCTTCCATAATGATTTTCTCCTTTACGGTCATTCGCTTTTTTTTAATATACACAAAATGTGTCCTGCCGGTCCCGCATGTTATGCACGTATGAATTGCGGCAAAGGCATAAACAAAGGGGAATCGATGATTCCCCTGTTTTGTTGCACGGATCTGAGAAGGCTCCTTTTTCACTGCCTGGGAATGATGCGGCTGCCGTATCTGACGGCAAAGTATCCGCGGCTTTCATCATGAATCGGTTCGAATGCCGAATCATACCGTTTTCCGATGACTGCTGCTGCCGTATCCGATACCGGCCGGATTTCCTTTCTGCTTCCTTCGGCAGAGACATATAATATGCCGTTTTCTTCAATAACGTCGAATTCCGTTCCTTCACCGGACGCATAGTGGCCTTTGACCGCATGTTTCAGTTCTTCTGACCATTCTGCTTCCGGATAAGTCCGTTCTTTCTGCAGCGGCTGATCGGTATACAGGGCAAAGAGGGCATCGCTGATGACACTGACCGGAACATCCATCGTATTGCACAGGACTATGACGGCACAGCCGGCATCATGGCTGAACAGAATGTTCGAAGAAACACCCGGCAGGCTGCCGCCGTGCTGAAAGATCCGGTAAGGTCCCGACATGTCGGTATAGAGACCGCAGCAGTATTCACCGTCAGTGCCGAAAGGCAGTCTCGGCTTCAGCATCTCTTCAATGCTTTTTTCCGAAACAACATCTTCACCGTGATGAAGATACATCATCATATATTTCTTCAGGTCACTGAGTGTTGACTTCATGGCTCCGCCGCCGTTGAGGACAAAGGCATCATCGCGGTAATTGCGGTGCTCTGTCATGCCGTCATCACTCTTCTGATACAGCCATGCGGCATTGTCATCCTCTGCCGGCCGGATGAAGTCACAGAAACTTCTGGTCATTCCCAGCGGCCTCAGAATATGTTCCTGCAGATACTCCGCATACGAAGGCTGATCACCGTATTTCCGGATGACTTCCGAAAGCAGGCCGAAACCGTCGTTGCAGTAACTGCAGTACCGGCCCGGTTCTCCGATCAGTCCGTTTTCCATTGTCAGGGAATCGAGACGCTCGGCAACCATCCGGCCGCCTTCTTCCGCCAGTGTTTCATTGTATGCAAGATCATGATCACGGTCTTCACTGAGTCCGAGCTCTGCCGCTGTCTTTTCGACAACGATGCGCGGCTGCGGGAAGAAGCCGCCGCCGTGATACAGCAGGTGCGACAGCTTGACTGTTTTCGTATTCCGATTGGTGAAGGCAGGAAGATAATCCCGCAGCGGATCATCCAGGGAGAGGATTCCGTCCTCAGCCATCTTCATGACCGCCAGGGCAGTAAAGGACTTGGTGACGGAAGCCAGACCGAAGATCGTATCACCGTTCAGCGGCAGATCCTGATCCATCTTTCTGCTTCCGAAATACTGTTCGTAAACGGTATTTCCGTCATTGTCGATGATGCAGGCGGCAATGCCGCAGGCATCGCTTTCCTTCATGATTTCTCTGATCAGTTTCTCTGCCTGTGCCGTTTTCTTCTGCGGAAGAGTTTTCATTCCGCATCCTCCGGCTTGTTGAAACGGTAATCCGGAACCTCTTCTTCGAGCAGGTATCTGACAAAGTAGTCAAGCTTTCTGCGGATGAAATAGGGGTTGGCCGGAACATTGTGATTGGTGCGCGGCAGGATCAGGAAGTCGAAGTCCTTGTCTTCATTGATCAGGGCATCGATCAGACGGATCGACTGTGACATGGCAACATTGTCATCCATGGCACCGTGCACAATATACAGCTTTCCCTTCAGATTCTTCGCCAGGGCAGTATTGTCACCCTGCAGATAGATTTCTTTGTTATATAGGCCGTAATAGTTTTCTGTCCACTGGTTGTTGTACATGCGCTGGTCATGGTTGCCGGCAGAAGATACACCGACCTTGTAGGTGTCGGGATATTCCAGCATTGCCCTCGAAGTGGCACAGCCGCCGCCGGAGTTGCCCCACATGCCGGCTCTGTCCAGATCGAGGAACGGATACAGCTCTTTGATCTGCGGCAGGCAGTATACATGGTCTTTCAGACCGGCACAGCCGTGAATATTCTCATAGCTGATGTTGTGCAGCTTCTTGCCGCGGCCGGGCGTTCCCAGACCGTCCAGAATGATGCCGGCAAATCCGAGCTGTGCAAGTTCTTCCAGACCGCCCATGATCTCGCGGCCTTCAATGGCAGCCGAATATGCGAATGCCTTCGGAACGTTGTAGCACTGCATGCCGCCGTAGATATAGTCGATAAAGGGATAAGTCTCTGTTTCGTCGAAGTTCTGCGGCCGGATCAGGATGCCGTACAGTTCTGTCTTTCCGTCGCTTGCCGTGACATGGAAGCGCTCAGGCATGACATAGCCGCGCTCCAGAAGATTGCTGATATCGGCCGAAACAAGTTCGCGGACAAATGTTCCGTCGGTTTTGTACAGATTGGTGACCGGCGCCTTGTCAACCCGGCTCCAGGTATCGATGATCATGTCATTGATGACCGATGCCCTGTGCATGCCGTCTTCGCCGCACAGCACTTCAAAGCCGCTGCCGTCATAATGCACACGGCATACCAGCTGATAGTACGGGTCGCTTGTCTCTGCCATATTGCTGGCATAGAAGTAAACATATTCGTTCTGATCGTCCTTATGGATCAGTTCACCGACCGAGCAGTCTGCAGGTGTCATGACATTCTGCAGATTTCCGTCGCTGTCATAGCGGAACAGTCTGGCCAGATCGTCGCGCTCACTCTGCCAGATCACGGTTTTCAGATCATCACTGACAAAATTGGACGCACAGTAATCATTGAAACCGTCAAGGTTGCCGTAAGTGCGGATATTCATGGCAGTATCGCTTGTCTCACTGAGAACCTTCTTCACGGATCCGTCATTGTGAATGATGACAAAAGAAGCGATTTTGCTGCCGCGGGTTACATGTGTTGTAAAGAGGGCACTGCTGTCATCCAGCCATTTTGCCAGACCGTAGCGCTCATGAAAAAGTGCTCCGCCGGCTGGCTGCGGATCCATGTCTGCCATGACGACGGTTTTTTCTTCGGCATCGCCGATGCAGTAATATGCCAGCGGCACATCACTGTCTTCCGGGAAGGCACACTTATATGTATGCAGGCGGGGCCGGATGCTTTCGCGGTTTTCTTCATCATAGGACTGCAGGATGTACAGTTCCCTGACATTGCGCTGATCCAGCCGGTACGTCAGGAAGTGACGGGAATCCGGAGCCCACAGGACATCGGGCACTTCCGGCTTGCCCTGTACACGTTCGGTAATATAACCGCTGTATTCGGCACATTTTGCATATGCGAAATCATTTTCGCCGTCAAAGGTCAGGCGGGTTTCTCTGCCGCCGGCGCATTCCCGCAGCCACAGATCATTGTTTCTGACAAACAGTTCCCTGCTTCTGTCAGGGGAAACGCTGACAGCCCGGGGCTGAATGTATTCGCCCTTGTCCAGAGTGTCCGTTTCCGGATCATATGTGTATTCGTAATCCTCATGGACAAAGACGATTCTGCCGTCCCTGATATCACAGGATGCAAACGGCAGGGTGTCACAGTCCAGTTTCGCACACAGTGCCGCAGCATCAAACAGATCGGTTTCACTTCCGTCCTCGGTGCTGACGAGACGGAAAACGGTAGATACCTTTCCGTCCTTCCTCTCTTCAAAGGGATAAAAGAAATGCGAGTCATCGTATTTTTTTGCCTTCGGTGCGGCATTCAGCACAGCGTGCCGGACATTCCACGGCAGCAGCTTTTCGGCTGCCTGATATCTTTTGAGCATATCGGTCATAAACAGTTTTTCTCCTTGTAAACCATTATATGACATAAAATCCGCGGAACCTGCACGGGTACACCTGCTCAGAGGGAAAAAAGATCAGGAAGGGCCGGACAAAGCCGCAAATCGATGCATATATCTGTTAGAATAAAGCAAGAAGGAACAGATAAAAGATTGGAGATCATTTATGAGCAAGGTTACAGAAATAACAAGAGAAAGCTGGATCAAAAGCACGTTCCCGGAATGGGGAACCTGGCTGAATGAAGAGATTGAAAACACCGAAATCAAGCCGGGCTCTGTCGGCATGTGGTGGCTGGGCTGCACCGGCATCTGGTTCAAGACACCGGGCGGAGCCAATGTGACAATTGACCTGTGGGCCGGCAACGGCAAGCGCACTCACGGTGACGGCAAGATCAAGGTCGGTCATCAGATGGCCAACATGGCCGGTGTCCGTAAGATGCAGCCGAACCTGAGAGCAGTTCCGTTTGTCATCGATCCGTTTGCCGTAAAGCATGTCGATGCCGTTCTGGCGACACATTATCATCAGGATCACATGAGTGCCGAATTTGCGGCTCATGTCATTCAGTCCGGCATGACAACGACCAATGAAGCCGGCGAGGAAATCCCGGTTCCGTTTATCGGACCGAAGAAGTCGGTTGATTACTGGCTCAGCTGGGGCGTTCCGGCTGACAGATGCATTACCGTAAAACCGGGCGATCATATCAAAATCAAGGATCTGGAGATCATTGCCCTCGATTCCTTTGACCGTACCTGCATTGTCACAACCGATTCCCAGGGACCGGACCGTGAGGATCTTTACGGCAAGTGCCCGACCGATATGGATGAAAAGGCAGTCAACTATCTCATCAAGACACCGGGCGGAAACATCTATCACAGCGGTGATTCCCACTATTCCATTTACTTTGCCAAGCACGGCAAGGACTATGATATCGATGTGGCATTCGGTTCCTTCGGACTGAATCCGGTCGGCATCCAGGACAAGATGGAAGCTACCGACATTCTGCGCATGGCCGAGGCACTGCGCTGCAAGGTTGTCATTCCGATTCATTATGATGTCTGGACAAACTTCATGGCCGATGTCAATGAAATCAAGGTTCTCTACGATATGCGCAAGGACCGTCTGGATTACGGATTCCATCCGTTCTTCTGGGAAGTCGGCGGCAGATATATCTATCCGCAGGACAAGGACCGTCTTGCCTATCATCATGACCGCGGCTTCGATGACTGCTTTGACTATGAAGCCAATGTCCCGTTCCGCTCTGTTCTGTAAGGAAGTGAATCCGTGAGCATCCTTGTTCTGGATATCGGCACCACCAGCATGCGCGGTATCCTCTACGAAAACAACGGGGAAAAGATCGCACTTTCGCGGCGGGAGAATCATCTTGTATTTCTCGGCGACAGCCTGATTGAAGAAGATCCCAGGGAATTTGAAAACAATACGCTTTCGATTATCCGGGAACTGACACTGACCTATCCGAAGGAACTGATCAGTGCCGTGGCCATTACCGCCCAGCGTTCCAGTGTCATTCCTGTCGATGAAAGCGGCCAGCCTCTGCTGCCGGCAATCATGTGGCAGGATACCCGCAACAGTGAAATCTGCCGTCAGCTGGCAGTGTATGATCCGCAGCTGTTTCAGCTGACGGGAGCACGGGTCAGCACGGTCTTTTCCGGTTCCAAAATGACCTGGGTCAGACGGAACCAGCCGGAAATATACCGGAATGTTCATAAGTTTCTGAATATTCCCGAATATGTCTGTTATGGCATGACCGGTGAATTTGTGTCGGACAGAACCTATGCCAGCCGCACCGGCCTGATGGATCTCAGAAGCGGCAGCTGGCACCCTGAGCTTCTGAACCTGTATGAAGTCGAAAAAGAGAAGCTGTGCCGGCTGATCGAACCGGGTGAAACCGCCGGCTTTGTCACGGAAGAATATGCTGAAAAGAGCGGGCTGAGAGCAGGCATTCCGGTGCTGCACTGCGGCGGTGATCAGCAGTGTGCAGCTGTCGGTCACGGAATCGTAACGGAAGGGGATGTTTCGGTAACCATGGGAACCGGCGGCTTTATCGCTGCAGCCTGTGATTCCCTGCCGGAAGTTCTTTCCGACCGCATGATATGGAACCGTTCGGCCATTGCCGGAAGCTATATACTGGAAGCCAATGTGCTCAGCTGCGGTGCTGCACTTGAGTGGTGCGCCAGGGAACTGTACGGCATGGATGTCATTGACTACAGCGTTCTGGAAGCAGAACTAAATAAGGAAAACTTTGTCAGCAGCTGTCTTGTCGTGCCGTATTTCAGCGGCCGCGGCGCTCCTGACTGGGATCCTTCCGCCCGTGCCGTTTTTGCCAATGTATCGACGGCAACAAGACGCAGCGAACTGTTCAAGAGCACGATGGAAAGCATCTTCATGGAGATTGCCTCCCATCTGAATGACTTTGAGAAGGAAGTGCCGGTGAACCGCATTTTCTGCGGCGGCGGCATGACGGCAAGTCCGGCTTTGAACCAGCTGCAGGCAGATGTCTACGGACGTCCTGTTTACTGCACGGATGATCCTGAGGCGACTGCCCTTGGATGTCTGGCTGTTGCCCTGAAGGGACTCGGCGAATATCAGAGTGTTTCGGAAGCGAGAGCCCATCTGCATGGCGATGAAAAACTGAAGGAATATCTGCCGGATCATGAAAAGACGCGGCAGTATGAAGAAAAGAGAAAACAGATGGATGCCCTGTATCAGAGCATCAGGAAAGGAAGTGCACTGTGAAGGCAGAGAAAAAAGTAATCGGAACCCTGAACAAATGCTATGCCGTCAGCCGGTTCCGCTATGAAGGCGAAGATCATCTGATCGTCGCTGCCGAAAAACAGGATCCCTGCTATGCATTTACAACCGACGGTGAAAAATGCGAAACGCTCTGGGACGGTCCGGGAGGTGTCATGACACTGCTGCCGTATCCCGGCGCTGAAGGAATTCTGCTGGCAACCCAGAAGTTCTATTCGCCGAATGACTCGGCCGATGCAAAGATCGTCTGGTATGAAAAGAAAGAAGGGAAATGGCAGAGCCATGTTCTCTGTGATCTGCCGTTTGTGCACCGTTTTGGCATCGTTGAGAAAAACGGCTGCAGGTATCTGATCGCCTGCACCCTGAAGTCAGCCCATGCCTTTAAAAATGACTGGACATGTCCGGGAAGAATCTGGACGGCACCGCTGCCGGAAGATCTGCATGGCTATGATCAGGATCATCAGCTGCAGCTGACACCTCTGCAGAGTGGTCTGTACAAGAACCACGGCTTTGCCGTACACAGTCATTCCGACGGCAGTACATTCGCTGTTGTCGGTACCGAAAACGGCGTGTATCTGGCGGAACCGCCGGCGGAAGCAGACGGTGAATGGATCTGCGAATGCCTGCTGGAAACACCAACCAGCGATGTGCTGTATCTGGACTTTGACGGTGACGGCGAACGTGAGCTGATGGTTCTTTCACCGTTCCACGGTGATACTCTCAGTATCTATAAGAAAAAAGAAGGAAGCTTTGTGAAGGTATGGGAGCGGGAAAAGAAAATGCCGTTCATCCATGCCGTTTACGGAGCCGAAATGAACGGCCGGCAGTGTGCATTCATCGGCAACCGCCAGGAGGACATGGAACTGATCATGGTCCGCTATGAAAACGGAAGCTATCAGGTACATGTACTGGATCAGGGAAGCGGTCCGGCCAACTGCATGTTCTATACGGCAGACGGAGAGAACCGTATTCTTGCGGCCAACCGCGAAACCGATGAAATCGCTCTGTATACGCTGCGGGAGGATAACTGATGGAATATACGCTGGCACTGTATGAAAAGGCAATTCCTTCCGGTAAGTCCTTTGAAGAGATGTTCCGCATTACCAGGGAGTGCGGCTTTGACCGTTTTGAAATCAGCATCGATGAGACCGATGCCAGGCTGTCCCGGCTCGACATGAGTCCGGAAGAGCAGAGTGCGCTCGGTGAACTGGCAAGAAAATGCGGCACTCCGATCCGCACCATGTGCCTGAGCGGACACCGCAAATATCCGTTCGGCTCCCATGATGCGGAAACCCGAAGACGCAGCATGGAAATCATGTACAAGGCAGTTGATTTCTGTGTCAATGCCGGCATCAGCATCATTCAGCTGGCCGGCTATGATGTCTATTACGAAGAAGGGGACGAAGAGACCCGGCGGATGTTTGAGGAAAACCTCCGGAAGGCAGCGGAATATGCCGGATCCAGAGGTGTTGTACTGGCCTTTGAAACAATGGAGACGCCGTTCATGGATACGGTTGAAAAGGCCATGCATTATGTCAGGGAGACAGGTTCACCGTGGCTCGGTGTCTATCCCGATATCGGCAACCTGAAGAATGCGGCAGTGAAGTACGGACTGGATGTCTGTGAAGATATGGAAAAGGGCAGAGGCCATACCTTTGCCGTCCATCTCAAGGAAACAAGACCGGGTGTCTACCGTGACATGAACTACGGCAGCGGCGGCCATACCGAATATGTGCCGTGCATTGCCCGGGCACTGGACATGGGCGTGCGCATGTTTACCGGTGAGTTCTGGTATCAGGAAGGCCAGGACTATATGAAGGTCATCAGGGAAGCCAATGACTTTCTCAGGGCAAGAATCAAGGAGGCAGAAGAATGCTTGAAGAACTGAAGAAGGAAGTATGTGAAGCCAATCTGGAACTGGTCAGAAAGGGTATTGTCATCTATACCTGGGGAAATGTCTCCGGAATTTCGGAGGACGGAAAATTCATGGTGATCAAGCCTTCCGGTGTCGACTATGACGGCATGACATGGGAAGACATGGTTGTTGTCCATATCGAAAGCGGCGTGAAGGCGGAGGGCAGATGGAAGCCGTCTTCCGATACCGAAACACATCTGGAACTGTACCGCCGCTATAAGAATATCAAGGGCATTGTCCATACCCATTCCGTCAATGCCGTGGCATTTGCCCAGGCCGGCATTCCGATTCCGGCGCTCGGCACCACCCATGCCGACTACTTCTACGGCGATGTTCCGTGCACCAGGGAACTGACAAAGCAGGAAGTGGAAGAAGCCTATGAACGCAATACCGGAAAGGTCATCATTGAGACGATTGACGGACTCGGATATAACCCGATGGCTGTGCCGGGCATTATCGTCAAGAATCACGGACCGTTCTGCTGGGGCACCAGTCCGGCCAATGCCGTATACAATGCGGTCGTGCTGGAAACGGTGGCAGAAATGGATCTGAAGACCCTGATGCTGAACCGGGATGCATCGCTGGCGCAGTATGTTCTGGACAAGCATTACATGCGCAAGCACGGTCCCAACGCCTATTACGGACAGAAATGAATCAGAACACGGCAATATCTGCCGTGTTTTTCTCTGTAAGAAAGCAGGCCGGGAGCAGCAGAGAAGATACAGTTTGCATGCAAATGCTGTACAATATAGTTAATGAAATTCTAAGCCGGGGGAAAATGCCTATGAAAGCAAAACATATCTTTGTCCTGATTGCGATGTGCGGTCTGGCTGCAGCAACAGTCGGAGTGACAGTCAATACAGCCGGTGTTTTCTATGCACCGATTGCCGCAGATCTCGGAGTCGGCCGCGGCAGTGTGGCAATGATCATTACCATCTGCTCGCTTGTTGCGGCAGTTGTGGCAATGTTTATTCCGAAACTGCTGAAGGAGTCAACGCTGAAGATCATCATTATCAGTGCCGTTGCGCTGCTTTGCGCCTCTACCTACATGCTCTCCAGATGCACATCTCTCTGGCAGATGTATATTCTCAGCGTGATCCGGGGTATCGGTGACGGAATGATCAATTTTGTCATGATCACAATGATCATCAATTACTGGTTCTACGCAAGAAGGGGACTGTTCACCAGCATTGTCATGGCTTTCAGCGGTGTGCCCGGTGTTCTTCTCTCGCCCGTCTTCAGCAATATCATCGCTGACTCCGGCTGGCGCACCGGCTTTGTCTGGGCAGCTGCTGCAACCCTGATCTGCTGTGTTCCGGCAATGATCCTGCCGTTTACGATCCAGCCGCAGAACAGCGGCCTGAAGCCGTACGGCTATGATGAATTCATGAAGGAAAGAGAAATGGGCAGAACGGTTGTCATCGATGACCGTCCGAAACCATTCAACTTCTTCAATCCGAAGTTCCTGCTGGCCATGCTGATAACGATTGCCACCTGTGTCATTGCGGCGGTTCCCCAGCATCTGCCGGGCTATGCCGAGTCCATCGGCATGGCAGCTTCGGTCGGGGCAATGATGCTGTCGGTTGCCATGGCATTCAACATCATTTCCAAGCTTGCATTCGGTGTTCTCAATGACCGGATCGGTGCCTACAAATCGGTTCTGACAATGAGTGCTGTCAATATTGCCGGCATCCTGCTGCTTCTGTTCATTCCCCAGGCCTGGGCAATGTATGCAGGTTCAGCCATGTATGCCGTGACATTTGCAATTTCTGCTGTCGGTGTTGCCATGCTGTCAGGATATCTGTTCGGTATGGAATACTATGCGGCTGCCTATCCGGTTCTCAGTTTCGTCGGCGGTGTCGCCAATGCCCTGGCCGGATCCCTGGTCGGTTCGCTGTATGATGTCACCGGCACATATTCAGTCAATTTCTGGCTTGCTCTGGTATGCAATGCAATTCTGCTTCTGTCCCTGTTCGGTGCAGTTGCCATCAGAAGAAGAGAACGCCATTCCGGTATTGAAGCAGAAAGCTGACAGGAGGTCCTGCTGTCATGAAAAAAAGAAAAATCAGAAAGATTACCGCTTCCGGCATTCTGGCCGGAACCGTAATGGCATCATCAGCCTTCATTCCCGGCTGCAACCGTCCGACATCTGTTTACGGACCGCCGCCGGAATATGAGCCTGATGAGAATCTCCCGGTCGGAGTATACGGACCGCCGCAGATCGAAGAAGACCCTGCGAAGGAAGAATACGATCCGGCAGAAAACATCAACGAAGATGTATACGGACCGCCGGAATTCTATGAGGAAGAAAATCAGCAATGATACCGCTGAAAGAAAAACATCTGAATCAGCTGGCTGACTATACAGAGAAACTGTACAGGGAGCCGCAGCTCCGGCACCTGTTTCTGGAACTGACACTGCAGTGCAATGAGAACTGTTTTCACTGCGGCAGCCGCTGCACCGCTGAAAAGGGAGACGAACTGTCGGCAGATGAATTCAAAAGAATCATTGATGAAGTCAGTGAGGATTTTGACATTTCAAAGATCCAGCTGTGCATCACCGGCGGCGAACCGCTTCTGCGCCGTGATTTCTTTGAAATCATGTCATATGCCCATGACCGCGGCTTTCACTGGGGCATGACGACAAATGCGACTCTGATTGATCAGTCCGTAGCCCACAGACTTGCGGAATGCGGCATGTCGACCGTTTCTGTATCCATTGACGGCCTGCGTGATACCCATGACCGCCTGCGCGGCATGAAGGGCGGCTATGACAGGGCAATGAGAGGCATTCAGTACCTGATTGATGAAAAAGCCTTTCAGAATGTACAGGTCACAACCGTAATCAACCATCAGAATATTTCCGAACTGGATGAGCTGTTTGAAATCATGGACGGAATCGATATTGATTCCTGGCGGGTCATTCACCTTGAACCGATCGGCAGAGCCCTTGAACGTCCGGAACTGATGTGTACCCGGGAAGACTATATCCGTCTGTTTGAATTTATCCGGATAAAGCGCCGGGAAGGATATCCGCTGGAATTCGGATGCAGTCATTATCTCGGCGGTGAATATGAAGCGGAAGTGCGTGACTGGTACTGGCTCTGCAATGCCGGCGTCTATACGGCAAGCATCATGAGCAACGGTGATATCGGTGCCTGTCTGGATATTGAAAGAAGACCGGAAACGATCCAGGGAAATATCCGCAGGGACCGCTTCCGGGATGTATGGGAAAACCGTTTTGAACTGTTCCGCCATGATCTCAGTGACCTGAATGAAACATGCCGCAGCTGTGAACATCAGAAATTCTGCCGCGGCGATGCCCACCACAGCTGGGACTATGACCGTAATGAACCGATGGTCTGCATGCGCAATATTCTCTTCTGAGTGCTGATATGCAGCAGAACCGGCAGTGCCGGTTCTTTTTCTTTTTTTCTGTCCTGAAAAAACAGGGAAAATGATTTCTAACAATGTTAGTCAAAGGTAACTTGTATGTGGTAGTATGGTACATGGAAAAAGGAAAACATTATGAATCTGAAAGAACTGAAAACGGGGGAAAGCGCAGTCATAACGGAAGTCGGCGGCGAAGGTGCACTTCGTCAGCATTTTCTGGATATGGGTGTGATCCCCGGCGCATATGTAACAGCCGTCAAACTGGCTCCGCTCGGTGATCCGATGGAAATCAGGATCCACGGCTATGAACTGACGATGCGTCTGGCAGAAGCGGAACAGATTAAGATCCGTCCGGCTTTGGAAGAAGACATCCGCGAGACATCGGAAAAGACCGGTGCCGTAAGCGAACATCCGGGTCTCGGTGAAGAGGGAAAATACCATGACCGGAGTCAGGAACATCCGCTTCCGGAAGGAACGGTTCTGACCTTTGCCCTGGTCGGCAATCAGAATTCGGGAAAGACGACGCTGTTCAATCAGCTGACCGGTTCCAACCAGCATGTCGGAAACTTCCCGGGGGTGACGGTAGACCGCAAGGACGGCGCCATCAGGGGATATCCCGATACGCTGGTGACGGACCTGCCGGGAATCTATTCCATGTCTCCGTACAGTGCCGAGGAAATTGTTTCCCGTAATTTTGTCATTGATGAAAAACCGAAGGCAGTGATCAATATTGTCGATGCAACAAATATTGAACGCAATCTGTATCTGACGATGCAGCTGCTGGAAATGGATATTCCGATGGTTGTTGCCCTGAACATGATGGATGAAGTCACCGGCAACAAAGGTGCAGTTGATATCAATGCCATGGAGTCGATGCTCGGCGTTCCGGTAGTGCCGATTGCGGCAGTCAGGAACGAAGGTGTCGATGAACTTGTGGAACATGCACTGCATATTGCCAGATATCAGGAAAAGCCGAAGCAGCAGGATTTCTGCAGCAAGGAAGATTACGGCGGTGCCGTACACCGTGCCATTCATGCTGTCCAGGCGATTATCGAGGACCATGCCGAACGGGCCGGTCTGCCGCTGCGGTTTGCGGCAACCAAAATTCTGGAGAATGACGAGCTTGTCCGGCAGAAGCTGAATCTCGATGACAATGAAACAGAAATGATCGGACATATTGTCATTCAGATGGAGAAGGAAGGCGGACTGGACCGCAATGCGGCCGTGGCTGCCATGCGGTTCCGCTTCATTGAAAGTGTATGCAGGGCAACCGTCACAAAGCCGAAGGAAAGCAGGGAACGGCTCCGCTCTGAAAAGATCGATGAAATCCTGACCGGAAAATGGACAGCGATTCCGTGCTTCATTCTGATCATGGGGGTTGTCTTCTGGCTGACTTTCAATGTCATCGGTGCCTTCCTGCAGGATCAGCTC
>CAMNGB010000022.1 GCA_946537835.1 uncultured Erysipelotrichaceae bacterium
TATTACGCTGAAGATCGAAATCACTGTACTTTTCTGAGTACAGTCAGATAATTTTTGCAACAATTCATACAGATCAATCCGGATTCATCCCCGCTCTATAGAGAACGGGGTCTTCTCCGGAGAAGAGGATAAAAATGAATAAGTATAAAGAAGTACGAAAGGAAAAACTATGTCTAGAAAAGAAATTGAAGATTCTCTGCTTAATGCACAATCATCTGATGAAGTCAGTGAGATTTTTGCCGGTGCCGGTGTTCAGCTCTCTGATGAATCCGCAAAAGACATGTTTGCCAAAATCAGGTTTTTGAGCAAAATTGACGGTGCTGCGCTGTCAGAAAACGAACTGACAACAGTCAGCGGCGGCCGTGATTATCTGACCGAAGGCTGTGCGGCGACAGTCGAGCCGGGCAGTGACTGCTGGGAAACAGACGGCGGATGCAGTACGCTCAATAACACATATGAACATGCACCGACAGCGCATACATGTTACGTCTGCGGTTCTTATATGTATATCCTGAGAGATCCCGGAAAAGATGAACAGATGGTATATTACCGCTGCACGAAATGCCGCAATGAAACATGGGGTTTCCGTCCGGGCCAGGAGTAATCAGTTTATTGTCTTTTAATACCGCATGTCTGTGTTTCATCTGCAGACATGTTTTTTTCGGTCAGCCGGACAGATTGAAGCTGAGTCTGACAGGTGTGCTGCCGGAGCTGTGTTATAATACGGTTTATGAAAATACTTGTTACCGGTTTTGAACCGTTTGGCGGGGAAGCCGTCAATCCTGCCTGGGAGGCAGTCAAAAATCTTCCGCAGCAGATCGGCCGCAATGAGATCACAGCGATGCTGATTCCGGTCGTCCGCTATGAGTCGCTGAAGGCCATCAGCGAAAAGATCGAAGAAATCCGTCCGGATGCCGTGATCTGTGTCGGTCAGGCCGGCGGCAGAAAGGCTGTTTCGTTTGAAAGAATCGGCATCAACTGTGATGATTATCCATCCTTCGGAGACAATGAAGGAAATAAACCGGTTGATGAAAAGATCTTTGCCGACGGACCGGATGCCTATTTCAGCACACTTCCCGTCCGCAGAATGAAGGAAGCCTGTGAAGCCGCAGGAACGGCAGCGGAAATTTCCAATACAGCCGGCACCTATGTGTGCAATCATGTGCTCTACGGTGTCCGTCACTACTGTACGCAGCATCATCCGGAAATCATCAGCGGCTTTATTCACGTGCCGTTTCTGCCGGAACAGACAGCAGACAAGGAAAAAGAATATCCCAGCATGCCGCTGGAAGATATCATCCGCGGCCTGGAAGCAGCCATTGCCGTACTGGGGGAGGGACAGGAATGAATACACTGCCGTCCGACTGGCCGGAAATGAGCCGCAGCGAACAGGAAGACTGGTTTGCAAAATACTGGCTTGATTACATTGCCGACGGTGAAACAGCCGGACTGCGCAGCGATGCGCCGGAAGAAATCGTCCGTGCATATGAAGTCTTTCTGAAGCAGTAAAAAGGAACGGGCAGCCGTTCTTTTCTTCCGGCAAAACAAGCTATAATAAGAGCGGAGAAACATATGATCAGACTGGTGGCCAGTGACCTTGACGGTACACTGCTGAAAACTGACGGCACGCTTTCCGATGCGAATGTCGATACAATCAGAAAACTGAATGAGAAGGGCATTGTTTTTACTGCGGCCAGCGGCCGGAATTACACCGGTGTGCATGAACTGTTTGCGCCTTACGGGTTCCGTTATGAAGCAATCCTGGCCAACGGCGCCGAATATGTCGATGCCGGCGGATTTCTCACCGGTACATGCTATTTTGACAAATCACTGGTGAAGCCGCTGCTGTCACTGTTTGACCGGTACAAGATTCCTTCCATGATGTTTACCGGTGCCGGTGTATGCACCCACATGGATGAAGAAGAAGGACGCTCACGCTACCGTCTCAGAATGATCCGCCGGCTTCATTATCACAGCAAAGACATGGATGATCCGGCTCTGATCCGTACCATACCGGCACTGCAGATGAACGGGATCCGTTATCTCGATGCTTTCCTGAAAGGCGATACGCCGGTTCTGAAACTGGAATGCTTTGACATGAGCAGGGACGAAATGATCCTGATCGAAAAGGAACTGCAGAAATACCCGCAGATCGTTTATTTTTCATCTGCCGGGGACAACTATGAAATCACTGACAGGGATGCCACAAAGGGAAAGATCCTGAAAAAGCAGTGTGATGAGAAGGAAATCGCAGCCGATGAGGTTCTGGTCATCGGTGACGGTCTGAACGATCTCAGCATGTTTGAACTGTTTCCCCATTCCGTCTGCGTCGGAAACGGCATGGAAGAACTGAAAAAAAGAGCTGAATGGATTGCACCGGCAGCGGATGAAGACGGCTTTTCAGCTGCAGTCCGTCAGTATCTGGATTTTATTGATAACTAGGACTATAATCTACAGATATATGCGTAAAATGGATCGTAAAAAACTGTATATGATACTGATCGTGCTGATTTTTCTTACGGCTGTTGTCTCATGGATCCTGTTCCGGGACGTGCTGAAAGAAATGATATTTCTGATCAGAAACGGCAATGAAGCGGAATTGTCTGATTATCTTGCTTCCCAGTCAGTTGTGACCGGCTATATTGCGTTGTTTCTTGTCAGCATCGTACAGGTTATCAGCATCGTTCTTCCCGGCGTCATGTTCCAGGTTGCAGGAGCTCTGATCTTCGGATGGTGGCGGTCTTTTCTGATCTGCTGGGCCGGGTTTGTGACCGGCAATACCATCGTATTCTTTATTGCCAGAGTGTTCGGCCGCTCCCTGACAGATGCCATGGGATTTGAACAGAAGGACGGATGGCTGATGGAAAAGATGAACAGCAATGATCCGCGTTTTGTCACTGCTCTGGCCTGCATGGTTCCGGGCGTGCCCAACGGCATCATTCCCTATATTGCCCAGCGGGCAGACATGCGTCTGTACAGTTTTGTCATTGCCATTGCCCTGTCCAGCTGGCCGAATATCCTGCTGAACTGCCTGGCCGGCCACTTCCTGATCCGCGGTGAGATTTTCTATACCTTGCTGGCCTTCGGCATGCAGCTGGTGATTCTGGTCATTGTTGCCATGAACCGCGACCGGATACTGAACAGCAGAAAAGAATCATGAGATTCTTTTTTTTGATGACAGATTGTGCATTTGCACAATTGTTTATATGAAACATGCTTTCAAATGTAGTATGATGAAATCAGTAAAAAACCAAATGGTCCAAGGAGATAATAATTTATGAGCGAACTCAATCACCAGAAAAAATTTGACGTTGTGGCACTCGGAGAACTGCTGATCGACTTTACCGAAAACGGACTGTCCGAGCAGGGGAACCCGCTGCTTGAAGCCAATCCCGGCGGAGCTCCGTGCAACGTTCTGAGCATGCTGCAGAAACTCGGCAAAAAGACAGCCTTTATCGGCAAGGTAGGCAATGACGGCTTCGGCAATCTGCTGGAGAAAGCCATTGTCGAACAGGGCATTTCCGCTGAAGGCCTGAAGAAAGACAATGAAGTACATACAACCCTGGCACTGGTTCTGAAGCTTGCCAACGGTGACCGTGATTTTGCCTTCTACCGCAAACCCGGTGCCGATGTCAACATCACAGCTGATGAAATCGATGAGAATCTGATCAGAAGTTCACGTGTGTTCCATTTCGGATCTCTGTCTCTGACCGATGAACCGGCCATCAGCGCTACCCATAAGGCAATTGAGACGGCAGAAGATGCCGGCCTGATCATCACCTTTGACCCGAACCTGCGCGAACCGCTCTGGGACAGCCTTGATGATGCACACAAACAGATTGATTACGGCATGCGCCATGCCCATGTCCTGAAGATCTCGGACAATGAGATCCAGTGGTTCACCGGTCTGGAAGACTTCGATGCAGGTGTCGCAAAGCTGCGCGAAGACTATCCGAATCTGAAACTCATCTGCCTGTCCATGGGACCGGACGGAAGCCGTGCATACTATAAGGATCTGAAGGTTGATGCTGCACCGTTCCTGCAGGAAGGAACGATCGAGACCACCGGTGCCGGCGATACCTTCTGCGCCAATATGATCAATGCCGTTCTGGACAACGGACTGGACGGCTTCGACGAAGAAAAGCTGAAGACGATGCTGACAAGGGCAAACGCCGCAGCTTCCATTGTCACAACCAGAAAAGGCGCCCTCAGGGTCATGCCGACAGTCGCCGAAATCGACGCATTCCTGGCATCCAGACAATAATCATTCCCGGCCGGAGAACATCCGGCTTTTTTTATATCCGTTTTTCTGTCATAATGAGCGCATGAAAAAAGAATACAAGGTTGTTGTTGCGGATATTGACCGCACGCTGCGCGACAGGAACGATCAGTTCGGGGATATCAACAGACGCGCATTTCAGGAACTTCATAAAAGAGGTGTCAGGCTCGGTCTGGCATCGGGAAGACCGCTCTGGCAGCATCTTCTGGATCATGCCGAAGAGTGGCAGCTGGGCTTTCAGTTTGACTTCATCATCGGTCTCAACGGCGGTGAGATCTACGACTCCCGCAAAAACGAGACTGTCAAATTAAATCCTCTGCAGCCTAAGACCATTAAGGAAATCATCCTCGGCATGGCTCCCTCCAAATGCAATCCCTTTATCTATCGTGAAGGCTATATGCTGGCACAGTGGGACGATGAGCTTCTCAGGGCCAGTGCCAAAAGAAACAACAATGATTCCAATGTCGTAAAGGACATCAGCGAATTCTGGGAAGAACCGGTCGGCAAGATCATGTACCGCACCCACAGTGCCGAAGAAATGGACCGTGATGTCGTGCCGCTGGCCAAGTCGATTGAGAATGACATCTTCTTCTCCTTCAAGACCAGAGTCGACCTGCTGGAATTCCAGGATCGCCGCAACAATAAAGGCAATGCCGTCCGTGAATACTGTCTGGCAAATGACATTTCCATGGATGATGTCATGGCCTTCGGCGATGCCGAAAACGATCTGGAAATGATGAAGATGGCGGGATGTTCCGTATGCCTGTGCAACGGCATGCCGGAAAACAAGGAAATCGCCGACTACATCACCGAATATCCGGCCGGAGAAGACGGCTTCGGCAGATGGCTGTTTGACCATTACCTCTGAGGAACTGCATGGCAGTTTCTCTTTTTTGATATAATGCGCTTATGGAAGAGAAAAAGACAAAAAAGCATTATGTGCGCAATACACTGCTGATTGCTCTGGCAGTGATTCTGTTTCTGACTGCTGTACGCAATGCCATAAACAATTACAATCGGGAAAGATACATGGGTCACGGTTTTGATTATATGAACGGCTATTCATCGACCGATTTTACCGGCTATATGGTCCATGACGGTGAAAAGCTGAATCTGCTGGATCATGAAGCTTCCTTCCGCATTGAAAGGGAAGAAGACATGCCGGTGCTGGACGGTGCCGAGGCATGCTATCCGCTCTACAGCGCTATTGCCAAAAGTGTCTATGTCAATATCGGTGAAATCGAAAAGACGGCATATGATGAAGCACAGCGCCGGTATAAAAGCAATGATTTCAGTGATCCTGAACAGACGGACATCTATCTGAAGAACGGAAAGTATGTCCGCTTCACCAATACGGTAATGGCATATTCCGATCTGATTTCCAGCCGTAATGACATTGTCTTCGGAGCCCGTCCTTCCGCCGAGCAGAAAGCGGAAGCTTCCCGTCTCATTGAACAGATCGAGACCCAGCCGATCGGCAAGGAAGCCTTTGTCTTCTTTGTGGAAGAGGACAATCCGGTTGAATCCCTGAGTGCTGATCAGATCCGGGCCATCTATCACGGCGACATCACCAACTGGAAAGAAGTCGGAGGAAAGGATCAGGAGATCGTTGCTTTCCAGCGGCCGGAGAATTCCGGATCACAGACGGTCATGAAAATGTTCATGGGTGATGTCAGCCTGAAGGAACCGAAGACATTTGAATATGAATCTGCCATGGGCGGAACGATAAAGAGGGTGGCTGAATACAGCAACGAACAGGGAGCCCTCGGCTATACCTTCCGGTATTTCCTGACCGGCCTGCAGCAGGAGAGCCGTGTCAAAATCCTGAAGATCGACGGCATTGCCCCGGACAACGAAAGCATCCGGAACGGCTCCTATCCGGTCACGGTCGATGTCGTTGCTGCCGTACTGGCATCCAATGAAAAGGAAAGCGTCAGAAATCTGATGGCTTTCCTGCTGTCGGATGACGGCCAGGAACTGGTCGAACGAAACGGCTATGTGCCGCTGCCGGACCGCACTGCCGGCCGCCGCATTGAAAATGAAATCAGCAGTGACTATGAATCCTGGAAAGGCACGGATGCAGACGGGGAATGGGAATTCAGACTGTATCCGCAGCCGGAAGACTATTACAGCAGGACAGCCGTGCTGCTGCAGGGAGAGCGGACTGTGAAAGGGCAGGTCGGCACCTGGATCAATGATGACGGCAGCGAAAGCAATACTTTCTGCGGTTTCAGCGCTGCATTTGAAGTTCCTGTAACAATCGGTGCGGATGAACTGATCTTCGGAAGTCCTCTATATAATGAATCGGAAACGGTTCTGCCCGATGAAGGAACCGTATTTCACAGAGAATAAGAAAAGAGCCGGTCAGCTGACCGGCTTTGCTTTATGCGGATTTATTCTGTGATCCAGCCGAAGTGCAGGCAGGCATTGCGGATGCCGTCATCTTCTGCCGCATCGGTAACGTAGTCGGCCATTTCCAGCAGAGCCGGATAGCCGTTGCCCATGGCAATGCTGGTCCACTCTTTGCGGAACATGACCATGTCATTTTCGCCGTCACCGAAAACGACAACATCTGAAATATCACCGTGCAGATATTCCAGCATGTCACGGATTCCCTGATCCTTTTCATCATGCTGGTACCAGAAGTAATCCGATCCCATGCGGATATGACCGAGCAGGTTCAGGTTCTTCAGACGGTATTCCTCGCTTTCGGGAATGGAAATATAGATTTTATAAATGTCCTCCAGATCGTCATAGGACATATCCGGCCGGTAGATATAATTGGTCGGTTCACGGCGCTCGCCGAACTGTTCCAGGAACCGGCGGTCCCGCATCACAACATCGATGCTGTCATTGACTGCAACAAGAATACCGTAGCCCAGATCATCTGCCTCATGGATGATGGTCAGGGCTTTTTCTCTGTCAAGGGGACTGTTTTTGACAAGTCTGTCATTGATGACAAGGGCAGCTCCGCCGTTGGCCACAAAGTTATGGATGCCGGCATCCTGTGCCGCCTTGACGGTCTTGTAATAGGCACGGCCGGTGGCAATGGCAACGAAATGACCGTTTGCTTCAAGCTTTCGCAGGGTCTCAAGAGCGCTCGGAACCAGCTTGGAAGTATGGATATCTGTCAGTGTTCCGTCTATGTCAAAAAAGAAATATTTCATGATCAATCTCCTCAGCATTCCAATTATAACCTGCAAAGGGTATCTGCTGAAACCGCAAAAAAAAGAGATCTGCCTTATTCAGACAGATCTCTGCAATCAGTCGTTTGACTTGTCAACGTATACGTTGGCGTACAGTTTCTTGGTGCTGCGGGGAATTTCCTGACCGCAGACGTTGTGGCCGTCAAGGATCAGATCGACTGTTCCTGCCGGCTTATCGCCGCTGGCCGGAATCTCCGTGACTTCAAGTTCGAAGCCGAACCGGCTGGCGAATGACTGGAAGTCACCGAGTGATGCTCCCTGGCCCGGTGCAATCGCACGTTTGGCCGGGGTAGTGAATGCCGAGCATACCTCATTTGAGGATCCGCCCATATTCTCGTAGGAATAGAAGCCGCATACCTCAGTCGATGTATTTTCTGCCAGGTCGCTCAGATCGACAGTCGTGGAAGATCCGCTGGAAGTGATTTCACGGATCGTTGAGCCGTTCTGCATGATGCGCGCCTTGTATACGACCGGACCCCACAGCATCGGCCAGTCAAACAGCTTGCCGCTGGATTCTACCGACAGCTTGGATTCATCCGGATAGGATGCCCATGAGAAGGAACCTGTGAAGTTGTTGTCGATGGTTGCGCTGAAGCTTGAGAGTGCTTCCAGCGGATCGGCAGACTGCGGTGCCTTCAGAGTAGCGAATTCAGACTTGACGAGACCGGTTCTGATATATTCGGAAGGCATGCCTTCAACCGGAGCAGTGTAGGGGAACAGGCCGACGATATGCGTGATGTCGGAAACACCCTCAGGTCTTGCGACACCTTCGGCTCCGTCCGGATTCAGGGCATCCAGCAGCATGCTGTTGATATAGCCCGGAATGTTCCACAGGATCTTGTCCATGGACAGATACGTATTTTCATATGCTTCCGGCTTTTCATAGCCGATCCATACACAGGAGGAATAATTGCTGGTCTGTACAACCATCCATTCATCCTTGCCTTCGCCGATCGGGATTCCGTATTCAACACCGGCATCGCCCCAGTCGGTCGTACCGGTCTTGGCATAAACCGGATACCATTTGCGGCAGACGTTCATCAGGTTGCCCCAGTCAATATCTACGTTAGACTGCAGCAGGGTGGACATCATATATGCAACCTGCTCGGAAAGAACCTGACGGTTGATATAGGTCGGTTCCAGCGGTTCCTGCAGGCCGCTGCGGTAAACGATCTTTGAGATCGTATGAGGTTCAATATAGTGACCGCCGTTCATGAAGATGGCGTGGGCTGCCATCAGTTCCTCACAGGATGCGGAGAAACTGGAGGCACCGATTGCATACTGAATATCGAAGTAGTCGATATTGACATGCGAGAAGTTCAGTGACTGCAGATATTCCTTGACCTTGTCTTCGCCGATTTCATCAATGACATCCATCATACACAGGATGGCAGGTGTATTCAGCGAGATACCCAGGGCCTGACGCAGATCCATCTGACCGCGGTAGGATGTGGTACCGGCATTGGTGAATGTCCAGGCACCCATTGATACCGGCTTATCGGTAACGGTATGGCTGGTAGCCCATCCCAGATATTCCATTGCCAGGGCGTAGTCAAGGAACGGCTTGACGGTGGAACCCGGCTGGTTGAACTGGTCGGTGGCATGATTCAGCAGCATCGATCCGCCGCGGGCATAGTTGCGGCCGCCGCCGATGCCGACGATCTCACCGGTCTGGTTGTTTTCCGAAATCATGGCGATTTCGACTTTATCGTCAAAGAACTGAATTTCCGTATCACCGGCCTGTATGTCTTCCATCAGCTCCTGGATGTCCGGATCCATGCAGGTATAGATTTCCATGGATACGTTCAGCGGATCCTGTCCGGTGATGCGTTCGGCTTCTTTGATCGCTTCATCAATGTAAGCCTGATAGCGGTAGGAACCGCCGTTGTTGAACATGTGCATCGGATCGACCAGCAGGTCTTCAACCTTGACAGCACGTGCAAGATCACCGTCTGCTTCGGTGATGTAGCCGTGGTGTTCAAGCATGTCGATGACTTCATTTCTTCTTGCTGTGGCATGATCCAGATAGTTGTGCGGATCATAGTAGTAAGGTGAGTTGACAATGCCGGCCAGCAGGGCACATTCCGAAAGGTTCAGTTCCCAAACATTCTTGTCAAAGTACTGCTGGGATGCTTTCTGAATACCGCGGATGTTGCCGATGCCGCCGTAGTTCATCTTGTTGACATACACCTCGAAGATGTCTTTCTTTGAGGACTGTTTTTCCAGTTCCATTGCCAGCGCGATCTGCTGTACCTTATATTCGATATCCTTGGTGCGGCTGGTGCCGTCTTCATCGTTGACGAAGTAGGTCAGCTTGACCAGCTGCATCGTGAAGGTGGAACCGCCCTGGACATTGCCGTGGGCAATCGTTTCGATAATCGATTTGGTAAAACGCGGGATATCGAAGCCGTTATGGGTAAAGTAACGGGAGTCTTCAATTGCCAGGAAGGCATCGATCATCGCTTCCGGAATCTGTTCATAGTCAACATTTTCACGCAGCTGGGTACCGACGTCGGCAATCTGGGTGCCGTTCTTGTCAAAGATCAGCGTAGATTCCTGGGTAAAGAAGTTTTCGGCATTCATTTCCGGCTTGCGGGAAAGCCAGGTGGTCAGTCCGATCAGTCCGACTGCTCCGAAGACCAGTTCGAAACCGACCAGGATCGCCATAAACAGCGTCAGAAACTTGAATCCGTGAAATCTCTTCTTCCTGACGATACCGTCGCTGTAAGTTTTCTTTTTTCTAGCCATTCGAGGATTCTCCTCCTTTATCAAAATACATCCTGTCAAGAATCTTCAGATAATCGACAGGCTTGACATAGTTTGACGGGATCAGATATCCGTTCTCCTGAAACCACTTGTAGGGGATCGAATGTCTTGATGCCGTATTCCAATAATTTAACATGTTTTCCGCCGGAATGAAGTATGTTTCTTCAAATTGTGTCCAGCGGACGATAACGAAGGCTATGCCTCCGTGGCGCAGAACCGACTCCAGATGGACCAGCTGATGGGCATGGATCGACTTCAGCGGAAAGGAAGTGGAAGATGCACATTCCTTGGCTTCAAAGTCGACATAGCGGCCGCGGTAGATGCCGTTATAGTCGGTAGTACTCGGCATTTTGAAATATGCCTCGGTGATCTTGGCAGCCGAACGGCGCGGATAGTCGACCTTGACGATTGTCACCGGTGTCGGCTTCTTGTGGATCACGGCGGAATCTTCGCTCAGATAGAAGGCATTGGTCGCATTGATGTCGCTTTCCAGCGCCATTCCTCTGTGGCCTGCCGATGTCACGCCGGCTGTCCAGTTCTTCTTTTTTCCGTTCGGGTAGTTTACTGTCATGGAATCACTCTATGCTATTATACATTTCCTAACATAAATAAGGAAGAATTATTGATTTTCGTTCTCACCGTGTGGCATAATGAACGTCAGGGAGGCGAATCATATGGCAGATAAATTAATTCTTGATCCTCAGGCAATCGTTGATAAGGAATTCGACATTGATTTCAAAGGCTATAACCCGGAACAGGTCGATCTTCTGCTCGATTCCGTGATTAAGGATTATCAGACCTATCAGAAAATGATCCGCGTCCGCAATCAGAAGATCGAAGATCTTGAAAAGACGAACGCATCCCTGCGGGCCAAGCTCATTGAAGTGGAAGGCCGCATGAAAGCGCAGGAAGATGCCCGTGATCCGTATGCCGGCGCCAGCAATGTTGATATTCTGAAGCGTCTGAGCAGACTGGAAAAGCAGGTTTTTGACACAAAAAACCGGAAGTGAGATCGCACACATGAGGCAGCCGCTGGTACGTCCAGAGGAAAGTCCATGCTCGCACGGTCTGAGATGACCGTAGTGTTTGTGCCGGCCGAAAAAATAAGACCGGGAATCCTTCGGGATGACGGCGGAACCGAACCCTAAAGGCATCAGCCCATGGCGGAAGTCCCCAAGGTGTCACAGTGACGAAGTCCGCATGGAAACGTGCGGAGTGGAACGCGATAAACCCCGCAAGCGAGAAACCCAAATTTGGTAGGGGAACCGGAAAGGGCGAAATTGAAGCCACGCTCCGGCTGCGTCATGCAGAGATAAATGGCTGCCGCGCACTTTGTGCGGACAGAACATGGCTTATGATTGTGTGCCGTCTGAAGAGGCCCGGAAGGAAATGTCCGGCCTCTTTTTTTCTGATGGCAAAACCGCGAAACAGGACAGGGATGTGTTATACTTTTCACTGGAGTGCGAAAGGAGTATCCCATGAATCTTCCAAATCGTCTTACATTGCTGAGAATCATACTGATCCCGGTGATCATTCTGATATATCTGTTCCCGTATTCAGCCTACGGCATTGAACCGCATGTTTTCCATGTCGGCTATGTGAGTCTGTCTTCGATCAACCTGATTACGCTGGCAGTTTATGTACTGGCAGCCGTAACCGATGCCCTTGACGGACACATTGCCCGCAGCCGCAATCTGATCACGACCTTCGGCAAGTTCGCCGATCCGATTGCCGACAAGCTGCTGACAACGACAATGTTCCTGCTGTTTGTATCCCGCGGACTGATTCCGGTCGTTCCCGTCATCATCATGATTGCCCGTGACACGGTAGTGGACGGCTGCCGCATGATGGCTGCCTCAAACGGCAAGGTCGTTGCGGCCGGCATGATGGGCAAGCTCAAGACCGTTCTGCAGATGGTCAGCGTTGCCCTGATCCTGCTGAACAATCTGCCGTTTGAACTCTGGAACATACCGGTCAGCGGCGTCATGGTCTGGTTTGCGGCACTGGTATCGCTGGCAAGCGGCGTGCAGTATTTCAACCAGATGAAAGAAGATATTTTTGAATCAAAATAAGAAAAACTGCGGAAATCTTCATTTCTGCAGCAATCATATGTTTGAGGAGGCTTATACATGGCAAAGGAAACAAAAGTAAAAGAACTTACCGATGAAAAGAAGGACCAGCTGCTTCAGGAGGCCCTGAAGGCCATCGAAAAAGAATACGGCAAGGGGTCCATCATGCGTCTGGGCGACAGGGCAGAAGTATCTGTTGACGCCATTCCGTCCGGATCCCTGGCACTTGACCAGGCGCTGGGAATCGGCGGCTATCCGAAAGGAAGAATTATTGAAATCTATGGTCCGGAATCTTCCGGTAAAACGACACTGGCACTGCATGCCATTGCCGAATGCCAGAAGCAGGGCGGACGCTGTGCATTTATCGATGCCGAAAATGCCATCGATCCGGTGTATGCCAAAAACCTCGGCGTCGATATCGACGAGCTGATTCTTTCCCAGCCGGATTCCGGCGAACAGGCTCTTGAGATCACCGAAGTGCTGATCAAGAGCGGCGCCATCGATCTGGTTGTCATTGACTCGGTTGCGGCACTGGTGCCGCAGGCAGAACTGGACGGCGAAATGGGCGATGCTTCGGTCGGTCTGCAGGCAAGACTGATGTCCAAGGCAATGCGCAAGCTGGCCGGTGTCATGAACCGTTCCAATACAACGGCGATCTTCATCAACCAGCTGCGTGAGAAGGTCGGCATTCTCTTCGGCAATCCGGAAACGACGCCGGGCGGCAGAGCTCTGAAATTCTATGCATCGGTGCGCCTGGATGTCAGACGCGGCGAGACCCTGAAAAACGGCAGTGATGCCATCGGCAACGCCACCAAGATCAAGGTTGTCAAAAACAAGGTTGCACCGCCCTTCAAGACGGCGACCGTCAATGTCATTTACGGCGAAGGCATTTCCCATGCCGACGAAGTGATCAACCTGGCCGTAGAAAATGACATCATCATGAAATCCGGTGCCTGGTTCTCCTATGAAGGGGACAAGATCGGCCAGGGCTTCCAGTCGGTCCGTGAATACTTCAAAAACAATCCGGAATTCGCCGAAAGGGTGACTGCCCAGGTCAAGGAAAAACTCTTCCCGAAGCCGGAAGAAGAGGAAAAGAAAGACGCATAATGAAATGAAACGGCAGGGAAAATTGGCTTCCCTGCCGGTTTTGTGCAACAATAGCAATATGAATACCGATTACAAGACTTTTTATGAAGAGCTTACCGAGCCCTATCGGACGGAAGGTGCAGTACCGCTGATCAACACATTCAATGACCTGATCACATTTCTTTTCTATGTGCTGTATCCGCTGCTGCTGGTCTATATATATATCAACTTCAGAACATTGTTCTGGAAATCACTTCTGGTGCCTGCCGTCAGTTTTCTGCTGATCTCGCTGTTCCGTGTGATTTTTGACAGACCGCGTCCCTATGAAGTTCATGACATCGATCCGCTGATACAGAAATCTTCACGCGGACATTCCATGCCGAGCCGGCATATTTTCTCATGCATGGTCATTGCCATGACGGTCCTGCAGATCAACAGTGAAGTCGGCATCCTGCTTCTGCTTGCCGGAGCCAGCGAAGGCTTCATCCGCGTCCTCGGCGGTGTCCATTATCCCGATGATGTCATTGCCGGAGCCGTTCTCGGAGTGCTGGCAGGGCTCATCTATTTTATCTGAATACAGAATGTATTCCCGGTGATGCGTATCCGCAGACCGGGATTTTTTCCGGTACTTCAGCAGATCTGCCGTTGCCATATACTGAGCCTTCATGAAATACATGACAAATGAGATCCGGCTGCCTGTGCATGCAAAAGAGTGAAAGCGCACCGCATACCAGCTTTCTATGGTAAGAATAAAGATTTCCTCCGGCACTGTCCGGGGAAAACTCCGGATCTCTGCTTCATAGCGGCAGGCAGATCTTCCCCGCACTGCTCTGAAGAGAATCTGCGCATCTTCTTCCGCCATGGCAATGACAAGAACCCGGGTACCGCTGAAAGGATAACCGTATATTTCGTTTTCTGAAACTGCAGGAATCATATTTTCATTATACTCTGCAGCCGAAAGCGATGGCTTTTGAAAAAGACATGAATTACAATATCTGTAATGAAACAGAAAAAGAAGATCCGCAGACCGTTGTTTACCTCCTTCATGTTCTGCTTTTCGGTAGCAGTACTGCTGGCGGCAGGATCGGTCTTCGAAAGAACCGAGGCACTGAAGGAAACCTGGGCTGTCTATGACGGCAGCCTTCGTTTTATCGACCGCGGCGGCAATTTCGTGCGCGGCAGCTGGCTGGTGAATGACGGGGACCTTTATTATATGAAGGAAGACGGCAGTATTACCGTCGGAACGGCCGAAATCGACGGAAGAACCTATTACTTTGACCAGAGCGGCAGGATCGCCAGCGGCTGGTATACAGAGAAGGGGCACCGCTCCTATATCAAAAACGGAAAACTTCTGACTGGCTGGCAGACGCTGGACGGAGCCCGGTATTTCTTTGATGAAAACGGCGTGATGCAGACGGGATGGCTGGAACAGAAGGAAGGCACATACTATTTCGGCAGGGACGGAAAGCTTGCGTCCGGCTGGATCAGTGATGAAGGCCGTGACTATCTGATCGATGAAAAGGGCATGCTGGTAAAGAAGAGTTTCAGAAACGGTGATGAACTGGTCGTTCTGGATCCTTACCGCGGCTATGCCCGGCTGAACCTGGCGGAAGAGTCTGCCATGCTCAGTGATATCAGTAGTATGGGACTGCAGTGCTTCGGCAGTTTCGAGGCCGCGGATGAAAAGATGAAAGCGATCAGCACGGCAGCCGAAGAACTCTGCCTTGACGGTCACCATGTCGGCTTTGTCGTCTGGGTTCCGTCTGTCGGCGGCATTTCCTTCCAGCCGAACCGCATCTTCTATTCCGCCAGCACGCTCAAGGGCCCGTATATAACATCACTCTGGATGAAGGAACCGTCTGCCTATGAGGACTATGCCGGCTGGTTCCAGGATGCAATCTATTATTCCGATAATTTCAGCTACACCGCCCTGTATGAACAGTTCGGCGATGATCCGCTGAAAGAGGCGGCCGGACAGGTAAATGTCAGCCCCGATTATTTCCATGATTACTATGCCGATCTGACGCCTGCCGATCTGGCGAAACTCTGGCTGTATGACTATGCCGTCATCAATTATTTCGGTTTCCCGGATGATCTCAGGGAGTGCTTCGAAGAGACGGAAAATGCCGTGATCAGGGAATGTACCGGCGGTCTGAAGACACAGACAAAGGCCGGATGGCTGGATCAGGAAGACGGCATGTCTGCCCATGATGCCGGTGTGGTATTTACGGAAAAAGGTCCCTATATCATCGCTGTCATGAGCGATCAGCCGGGAGATACGGCAGTGCTGAAAAAGCTTGTCACTGCACTGCATGATGCTGTTTTATCAGCAAACTGGTAATGAAAGTCAGGTGATATCAGATGTATTATGTCCAGGACGGAACCGAGAGATGCGGTCTGTATGAATGCAGCCGCTGCCATGAACGCTTTCTTGATGAGCGTATCGGCCCGGCACTGATGTGCCCGGCCTGCGGGGAAGCTGTCGCTGATATGGAAATCGGTCCCGATGATGAAATGCCGCAGAATGAAGAAACCGCCGTTCTGCAGGAAGTTATTGAAGGGGCGGAAAATGTCGAGAAATATGACACGCTTCTGTCGCTGGCAGTGACCGGCGGAAACTATGACTGGCTGTAGGAGATATTATGACACAGCGTGAAAGGATGGAGCAGGGGCTGATTTACGATCCTGCCGACCCTGATCTGACAGAAGAACAGAAGGCAGCCCTGCAGCTGCAGAATGAATATAATGCCAGCGGACCGTACGAACACAAAAAACGTCAGGCTCTGTTGAAACAGATGCTGGGCGAATGCGGGGAGGGCTGCTATCTGGAACCGCCGTTCCGTGCCAACTGGGGCGGCCGCCATCTGTTTCTGAAGAACAACGTCTATGCCAATTTCGGACTGACCCTTGTGGATGATGCGAATATCTATGTCGGAAACAATGTCATGTTCGGGCCGAATGTCGTGCTGACGACGGCAAATCATCCGATTGACAGGACACTGCGCATCCGCGGCTATCAGTATGCCAAGGATATTGTCATTGAAGACAATGTCTGGATCGGCGCCAATGTGGTCGTTCTTCCGGGTGTCCGCATCAGCGAGGGGAGTGTCATCGGTGCCGGATCCGTTGTCTCCAGGGACATTCCTGCCGGTGTTGTGGCAATGGGAATTCCCTGCCGGGTGCTCCGCCCGATCAGCGAAGAAGACAGCATATATTTTGATCACGGCCGCAGAATCGACTGGGATGAACTGAAGAGGCATGACAGCTCGCTGTGATGCCTTTTCTGATTCTTTTTCCTTAATATGTGTGCTTGTGAAAAAACAGTGAAACAGATATAATAGTCGGGTGAGTTATTTTCATCAGACTCAGACAACGAAATAGGGAGGAAAATTATGTCAAATCCGATTTTCGCTCTGTTCGCTGGTATTGTAGGTGTTGCGATCGGTATCGTGATCATGCTGATTGCAGGCAAAATGGGACTGGACCGTGCCAAGGAAAAATCCCAGGATATTCTTGATGAAGCAAATTCAAAAGCGGAAACCACGATCCGTCAGGCAAGTCTTGACGGCAAGCAGCAGGTTTACGAAATGAAACTTCAGGCTGAAAAGGAAATCAAGAGTCAGCGTGATAAGATTCAGCAGACTGAAAACAAGCTCGTTCGCCGCGAGGACAGCCTGAATTTCCGTGAAGAGAATCTGGTATCGAAAGAAAAGAAAGTCAGTGAGAAGGAAAAGCTCGCTGATTCCAAACTTGCAAATCTCAGCAAAATGGAGGACGAACTCAGACAGAAGATCAACGAAGAAGTCACAGTGCTTGAAAGAGTTGCCAACATGTCCCAGGAGGACGCCAAGAAGGAACTCATGGAAATCGTTGAGAAGCGGACCGAAAAGGAAATTGCCGCATATCTTCATGAGCAGCAGGAAGAAGCCGAAACCAAGGCTGCCGAAAATGCCCGCAACATCATCTCTCTGGCAATTCAGAGATATTCTCAGGAGGAGACGATCGAGCGCACCGTCGCAACCGTCACTCTGCCTTCCGAAGAGATGAAGGGCCGCATCATCGGCCGTGAGGGACGCAATATCAAAGCAATCGAACAGGCAACCGGCGTCGATCTGATCATCGACGATACACCGGATATCATTACCGTTTCCTGCTTTGATCCGATCCGCAGGGAGATTGCCCGTCAGTCCCTTGAAATTCTCATGAAGGACGGACGCATTCAGCCCGGCCGCATTGAGGAAGTGGTTGAAAAGGTTACCAGGGAACTGGAAGATACGATCTTCAAGATCGGCAATGATGCCGTCTTCAAGCTCGGTATCGGCCGCATGAACAAGGAACTTATCCGTCTGCTCGGACGCCTGCGCTTCCGTTACAGCTACGGCCAGAACGGTCTTGAGCATTCCATGGAAGTTGCAACATTTGCCGGTATGATGGCTGCCGAACTGGGACTGAACCAGGCTCTGGCAAAACGTGCCGGTCTGCTGCACGACATCGGCAAGGCGCTTGACTTCGAACAGGAAGGCTCGCATGTTGATCTCGGTGTCAAGGTTGCGAAGAAATACGGAGAAAACGAAATTGTCGTCAATTCCATTGCTTCCCACCACGGCGATACAGAGCCGAAGGACATCATCGCTGTCCTCGTCGCTGCCGCCGATACGCTCTCTGCCGCCCGTCCGGGTGCCCGCTATGAGTCGATGGAAGGCTATATCAACCGCCTTGAGGCATTGGAAAAGCTCGCCTGTGAATTTGACGGTGTTGAAAAGGCATTTGCCATCCAGGCCGGCCGTGAGGTGCGCGTGCTTGTCAAACCGGAAGTCATCGACGACATTACAATGGTCAAGATCGCTCATGACATCCGCGAGCGCATTGAGAATGAACTGACATATCCGGGTCAGATCAAGGTCACACTGATCCGTGAAGTCCGCGTTCAGGAACTTGCAAAATAATCAGTAAGAACACCTTCGGGTGTTCTTCTTTTTTTCTTTCCTGATTCATATGCTCGCAGATGTTTTTCATGATATGATAGGCATGAAAATAGACAGGGCGGGCTTCATACTCTGTCGGAAGGGTTTTTTTTACAATGAATATCCTGTTTTTGGGAGACGTGGTCGCGCGCAGCGGCCGCGACGCTGTAATATCTGATCTGCCGTTGCTGCAGAAAGAATACGGGGCGGACTTTACGATCGTAAACGGAGAAAATGCCGCTCACGGCAAAGGTATTACAAAAAAGATCTACAATCAGCTGATCAATGCCGGTGCTGATGTGATCACGCTCGGAAATCATGCTTTCTCTAAAAGGGAAATAATCACTGACATCAATGACTGTCCGGCAATGGTACGGCCGGCCAATATGGAACCGCTCCATGCCGGTTCCTCCTGTGTCATCAAGGAGTGCATGGGAAAACGGATCGCCGTTCTGAATATCCTCGGTTCCGCCTTCATGAATTCCACAGCCAATCCGATTCTGGTCATGGAAGAACTGATGAAGGGGCTGGAAGCAGATATCATCATCGTAGATCTGCATGGTGAAGCAACCAGCGAAAAAATACTTTTCGCACGTTATTTTTCGGAGAAGATAACAGCCGTCATCGGCACGCATACACATGTGCAGACAGCCGACGAAACGATCATCAACGGCTGTGCCTTCATTACCGATGCCGGCATGTGCGGTCCCTATGACAGTGTCCTGGGCAGAGATACCGGTGAAGTTCTTTCCCGGCTGCTGGATGATATGCCGACATATTACAAACCGGCAACCGGCCGTGTCGTGATCTGCGGATGCCTGATCGAGGTTGATGAAAAAACCAACCGGGCAGTCCGGATCACCCGCATTCAGAAGCGGCCGGAATAAGACTGTCTAACATATCCCTGACAATATTGAATCACGGTCAAAACAGTATTATAATGCAGTAGAAGGAGGAAGTAACAAATGCCAGTAACAGTTGATAAGGAAACCTGCATCGGATGCGGTGCCTGCGTAGGTGTCTGCCCGGTTGAAGCACTGTCCTTGGACGATGAGGGAAAATCCCAGTGCAACGAGGATGTCTGCATCACATGTCTCGCCTGCACCGGAGCCTGCCCGGTCGGTGCTATTACCGAGAAATAAGACAAACCAGAAAAAACCGATAGAAAATGTCGGTTTTTTTCTCGCCTTTCAACTGATATAATAACGCCTATGAAAAACAAGAATGAAAATTTCATCCTGCCCGATCAGGCGCAGGCAAGAAAACGCTCAAGGGAAGCAGCCGACATCAGCCGCGATATGTTTCAGCTGAGCGATCACGCCGCCGCCCTCGGTCAGGGAAAGAAGTACTATATCCGCACCTACGGATGCCAGGCCAATGTCCGTGACGGCGAAACGATGGCAGGCATGATGGAACTGATGGGATATACCCGCACCGAAATCCCCGAGGAAGGGGACGTGCTGATCTTCAACACCTGTGCCGTCAGACAGGCGGCAGAAGAAAGGGTGCTCGGCGAGATCGGCTCCCTGAAGCCATGGAAGAATGCCCACAGGGACAGGATCATTGTCCTCT